>JBDTMX010000090.1:0-15704 GCA_039934055.1 Sphingomicrobium sp. | reverse complement strand
GCATCGGCATGGCCACCGATGATCGACAGCGGCGCTCCGGAGACGCGGATTCGCGGGCCCGGGAAGCGGCCTTCGGCAACGGCATCGCGAACCGCGATAACCGCGCTCGTATCGGCGCCAAGGTCGCGCACGGTGGTGAATCCCGCGCGGGCCATTTCGAGCGCATGGGTCAGGCCGATCGTCGCCGCATAACTGTTCGAATATTTCTGGGTGTAGGCCGCGTACCAGGGCTCGCCGCTGTTATAGGTCAAATGGACGTGAACATCGGTCATGCCGGGCATGACCGTGCGGCCACGCTCGTCCACAACGGTCGCGCCGTCGGGCGCGGTGAAGCCGCTTTCGATTCGCGCGACGCGGCCGTTCTCGACGATGACCGTGGATGCGCCGCGCTCGGGTTGCGACGCGTCGACGATCAGCCGTCCGGCCTGGATCGCGAAGGTTTCGGCATGCGCGGTGCCGGCGAGCAGCAGCGAAGCAACGGCGGCGAGAATAGTTTTCTTCATCGGTATCCCTCTCCCGGCCGACCGTAGCGCGAGCGGGCGAGGCTTCAAGTCACCATTGCTATCGGAGTGCGATGCCGAGAAACTTGCTTAGTGCAGCCGCACCGCCAGCGCCGCGAGGATCGTCGTGCAGTCGTTGCTTGAGCGGCTGTCGAGTGCTTCATCGATATGCTCGAGGCACGAGCGCATCGCCACCCGGTGCCCGGGCAGCAGAGCCCATTGCGCGGTGCAGCGGGCGAGGCCTTCCAGCGCGACCATGCCATGCTCGGCGGCCATCTGGCGGATCGCGTCCATGCGGGCGTAGAGGTCGAGCGGGGACAATAGTGGCCCGCGCTCCTGGATCTCGGCGATGCGCAGCCCGATCTGTCCTCGGACGAGCGCCAGCGGATCACTTGCCATGGGGCCTTGCCCTCCCTGTCCCGGTGAGGGTGGCGCATCAAGGTTAAAGCCGGGTTACAGGAGCATGTCAGCTGCGTGTCAGCTTGACAAAAACGGCCGCTCAAGCCAATGAGCGCGCCGATCGAGCGGCGCCGCGCGCGGGCCGCTTTTCTTATTTTTAGCTAGTGGGACACGCCATGGCCAAGCCGGCAACCGTCAAGATCAAGCTCGTCAGCTCCGCCGACACCGGCTTTTTCTACGTGACCAAGAAGAACCCGCGCAACCAGACCGAGAAGCTGGTTTTCAAGAAGTACGACCCGCGCGTGCGCAAGCATGTCGATTTCAAGGAAACGAAGATCAAGTAGAGTCTTCGTCGCCGCCGGCGTCCTGGGTCCCCGGTTCTTCGGTCTCGTCGTTCCCCCGGCTTTTCGGATCATTGTTCTTCGCCATGTCACTGCTTGCTCCGTGCGGCGCGAGCAGCTCGTCGACCGTGGCGGCGAACTTCACCACCGAGATCGGCTTCGAGACATAGGATTGCGCGCCCGCGCTGCGGATCCGTTCCTCATCGCCTTGGGCAGCGTAGGCGGTGACCGCCATGATCGGCACGTTGTGAAGGTCCTTGTCGGCGCGCAGCATACGAATCAGCTCGAGCCCGCTGACGTGCGGCAGCTGGATGTCGGTGATCACCAGGTCGGGACCGAAGGTGCGCGCCGAATCCAGCGCCAGCCGGCTGTCGGTCACCGCTTGCGGCTGATGTCCGTGCGCGGCGAGCAGGTCGCAGAACAGCTTGATGTTGAGGGCGTTGTCCTCGACGATCAGGATCTTGGCCAAACAACCTCCCCATCCGCGAGCACCCAGCGACCGTAAGCCATGAGCGACGCGACGACAAATGACTCTGCCGCGCTGGCGCTCCTCGCGCTCGCTGCGACGATCGCTGATCAACGGCTCGCGGAACGCTTTATATCCTTGAGCGGAATCGACCCTCCCGAATTGAGACATAGCGCCGGCGACCGGCGCGTGCTCGCAGCGCTTTTGCGCTTCCTCGAAGCGCACGAGCCCGACCTGATCGCGATCGCCGGGGAGATCGGCGTCAAGCCCGAAGCGCTGGTCGCCGCGCGCCGCGAGCTCGAGGCATGACGAGACCGCTGCTGATCACCGACTGCGACGAGGTGCTGTTGCACATGGTCGCGCATTTCGCCGACTGGCTCGGCGAGGAACATGATGTGCACTTCGACATCGAAAGCGGCCAGTTCGCCGACGCGCTGACTGACCGGCGAACGGGGGCAGTCGTGCCGGTCGACCACATCTGGTCGCTGCTCGACAACTTCTTCCGCGGCCAGATGCACCGCCAGACCCTGGTTCCGGGCGCGCTCGAGGCGCTGGCCCGCATCGGCGAAATTGCCGACATCGTCATCCTGACCAACCTCGGCGACGAGGCGCACGGCTGGCGAGTCGAGCAGCTCGCCGGCCACGGCATCCGCCACGAAATCGTCTGCAACCAGGGTGGCAAGGGTCGCCCCGTGAAACAGATCGTCGAGCGGCACGCACCCGCTAGCGCGGTGTTCATCGACGACCTCGCGGTCCACCACGCATCGGTCGCCAAGCATGCGCCGGAAGTTTGGCGGCTGCACATGGTGGCCGAGCCGCGGCTCGCCGGGGCAGTGCCGCCGGCACCGGATGCGCATGCCAGGATCGACCAATGGCCGGGCGCATGCGAGTGGATCCTCGACAAATTTGAAGGACAGCCATGACCAGCACCATCCTCATCACCGGCGCGACCTCGGGCATCGGCGCGGCCTCGGCGCGGCGCTTTGCCCACGGCGGCTGGCGGGTGATCGCGACCGGCCGCCGCGGCGACCGGCTGCGGGCCCTCGCCGACGAACTCGGCGAGGCGTGCCTGCCGCTCGAGCTCGATGTCCGCGATTCCGGTGCGGGCGCTCAACTGGCCCAACTGTCACCGCCATGGGGCGAGATCGACCTGTTGCTCAACAATGCCGGGCTCGCGCCGCCGATGGACCCGATGCAGGATGCCGCGCTCGATCCGCTGTTCAACACCATCGAGACCAACATCACCGGGCTCGTGGCGCTGACCCGCGCGCTGCTGCCCAGGCTGATCGAGCGCCAGGGCGCAGTGATCAACCTGTCCTCGGTGGCCGCGACCTACCCCTACCGCGGCGGGGCGGTTTACGGCGCCAGCAAGGCGTTCGTCCGCCAATTCTCGCTCGACCTGCGCTGCGACCTCGCCGGCACCGGCGTGCGAGTCACTTCGATCGAGCCCGGCATGGCCGAGACCGAGTTCACGCTGGTCCGCACCGGCGGCGACCAGCAAGCGTCGGACAAGCTCTACGCCGACATGAACCCGATGACCGCGGACGACCTCGCCGAGACCATCTGGTGGATCGCCAACCTGCCCCCGCACCTCAACATCAACACCATCGAGCTGATGCCGGTTAGCCAGAGCTTCGCCGGCTTCACCGTCACGCGCGAGGCTTGACCGGACCGGGTCATCGGTGTTGAGGCCGCAGCGATGAGCATTGACCAGCGCCTTGCCGAGCTCGGCATCACCCTTCCCCAACCCGCCGCCCCGGTGGCCGCCTACGTCCCGGCGGTAGAGATTGGCGGCTTGCTCCATATCTCGGGCCAGATCAGCTTTGCAGAGGACGGCAGCCTGATCACGGGCCGGCTTGGCGAGGATATCGACCTCGACGGCGGCATCGCGGCGGCCCGGCGCTGCGGAGTGATGTTGCTGGCGCAGATCAAGGCGGCCTTGGGCTCGCTCGACCGGGTTGAACGGGTCGTGAAATTGGGCGTGTTCGTCAATTCCGCGCCGGCGTTCACCGACCAGCCCAAGGTCGCCAACGGCGCCTCGGAGCTGATGCAGGAAGTGTTCGGCGAACCGGGCCGCCACGCCCGCAGCGCCGTGGGAGTCGCCGTCCTGCCGCTGGGCGTTGCTGTCGAGGTCGATGCGATCGTCGCCGTCAAAGCTTGATCCGCTCGATCCCGGCCCCGCGGGCTTTGCCCACCGCGGACTGCACGGCGTTGGCGTTCCAGAAAACAGCCTGGCGGCATTCCAGGCGGCGCTCGATCGAGAAGCGGGTATCGAATGCGATGTACGGCTTTCGGGCGATGGGTCCGCAGTCGTCTTTCACGACGGCAACCTGAAACGCATTTGCGATGTTGCTCTAGACGTCGAGCGAACAGCCTCGGCATTGCTAACTGGTCAGCGCCTGGGCGGCACGAATGAGTATTTGCCAGCCTTATGGCGCGTACTTGAGTTGGTTGACGGGCAGGTTCCGCTGCTGCTTGAGTTGAAGACCCGCAAGGGAAATGCGGCCAAGCTTTGTGCCGAAGTTCGCGCCGATCTATCGCCCAGATCGGGCGCGATTGGTATCATGAGCTTCGATCCGAAGGTGTTGCGCTGGTTTCGAAGAAACGCGCCACACATTCGTCGAGGATTCGTAATCGGCGAGGATTTGTCGTGGATGAAGCGGTGGCTCATCCTTGTCATCACCGCACCACAATTCATTGCCGTCAATCGCGCGGCCCTCGGCTTGCCCTGGGTCGTCCGCGCCCGGCGCCGGATGCCGATCTACAGCTGGACGATCCGAACGCCGACCGAGCGTGAGCAAGCATCGGTTCACGCCGATGTCCTCATTTGGGAAGCCGATGGCCGACCGTGAAACCGAGCTGATCGCGCGCCTCGCTCCCGGCGTTGCCGCAATCGAGCCGGACGCCTGGGACCGGCTGGCCGGCGGCGACCCGTTTCTTAGCCACGCGTTCCTGAGTGCGCTCGAGCAATCAGGCAGCGTCGGACTGGGCACCGGCTGGTCTCCGGCGCCGATCACGATCGAGGATGAAACGGGCGCCCTGGTTGGCGCCGCCCCGGCCTATCTCAAGAGCCACAGCCAGGGCGAATATGTGTTCGATCACGGCTGGGCGGATGCCTACGAGCGTGCCGGCGGGCGCTATTATTCCAAGCTGCAACTCGCGGTCCCGTTCACGCCCGTCCCGGGACCGCGGCTGCTCGGGCACTTCCCGCAGCAATTGCTCGGCGCCGCAGAAGCGGTGACCGTGCAGAACGGACTGTCCTCCGCCCACATCACCTTCATCGATGACGCCGGCGCTGCCGAGTGCGAACACCGCGGCTGGCTCATCCGCCACGGCATCCAGTACCATTGGCTCAACCGTGGCTATGGCGACTTCGACGAGTTTCTCGCCGCGCTGACCAGCCGCAAGCGCAAGGCAATCCGCAAGGAGCGCGCCGCGGCCCGCGACGGGCTGGAATTCGCGGCGTTAACGGGCAGCGAAATCGGCGCCGCCGAATGGGACGCGATGTGGGCCTTCTACCAGGACACCGGAGCCCGCAAATGGGGACACCCTTATTTGACCCGCGCCTTCTTCGACCTCATCGGCGAGACGATGGGCGGCCGCATCTTGCTGTTCCTCGCCTACCGCGACGGATCGCCGATTGCCGGGGCGCTCAATTTCATTGGTTCGGACACGCTTTATGGCCGCTATTGGGGTACCCTCGACGACGTACCGTTCCTCCATTTCGAGCTGTCTTATTACCAGGCGATCGAGTGGGCGATCGAACGTGGGCTGGCGTCGGTCCAGGCCGGCGCGCAGGGTGAGCACAAACTGGCCCGCGGCTACGAGCCGGTGATCTCGCGCTCGGCCCATTTCCTCGCCGACCCCGGCCTTCGGCGCGCGGTCGCGACCTATCTCGAAGGCGAGCGGCCGGCGATCGCGAGCCAGGCCGAGTGGGAGCGCCAGGCGCTGCCCTATCATTCGTCGTCGTCGGCATAGACCGCGACCCTGCGGCCCTCGGCGTCGGCGAGGCCGCGGTACATCGCCGGGGTGGTGAAGCCCCATGCCGCTTCACCCGACGGCGCGACCGCGATCATTCCGCCGGTGCCGCCGAGTCTCTTGATGTCGGCGAGCACCGCATCGAGCGCTTGCTGCAGCGGCTCGCCGCCGATTCGCACTCGCGCCGCGACTTCGTGGGCGGCAACGGCGCGGATGAAATACTCGCCCGAGCCGGTCGCGGAAATCGCTGCGGCGCGGTCGTCGGCATAGGTGCCGGCGCCGATCAGCGGCGAATCGCCGATCCGCCCCCAGCGCTTGGCGGTCAGCCCGCCGGTTGAGGTCGCGGCGGCGACATGGCCGTCCGCGTCGACCGCGACCGCGCCGATGGTGCCGTATTTCATCTGGTCGTCGAACCCGCCGCCAGCGAGCAATTCGTCGAGTTGACGCCGCCGCTCGGGGATCTCGAACCATCCGTTGTCGACCTGCTCCAGGCCAATTTTTCGGGCGAATTCATCCGCCCCTTCTGCCGCCAGGAAGACGTGCGGGCCGTGCTCCAGCAGGTGCCGGGCCAGGCTGATCGGGGCGCGCGTCGTGCGCACCCCGGCGACCGCTCCGGCGCGGCGGGTGCGGCCGTCCATCAGCGCCGCGTCGAGTTCGATGTGGCCGTCGTGGGCGAGCACGCTGCCGCGCCCGGCGTTGAAGCACGAATTGTCTTCTAGCACGCGCGCCCCGGCTTCGACCGCGTCGAGCGCGCTTCCGTTTGCACCGAGAATCGCCGCGCCCGCACCAAGCGCCTCGTCGAGTCCGGCCAGCGCGCTCGACTCGCGCTCGCGGTCCATGTCCGCCACACCCATCGCTCCGGCGCCGCCGTGGATCACCAATCGCCATTTGCCTGCCATGCGCGCGGGCATAGCCGCTGGTCCGCGCCGATTCCAGTTGACGATTACCGCCGGATGATATTATTATGATATCAAATTAAAGGAGGAAGATGTGGCAAAGGGTGACGTGATTGCTTTGACGTCGAGCCGCGAGCGGCCGGCAGCGACCATGAGCGGCTATGCGATGCTGATCGCGCTGGTGCTGATCGTCGCGATGGAAATCGCCGGTGTCTACAACCTCAGCAACAATTCCGCCGGCTGGCTGCCGGTAGCGGCGGTGATCTTCGGGCCGCTGCTGCTGATCCTGATCGCCCCGGGCTTCTATATGCTGCAACCCAACCAGGCGGTCGCGATCACCTTGTTCGGTGACTATCGCGGCACCGACCGCGTCACCGGCTTGCGCTGGACCTGGCCGTGGATGGGCAAGAAGAAGTTGTCGGTCCGCGCCAACAACTTCATTTCCGACAAGATCAAGGTCAACGACTTGCGCGGCAACCCGATCGAGATGGCGGCGCAGATCGTGTGGCGCGTGGTCGATACCGCCCAGGCCCTGTTCGACGTGGACGACTATCAGACCTTTGTCCGGGTCCAGGTCGAAGCGGCGATCCGGATCATCGGCTCGCGCTACCCGTACGACGATTTCGAACATCTTGAGATCACTCTGCGCGGCAACCACGACCAGGTCGGGGTCGAGCTTCGCGGCGAGCTCCAGGCGCGGCTCGCGGTCGCCGGCATCACGGTCGACGAATGCGGCTTCACCCATTTGGCCTACGCGCAGGAGATCGCCGGTGCGATGCTCCGCCGCCAGCAGGCGCAAGCCGTGGTCGCGGCGCGCAAGACGCTGGTCGAGGGCGCGGTCGGAATGGTCGAGATGGCGCTCGCCATGCTCAGCGAGAAGAACGTCGTCGAGTTGGATGACGAGCGCCGCGCGACGATGGTCTCCAACCTGATGGTCGTGCTGTGCGGCGAGCGCGACACCCAGCCGGTTGTCAACGCCGGATCGCTCTACCAGTAGGTCGATGGTGGCCAGATAGATGAAAGGCGGCGCGGGTCGGAAAGTCTATCCGCTCAGGGTGGACGCAGCTTTGTGGAGCGCGGTCGAACGCTGCGCCGCCGCCGAGTTGCGGAGCGTCAACGCCCAGGCCGAATGCCTGCTGCGCGAAGCACTCAAGGAACGCGGCGTGAAGCTCAAGGCATCCGTGCCGAGAAAGCGCGGGCGGCCCCGCAAGGAGGACAAATGAGCGACGGACCCGAATGGTTTGCACCGAAGCGCTACGGCTACGGCGCGGGCATGCCGATCGCCTGGCAGGGCTGGGCGCTGACGATTGGCTTCATCCTGCTGATAATCCTCGCCGCGCGGCTGCTTCCATTCTCCTGGATCGGCTACTTCAGCATCGTCGTGACGCTGGCGCTGCTGTTCACCCTCATAGCCGCGCGAACCACGCGGGGTGGCTGGCGCTGGCGCTGGGGGGACCCCGACTAACCCTTCGATTGCAGACGCGGCTTTGCTTGGCGTCGCCCGAGCGCCTATATCGCCGGCCATGTCCTCCATCCGTCCCTGGCGAGATATCGTGCGGCGCAAGTCGCGCCAGATCATGGTCGGCAACGTCGCCGTCGGCGGCGACGCGCCGGTCACCGTCCAGACGATGACCAACACGCCGACCAGCGATGCCAAAGCCACGATCGACCAGATCCGCCGCTGCGAGGAGGCCGGCGCGGACATCATCCGCGTCTCCTGCCCCGACGTCGAAAGCACCGCCGCGCTCAAGGAAATCGTCCGCGCCGCCAGCGTGCCGATCGTCGCCGACATCCACTTCCACTACAAGCGCGCGCTCGAGGCGGCCGACGCCGGTGCCGCCTGCCTGCGCATCAACCCGGGCAACATCGGCTCGGAGCAAAGGGTCAAGGAAGTCATCGCCGCCGCCCGCTCCAACGGCTGCGCGATTCGCATCGGGGTCAACGCCGGCAGTCTCGAGAAAGATTTGCTCGAGAAATATGCCGAGCCCTGCCCCGAAGCTTTGGTCGAAAGCGCGATGGACCACATCCGCATTCTCGAGGACCACGGCTTTCGCGACTACAAGGTAGCGGTAAAGGCGTCGGACCTGTTCCTCGCCGTCGCCGCCTACCAGCAGCTCGCCGACCAGGTCGATTGCCCGCTGCACCTCGGCATTACCGAAGCGGGCGGGCTGATCGGCGGCACCGTCAAATCCTCGATCGGCATGGGCGCTTTGCTGTGGGCCGGGATCGGCGACACCATCCGAGTCTCGCTCTCGGCCGAGCCGGAAGAAGAGGT
The DNA here is from genome assembly GCA_039934055.1 of Sphingomicrobium sp. GTDB lineage: Bacteria > Pseudomonadota > Alphaproteobacteria > Sphingomonadales > Sphingomonadaceae > Sphingomicrobium. Next base: position 6,849 of record JBDTMX010000090.1, on the reverse strand, counting down.
CCGCGTCGGCTACGAGCTGCTGAAAAGCCTCGGCATCCGCAACCGCGGCGTCCGCGTTGTCTCCTGCCCGAGCTGCGCGCGCCAGGGCTTCGACGTCATCCGCACGGTCGAGGCCTTGGAGGAGCGGTTGCAGCACATCCGCACGCCGATGTCGCTGTCGGTGCTGGGCTGCGTCGTCAACGGACCCGGCGAGGCGCGCGAGACCGACATCGGCATCACCGGCGGCGGCAACGGCACCCACATGGTCTATCTGTCGGGCGTCACCGACCACCACATTCGCGATGAGCAGATGATCGATCACATCGTCCATTTGGTCGAGGCCAAAGCGGCGGAAATCGAAGCCGCGGCAGACCGCGCCGAAACGCTCCACGCCGCCGCCCAAGTTTAGGGTTTCTTCACCTTCCAGGCGCACCAATGCGCCATGGCAAAGCTGTTGCTGATTCTGATTCTGGGCGGTGCGTTCGCCGATCATGTCGCATCTTCGCAGTCCGATCCGCCGCTCCTGATCGACGCTTCGCCGCCACCGACCAGCACCGCATCACTCGACGTCGGCGACTAGCCTGCTAAGCGCGGCGCGTGAACCGTGTCGCCCAGCATCCCGTCCAGGCCTTTCTCGTCGCGCTCGCCGCGGTCGGGGTGCTATCGGCGATGGACGCGGTGATGAAAGCATTGGTGCTGGCCATCGGCCTCTACGCGGTTAGCGTCTGGCGCGCCTTGGTCAGCCTCGGGCTCGCCGCCGCTTTCTATTTGCCGCGGCGCCTGCCGTGGCCGAGCCGGGCGACGCTCAAGATTCATGTCGGACGCGGCGTGCTCGTAACGGCGATGGGCTTGTTGTTCTTTTGGGGCCTCGGCCGCATCCCGATGGCCCAGGCGATCGCGCTGACCTTCATTTCGCCGCTGATCGCGCTGGTCCTCGCAGCGGTGTTCCTCGATGAACGAATCGGCCCGCGCTCGATCATCGGCTCGGTCGCCGCCTTCGCCGGGGTGATCGTCATCGTTCTCGGCCAATTGCGCGCCGAGCTTGGGCCCGGGGTGCTGGTCGGCAGCCTGGCCGTGCTCGGCTCGGCGATCTGCTACGCCGGCAATATCGTGCTGATGCGCCATCAGGCGCTGGCCGCCAAACCGCTCGAGATCAGTTTCTTCCAGAGCCTCACCGTCACGGCCTTGCTGGTGGCGTCGGTGCCGTTCCTCGGGGTGCCGGCCTGGCCCGGCGGCGAATGGGGCTGGATCATCGTCGCCGCGCTGATGTCTTTCTCAGGCGTGCTGTTGTTTTCGTTCGCTTATGCCCGGGCCGAGGCGGGCTATCTCTCGGTCACCGAATATACCGGGTTCCTGTGGGCGGCCGCCTTGGGCTGGCTGGTGTTCCGCGAGCCGGTGTCGCTCTACACGCTGGCCGGCGCGGTGCTGATCGTCGGCGGTTGCCTGGTCGCGGCGCGGCGCGAGCCCAATGACGCCGCGCCCGAGATGGAAGTCGCCGCTTAGTGCGATCCAAGCACGTTGATGGTGAAGGCGAGCACGCCGATGTTGAAGACGAAGGCCCCAAACGCATGCATGGTGACGAAGCGGCGAATGCCGGCATCGCTGATCGTCGCATCCGACGTCTGGAACGTCATCCCGATGGTGAAGGCAAAATAGATGAAATCCCAATAGACGGGCTTCGAAGTTCCCGGAAAGTTGATCCCCGAATCGGCCGCCTTCGTCCCGCTGCGATAGGCGAGATGGGTGTAGTGGAATGCACAGACCACATTGCTGAACAGCCACGCCAGCAACAGGGTGCTGATGACCAGGGCCTTGGTCAGCGGCTCCGGCCTGCTGTCCATGGTTTCCGCGCCGACTGCCGCGAGCAGCACCATCATGACGATTCCGGTGAGGATGATGAGTCCGCCCCGGTTGGCGTCATTCTGCTTGGCATGCTCGCGGACCAGGTTGGAATCCCGCGAATGGATCAGCGGCGCTACGATCAGCAGGAACAGCAACGCCGCGGCATCGAATCCGGCCATCAGGCTAAGCGCCGGGTTGTGCAGCCGGCTGTAGGCTAGAGGAACGGCAACGATAAAGGCCGCTAGGAACGCCAGGAAGCGCCACGGTGCGACGATGTTGCCGATGCTTCGCCGTTCAGCCATTGCCATGCAGGTTAGTGCGCGTTGCCGTCCCGTCCAGTGAAAGGAGCGTCATGGCCTGGTTGTGGCTGATCGTCGGCGGCCTGTTCGAAGTCGGCTTCACCACCTCGCTCAGGTTCGTCGATGGTTTCCGCAACCTGCCATGGACGATGGCATTCCTGGTTTCGGTGGCGATCAGCATGGCGCTGCTCGAGCTGGCTTCACGTTCGATCCCGATGGGCACGGCTTACGCGGTATGGGGCGGCATCGGTGCGATCGGCACCGTGGCGGTCGGCATGCTGTGGTTCGGAGAGCCCGCGAGCATGGTCCGCGCCATGCTCATTCTGGTCATCGTCGCCGCGATCGCCGGACTGCGGCTAACCGCCTAGCGCGCCTCGCCAAATCGTCCATTGGTCGGTGTCGGGCGGCACTTTGTCGAAGCCGCGGACGTTGTCAGCGCCTGTTCACGTCACCATCCCAACTAGCGAGCGCCATGACCGCATTTCCTTCACGCCGCACACTGCGCTGTACTCTTTGGGCCGCGACCGCGCTCGCCATTCCCATCGCGGCGCCGGCGCTTGCCCAGGACACGCAACCGGCTGCCCCCGCGACCGCGCCGTCGGCCGCGGCCCCGACCGCAATCGATGACCTTAGCGACGAAGATACGGCGGACATCGTCGTCACCGGCCAGCGTCCGCGCGGTTCGGTGATTGGCGACATCCCGCCGGAGAACACGCTCACCGGCCGCGATGTCCGGGCGACCGGTGCGACCAATATCACCGAGCTGCTCGACGCGCTTGCGCCGCAGATCGGCAGCGCCCGCGGCCGCGGCGGCGAGCAGCCGGTCCTGCTGTTGAACGGCCAGCGCATTTCCGGCTTCCGCGAGCTTCGCGACATTCCGACCGAAGCGATCCAGCGGGTCGATATCCTGCCCGAGGAGGTCGCGCTCAAATACGGCTATCGGGCAGACCAAAGGGTGGTCAACATCGTCCTTCGCCAGCGCTTCCGCTCGACCGCCGCGCGCGTCCAGGCCGGCACCGCGACCGAAGGTGGCTATCTGAGCGGCCTCGGCGACGTCACTGGCTTGGTGATCGGGAGCAACAGCCGCACGACCATCAATGTCCACGGCGAGGGCAACAGTGCGTTGACCGAAGCCGAGCGCAATATCGTGCTCCAGCCGGTCCCCGGCACCGACCTCGATCCGCGCACCGCGCGAACCCTGGTCGGGTCGCAGCGCCTGCTGCGTACCACCGTCACCCATAATCGGCAGGTGCTCGGCAACGTCTCGGCGACGGTCAACGGCGAGCTCCAGCATTCCGAAGGTCAGTCGCTGCTCGGCTTTCCAATCATCGCCGACGGAACGCCGGTCGGCGAAATCGATCCGCGCGTCCGCGACACGTCGGCCGACACCGCCCACGCCGGGCTGGCGCTCAACTGGGACAAGGGCAAATGGCGCTGGTCCGTGACCGGCAACGGCGACTATGCGCGCAACCTCACCTCGAGTGACCCGAATGAGTCCGCGATCAGCCGCGACCGCACCCGCTCGACGCGCACTTCGGGCAACCTCGATGCGACCGCCAACGGGCCGCTGTTCAAGCTTCCCGCCGGCGACGCCAGCGCCACTTTCCGCGTCGGCGCCAGCACGCTGCACCAGGACAGCAGCCGGCGTAGCGCCGGGGTAACCAGCGCCAATTCGCTCGGCCGGACCGAGGGCGACGCGTCGGTCAATCTCGACCTGCCGATCTCGCGCCGCGGTCGCGATTTCAGTGCGCTCGGCAATCTGACGTTGAACGCTAATGGCGAGGTCAACCAGCTGTCCGACTTCGGCACGCTGACGACCATCGGCGCCGGCCTCAACTGGTCGCCGCGGCAACCGGTGAACCTGATCGCCAGCTGGACCCGCGAGGAAGGCGCGCCGTCGGTCTCGCAATTGGGCGACACGATCCTCGACACGCCGGGCACGCGCATTTTCGACTTCACGCGCGGCGACACCGTGCTCGCCGACGTCATCACCGGCGGCAACCCCAACCTCGAAGCGGACCGCCGCAACGTGTTCAAGCTCGGCGCCAATTGGAAGCCCTCGACCAAGCTCGATCTCAGGCTGCGCGCCGATTACGTGCACTCGGCGATCGATCGGCCGATCTCCAGCTTCCCCGGGCCGAGCGCGGCCCTCGAAGTCGCCTTTCCCGAGCGCTTCGTCCGCGATTCGTCGGGCGAACTGGTCAGCGCCGACCTGCGCCCGGTCAACTTCGACAGCGCGCGCCGCGACACGCTGCGCTGGGGTTTCGATTTCACCAAGCCGCTCAAGTCCGCGCGGCCATCGCAAGCGCTGATCGACCAGTTCCGCGCGCGCCGCACAGCCGCCGGCGGCGCTCCACCCGAAGGCGGCCCGCCCCCCGAAGGAGGACCCCCGCCTGAAGGCGGTGGCGGCGGGGATCGCGGCGGCTTCGGCCGTGGCGGTGGCGGCGGCGGAAGATTCGGTGGCGGCGGTTTCGGCGGCGGGCGCCAGGGCGGCCGGCTGACCTTCTCGCTGACCCACACCATCAATCTGGTCGACCGGGTTACGATCCGGCCCGGCCTGCCCGAGCTCGATTACCTCCACGGCGACGCGCTGGGATCGTCCGGTGGGCGCTCGCGCCACGAGGTCGAAGCCCAGGCCGGCTGGTCGAACAACGGCCTCGGCGCGCGGCTCTCGGGCAATTGGCGGAGCGCGACCGACGTCGACAGCGCGGTCGCGGGGAATCTCCATTTCTCGCCGCTGGCGACATTCGACCTTCGCCTCTTCGCCAATCTCGGCGAGCGCTTCGACCTCGTCGCCAAGCATCCGTGGCTGCGCGGCACGCAGGTCCGGCTTGAGCTCCACAACATGCTCGACGCCAAACCACGCGTGCGCGATGCCGCGGGATTGGTACCGACCAGTTACCAGTCCGACTTGCTCGACCCGCTCGGTCGAACGATCAGCATCTCGATCCGCAAGCTGTTCTCGCCGCCGCCGAGCTTCTTCCGCAGGCAGGCTGCGCCGAACCCAGGCAGCTAAGCCTTTCCGCTCCACGTGGAAATGTGCTTTAGCGCGGTGCAATGACCACGCTTCAGCCGGTCCGGGGGACACAAAGCCTGTTGGGTGAGGACGCCGACCGCCTGGCTGCGGTGGTGGCTGCGTTCGATCGCGTGCGGCGTTTGTTTGGGTTCAGCAGGGTCGAGGTTCCGATCATCGAGCCGACCGACGTGTTCGCCCGCTCGATCGGCGAAACCACCGATATCGTCTCCAAGGAAATGTACACGTTCGAGGATCGCGGCGGCGATTCGATCACGCTGCGCCCCGAATTCACCGCCGGCATCGCCCGCGCGTATCTCTCCGAAGGCTGGCAGCAGCACGCGCCATTGAAGGTCGCCACCCACGGCCCCGCGTTCCGCTACGAGCGTCCGCAAAAAGGCCGCTTCCGCCAGTTCCACCAGCTCGACGCCGAGGTCATCGGCGCCGCCGAAGCCGCCGCCGACGTCGAAATCCTGTGCCTCGGCGACCAGTTGCTGCGCGAGCTTGGCATCGCCGACGGAGTCACGCTCGAACTCAACACGCTCGGCGATCCAGTAACGCGCGACGCATGGCGCGGCGTACTGGTCGAATATTTCGGCGCGCATCGCTCCAGCCTGTCCGAAGACAGCGTCGCCCGGCTCGACCGCAATCCGCTGCGAATCCTCGACAGCAAGGACCCGAAGGACCGCGCGCTCGCCGCCTCGGCGCCCGCGATCGACGATTACCTGACGCCCGAGGCCGCGGACTTCTTCGCCCAAGTCACCAGCGGATTGGATTCCGCCGGCGTCGCCTGGACGCGCAGCCCGGGCCTCGTGCGCGGCCTCGATTATTACCGCCACACCGCGTTCGAGTTCGTCACCGACCGCCTGGGTTCGCAGGGCACGGTCATCGCCGGCGGCCGCTATGACGGCCTGATCGAAGCGCTCGGCGGCCCGCCCACCCCCGCGGTCGGTTGGGCGGCTGGGATCGAGCGCCTGTCGATGATGATCGACGCGCCAGCGCCGGAAGCGCCGGACGTGGTGCTGGTACCGCTCGGAGAACGCGCGGAAGCCGAGGCACTACGCATCCTCGCCGAGCTGCGCCGCGCAGGCATCGCCGCCGACATGAGCTTTCGCGGCAACATGAAACGGCGGATGAGCCGGGCCAGCGCGTCGGGCGCGGCCCATGCCCTGATCATCGGCGACGACGAACTCGCCCGCGGCGAGGCGCAGCTCAAGCATCTCGGCAGCGGCGAACAGCGCGCGGTGCCGCTCCGGGGACTGGCCGAGGCGCTCAAGGCATGACCACCATCTCGCCGGAACGGATCGCCTCGATCGAGGCGAGGAAGCATGAGCTTGCCGCGGCGATGGCGGCGGAGGATCTCGCGCGCGACGATTTCGTCCGCCTGTCCAAGGAATATGCGGCGCTCGAGCCGGTCGCCCTGGCCGCCCGCGAAGTGCGCCGGCTGCGCGCCGAGCTCCAGGTTCTGATTGCGCTCGCTGCCGACCAGACCGCCGAGCACGAGCTGCGCGAGATGGCCGAGCACGAGGCGGCCGACATTCGCATCCGCCTGCCCGAGGCGGAGCGCGCGCTGGCGCTCAAGCTGTTGCCGCGCGACGCCGCCGACGACCGCGCGGCGATGCTCGAGGTTCGCGCCGGCACCGGCGGCGACGAAGCGGCGCTGTTCGCCGGCGATCTGCTGCGCATGTACCAGCGCTTCGCCGAGGAGCAGGGCTG
>JBDTMX010000089.1:0-5724 GCA_039934055.1 Sphingomicrobium sp. | reverse complement strand
GCGACGATCACCCGCGCGGTCGCGGAGACCTTCGCCGCGCACGGCATGACCGCGCCGCCGCCGCGCGAGTGCCGCCGGGTGATCGGCCTCAGCCTCACCGAGGCGATGGCGGCGCTGGTCCCGGAGGCGAGCTGCGACGAGCACATTCGGCTGAGCGAGACCTACAAGGCGAATTTCTTCGCGGCGCGGGTCGAGGGGCGGGTCGAGGAGCCGCTGTTCGACGGCATCGCCGACTTGCTCGACCTCCTGGAAGCGGACGGCTGGCTGCTCGGCGTCGCCACCGGCAAGTCCCTTCGCGGCCTCGCTCACTGCCTCGAAAGCCTCGGCATCGCCGGGCGCTTCGTCTCGCTCCAGACCGCCGACCGCCACCCGTCCAAGCCGCACCCGTCGATGGCGCTGCAGGCGATGGCCGACGCTGGCGCCGCGCCCGGGACGACGGTGGTGATCGGCGACACCTCGTTCGACATGGGCATGGCCCGCGCCGCGGGAGCGACGGGGATCGGCGCCGGCTGGGGCTATCACGACGCGGCGGAGCTCACCGCCGGCGGAGCGGCCGCGGTCGCCGACCGGCCGCTCGATGTCATGCCGCTGATTGCCCAGGCGAGGAAGCATCTCGATGGTTGACGAAGCCGTCTGGAAACGCCGCTTCCTGATCTTTGCCGCCCTGCGCCTCGCCGGCCTCGCCACCTTCTTTTTCGGGATCGCGATCGCCTACACGGATTTGGTGCGCGAGGGCGGCTGGCCGACCGCCGGGATCATCCTCGCCATCATGGGGCTGGTCGACGCGGTGTTCGCGCCGCGCATCCTCAGGAAGCAGTGGGAGCGCGAGGACCGCGGCGAGTGAAGCGCTTCTGGTCAGTCGCGCAAGCGGTGCCGGCGGGCGAGGGATGGGGGGTGCGGCTCGATGAGCGGCCGCTGCGCACCCCGGGCCGAGCGCTGCTGGCAGTTCCAACCGAGGCGCTGGGCGAGGCGATCGCGCACGAATGGGCGCCCGCCGAGGGCAATGTCGCGCCGTGGACGATGCCGCTCACCGGGCTTGCCAATGCGGCGATCGACCGCATTGCCCCGGACCGCGGCGCGTTCGCCGCCGGCCTCGCCACATATGCCGAGGCCGATCTCGCTTGTTATCGGGCGGAAGGCCCGCAGGCGCTGGCCGAGCGCCAGGCGGAGAGCTGGGACGCGCTGCTCGGCTGGGCGCGGCGGCGCTACGACGTCGATTTCGTCACCACCACCGGCATCGTCCACGTCGCCCAGCCGCGGGCGACGGTCGAGCGGCTGGCCCATGCGGTCGCCGAGCTCGACCCGTTCCGGCTGGCGGGCCTGTCGCCGCTGGTGACGATCGGCGGCTCGCTGGTCGCCGCACTGGCGGTGCTCGAAGGCCCGCTCACGGCCGAGCAGGCGTGGGACTCGGTTAGCATCGACGAGCGCTGGCAGATCGAGAAATGGGGGGAGGACGCCGAAGCTTTGGCGGCGCTGGCCGGTCGGCGCCGCGATTTCATCTCCGCCGCGCGCTTCCTCGATTTGCTGGGTTAAGCGGCGCCGCGCGCGCCGACCAGGTCGCGGACGAACGCCACAAGTCCCGCCTGGCGCGAGCGCTTCAGCCGCTCGGCGGCGACGATCGCGCGGACGTCGGCGACGCACGCCTGCGTGTCGTGATTGACCAGCACATAGTCATATTCGGCCCAGTGGCTGATCTCGCCGGCGGCGCGCTCCATGCGCTGGGCGATGACCGCTTCGCTATCGGTCCCGCGGTCGTGGAGGCGGCGCTCGAGTTCGCCCATCGACGGCGGCAGCAGGAAGATCCGCACCAGGTCTTCGCCCATCGCGGCGTGGAGCTGCTGGGTGCCCTGCCAGTCGATGTCGAACAGGATGTCGCGGCCGTCCTTGAGCGCGGCCTTCACCGGCACCTTGGGCGTGCCGTAGCGGTGGCCGAACACCGGCGCCCATTCGACAAAGTCGCCGGCGGCGATCATCGCGTCGAAATCGCTGTCGCCGACGAAATGATAATCGACGTCGTCGCGCTCGCCGGGCCGCTTCGGCCGGGTCGTCGCGCTGATCGACATGGTGATGGTAGGGTCGGATTCGAGCAGCATGCGCGAGATCGTCGACTTGCCGGCCCCCGAAGGCGACGACAGCACGATCAGCAGGCCACGGCGGCGGCGCCCGGATTGTTCGTCGATCGGCTGTTCCATGTCTGCTCTTGCTTCGGGTGAGCCGTGGCCGTCAAGCGTCGCTGTTTCTGCACGGCTTATGGTGCACTGCACCATTTTTCTCTTGAAATACCGCAGCACAAGGCTTATTGTGCAATGCAGCAAACAAAGGAATGATTCACATGACCGACCAGACCCAGATTCAGGCTGACGCCGCTGCCGAGGCTCCCGCCAAGGTTGCCAAGGCGATCGCCGACACCGTCGCGACGGTTGCGACCGAGACCACCAAGACCGCCAAGCGTGCTCGTGCGGCCACCAAGCGCCGTTCAAAGCGCAAGACCGCCAAGACCGCCAAGTCGGCCAAGCCGGCCGTCGTTGCTCGCAAGGCGCGCGCTTCGAAGACCGCTCGCCGCACCACTCGCACCACCAAAACCGCCGCGCGCAAGCCCGCCGCGGCCGCCTTCAATCAGAGGATTCCGACGATGAACTTTATCCCCAACAATGTATTCGGCAATTTCGATGCCTTTACCGGCACGAACCCTTTCCAGTCGCTGTTCGCCGAGAGCGGTGAGCGCAGCCAGGAAGCCGTCAAGAAGTCGCAGAAGGTTGCCCAGGAACTGGCCGAAATCAGCAAGGCCAATGTCGAAGCGATCGTCGAGGCCGGCAAGGTCGCCGTCGAAGGCGCCCGCTCGATCAGCCAGGACGCGCTGGCTCGTGGCCGCGAAGGCGCCGAGCAGGCCGCCGATGCGATCCGTTCGCTCGCCGAAGCCAAGTCGCCGACCGAGTTCGTGCAGCTCCAGGGCGAGCTCGCTCGCACCTCGTTCGACCGCATGGTCGCCGAGACTTCGAAGCTGACCGAATCGATGGTCAAGCTCGCCGGCAAGGCGTTCCAGCCGCTGTCGAACCGCGCGACGGCCAACGCCCAGAGCCTCAACAATATCGTTGCCTGACCCTCTCCCCTCCTAAAGTCAGGTAATGCCGGCGGCCGTCCTTCCCCAAGGGCGGCCGCCTTTTTTTATCGAAGGCGCGCGGCCGCCTTTTTCATGGTCCCGGGACCGCTTGCGCTTGCGACCTGTTGAGCGGTTGCCATATTCACGGGTTGGATGAGCATGCGCTGGACCATGACGGCTAACGAGCCCGGCGACGGCGACGGCCTCGATGATATCGAGACCGGCGTTGCCACGCGCACCCGCCCGCGGACCAAGAAGCCGTCGAACTACAAGGTGCTGATGTTCAACGACGACTACACGCCGATGGAGTTCGTAGTCCTCGTCCTCCAGCGCTTTTTCGCGATGAGCATCGAGGACGCCACGCGGGTGATGCTCCAGGTTCACCAGCAGGGCCTGGCGATCTGCGGCGTGTTTACCTACGAGGTCGCCGAGACCAAGGTCACCCAGGTGATCGATTTCGCTCGCGAGAACCAGCACCCGCTCCAGTGCACGCTCGAAAAGGCATAGGGCCGCCCGCTTGCGCCCACCCCGCCGTCCGCTAAAGCGCGGCGGTGGATAGCATCTGGATCCAGGGCGGCAAGCGCCTCGAAGGCAAGATCCCGATTTCGGGCGCCAAGAACGCCGCCCTTGCGCTGCTGCCCTGCGCGCTGCTGACCGAAGACAAGCTCACGCTGGGCAACCTGCCGCGCCTCGCCGACGTCGACAGCTTCGGCCATCTGCTCAACCAGCTCGGCGTCTCGACCATGATCGAAGGCGTCAAGAAGGGCGAGATCGGGCGCCGGATGACGCTTCACGCGGCCGAGATCGCCTCGACCGTCGCGCCCTACGACATGGTGCGCAAGATGCGCGCCTCGATCCTCGTTTTGGGACCGATGCTGGCGCGGGCCGGGGAAGCGACCGTCTCTTTGCCCGGCGGATGTGCGATCGGCGATCGCCCGATCGACCTCCACCTGCAGGCCCTCGAATGTCTCGGCGCCGAGATCGAGCTCACCGCCGGCTACGTCAAGGCAACGGCGCCGAAAGGGCGCCTGGCGGGCGGCGATTTCAGCTTTCCGGTGGTTTCGGTCGGCGCCACCGAGAATGCGCTGATGGCGGCGGTGCTCTGCCGCGGCCGCTCGCAATTGTTCAACGCCGCCCGCGAGCCCGAGATTATCGACCTGTGCAACCTGCTGGTGGCGATGGGCGGCAAGATCGCGGGCATCGGCTCGAGCCATTTGATCATCGACGGCGTCGAGGGGCTCCACGGTGCCGCCTACGAAGTCATGCCCGACCGCATCGAGGCCGGCAGCTACGCCTGCGCCGCGGGCATCACCGGCGGGTCGATCGACCTCGTCGGCGCGCGTCCCGACGACATGCTGGCGATCACCAACGGGCTCGCCCAGGCCGGACTGATGGTCGAGTTCCACGACAAGGGCATCAAGGTCAGCGCCGACGGCCGGCTGAAGCCGCTGGCGCTGACCACCGCGCCGTTCCCCGGCTTTCCGACCGACATGCAGGCGCAGTTCATGGCCATGCTCAGCCTCGCCGAGGGCGAGAGCTTCCTCGAGGAAACGATCTTCGAGAACCGCTACATGCACGTCCCCGAACTCCGCCGCATGGGCGCCAACATCGAAGTGCGCGGGCGTTCGGCGCTGGTCCACGGGGTCGACAAACTGACGGGTGCGGCGGTCATGGCGACCGACTTGCGCGCTTCGATGAGCCTGGTGCTGGCCGGGCTCGCGGCCGAGGCCGAGACCGAAGTGCTGCGCGTCTATCACCTCGACCGCGGCTACGAGCGGCTCGAGGAGAAACTCTCCGCCGTCGGCGCCACCATCGAGCGCCGCACCAGCGGCTAGCCAGATGGAGCGCAAGGGAGCGTGTTCACTGACGCTGGCGGCCGATGGGGCACAGCTGTTCCCTAATTTGCTCAGTGCCGAGTCGATCGCGAGAGTCGAGGAAATCCTGTCCCACCGGCCTCGCGAGGCGGGCGTGCGTATCTACGGCGATCTCAGGCTTTCCGAGTGGGTGGGCGGCACGAGCGCGATCGGTCAGCTGGCGCGGTCGCTGCTGGGAACGGCAGCCCGGCCCGTCCGGGCGATCCTCTTCGACAAGAACCGCGACACCAACTGGGCTCTCGACTGGCATCAGGACCGCACGATCGCCGTTCGCGCGCGAGCCGAGACCCAGGGCTTCGGGAATTGGACCGTGAAGGCGGGGACGCCGCACGTCGAGCCGCCATTTGCCGTCCTCGAGCGGATGATCACGGCGCGAATCCACCTAGACGATGTTGGCGAAGACAATGGTCCGTTGTTGATTGCTCCCGGATCACACCAACTCGGGCGCCAGGAGGAAAGCGAGATTGGGGCGGCAGTTGCGCGGCGCGGCGCGATCGCGTGCTTAGCGAGCGCGGGTGAAGTGTGGGTCTACAAGACCGCGATTGTGCACTCGTCGAAAGCGTCCCGTTACCCGAAGACTCGCCGTGTCCTTCACATCGATTTCGCGGCCGATGACCTTCCTGGCAGCCTGGAATGGGCGGGAATCGGCTAAGCTCTAGAGCCTATCGAGCGCGTGCAGGATCACGCCGACCAGGCCGCCGACCAGCGTGCCGTTGATGCGGATGTACTGGAGGTCGCGGCCGACCGCGC
>JBDTMX010000088.1:0-10549 GCA_039934055.1 Sphingomicrobium sp. | reverse complement strand
GAGAAGCCGTTCATGATCAACCTGCGGGTCGATGATCTGGACGCGGTGATTGTCGAACTCGCGGCCAAGGGGATCGCGATCGTCGGGCGGCAAGACGAGGATTATGGCCGCTTCGCCTGGATCCTCGATTGCGACGGCGTCAAGGTCGAGCTGTGGCAACAACTCGGCCCTGCCCCGGAATGAAGATCGCCGGGATTGGGAAATCGTAAGGAATCGGCAACCGGGAGCGAAGGTCGGGTGGCCTAAATGGTCGATCCTCACCAATCCTCCAGGAGGTTATCGATGACCAATACCCATAAAGCCGCCGCGCTTCTGATCGCCGGACTGCTCACGACCGGCGTCGCCCAGGCGAAAGTTGCCGCTCCGGCCAAGCCGGCCGCGACGGCGAAAGTTGCCGCGCCCAAGCCGAAGATCAGCATGGCCCAGGCGCGCAAGACCGCGCTTCGCCTCGCCCCCGGCAAGATCACCAAAAGCGAGTATGAGAAGGAAGCTGGCGGCTGGCGCTATTCGTTCGACATCCAGCAAAAAGGCCACATCCAGGAAATTGGCCTTGACGCGATGACCGGCAAGGTTGTCGAGAACAAGTCCGAAGGGAAGGTCGATCACGACTAGACCTTCAAGGAGACCCAATGCGAATCCTCCTCGCCGAGGATGACATTGAAATGGCCGAGTTTGTCGCGCGAGGGCTCGACGAACTCGGCCATAATGTCGTTCGCGCGACCAGCGGCATCGATGCGCTGCATCTCGCGACGACCGAGCCGTTCGATCTCGCGCTACTCGACCGGATGCTGCCGGAAATGGACGGGGTCGCGATTCTTCGTCGCCTGCGCGCGGCGCAGATCGAAACTCCTGTCCTCCTCTTGACCGCGCTCGGCCGGATCGAAGACCGAGTCGAAGGCCTTGACGCGGGCGCCGACGATTATCTGGTCAAGCCATTCGCATTTTCCGAGCTCGCCGCGCGGATCAACGCGCTGGCCCGCCGCGGCCCGATCCATTCGCCGACGACCCGGTTCGAATGCGGGTCCCTGTCGATGGACCTGCTGCGGCGCGAGGTCCGGCGCGACGGCGAGGCGATCGCTCTTCAGCCGCGCGAGTTCCGGTTGCTCGAGGAGCTGCTGCGCAATGGCGAACGCGCCGTCACCCGGACCATGCTGCTGGAGCGGGTGTGGGGATTCCATTTCGACCCCCAGACCAACATCGTCGACACGCACATCAGCCGTATGCGCGCCAAGCTCAACGAAGGCGGCCGGCCCGACCTGATAGAGACCATCCGCGGGGTCGGCTACCGGATGCGGCCCAATGAAGCCGATTAGGAAGCGATGAGGCTCAGGAACAGCGCCGCCTATCGGATCGCGTTTGCCTATTCGGCAGCGATCGCGATCGGCATTGTCCTGCTGGCAACGGTGATTTTCTGGGCGATGCACATCGCTTTCACGCGCCAGCTCGACACGGTGATCACCGACGAAGCGCAAACCTTGCTGCTCGAATACCGCAACGACGGACAAGACGAACTTGCCAATGCGATTGCCCAGCGCGAGCGCCTCGGCCGCGGCGCCAAGCTTTACTACGCCGTTTTCGAGCCGGACGGCCGCCGCGTGATGGGATCGCTCGACGCCGCGATGCCCGCAGCCGGCATGCGCGACATCCCGTTCGTCGACCGGTCTGGAGGGCTCGACTTCGCGCGCGGGCTGGCCATCGATCTGCCCGACCATCGCCGGCTGGTCGTCGCCGCCGATCGCGAATGGATCGAACGGATCGACCGCACAGTGCTCGCCACGTTCGCTGCGGGATTCGTGGTCGTGATCGGGCTCGGGATCGGCGCCGCGCTGATCCTCGGAGGCTATCTGCAGCACCGCCTAAGAGCGATCGGTACTGCAGCGGAAGCGATCATTGAAGGCGATATCCGGCGACGGATGCCGATCAGCGACCGCGACGACGAGTTCGACCAGCTGGCCCGCGTCCTCAATGCCATGCTCGAGGAGATCGAGCGGCTGCTCGAGAATCTCCGCCAGGTTTCCGGCGACGTCGCCCATGATCTTCGAAGTCCGTTGACCCACCTGCGCAACGCCCTCGAAGAAAGCGCCTTGGACGGAGGCGATGCGGACACGCGTAAACAGGTCATCGCCGACGCCATCGCCCGGGTTGACGACATCCTGTCGTTGTTCGCCGCGATCCTGCGCATCTCCGAAGTCGAAAGCGGCAAGATCCGGCGCCTGTTCAAGCCGGTCGACTTGAGCGCCCTGGTCACCGACCTGGCCGAAAGCTACGCCCCCGCGGTACGCGAGGCGGGCCGCTCGCTGGACTGGTCGATCGAGCCCGGCCTGACCGTGAGCGGGGATCGCGAGCTGATCGCCCAGGCGGTGACCAACCTCATCGAGAATGCCCAGCGGCACACCCCGCCCGGAACCGAGATCCACATTCGACTGACTGACTCGGGTGAGTGGAACCAGATCTCGGTCTCCGATAGTGGTCCCGGGGTCGCGCCCGCCGATCGCGAGCGGATTGCGCAGCGCTTCATCCGGCTTGAGAGCAGCCGGACCAGGGCTGGCCATGGGCTTGGGCTCAACCTCGTCTCGGCGGTGGCCCGCCTCCACCGCGGACGCTTGCGATTCACTGACAATGCGCCTGGGCTGGTGGCGGCGATCGACCTTCCCCGCGACCAGGCATCGGGTGCGGATTGAAGCCTGGATAAAGAAAATGGGGAGAAGGCCGCGGCCTTCCCCCCATGATTTTCCCCATGATTCCTGCGCCGCCGAAAATCTCGGGCCGGCGCTATTCCTGGCTCCTTACAGGCCGATGTTGACCGTGAACGAAACCGTCCGCGGAGCGCCGATCTCGAGCAAATCAGCGGCCGATTATCAACTACTAAGCTTGGGCCCGGCTGGGCTGGTCGAGGCGGCGGCCGATGGCGACGAAGGCGTAGACCAGGGGCGGGACCAGGATCAGCGACAGGACGACCTTGGCGAGCATCTGCCCCATCAACAGCTGGGCGATCGGGAACACGCCATAGAAAGCGACCGTGATGAAGATCAGAGTGTCGACGATCTGGCTCAGCACGCTGGCGACGGCCGAGCGCAGCCACAACAGCCGGCCGCCCTGGGCCTTCAACTTGCTGAAGATGGTAACGTTGAGGATCTGCGAGGTGCCGTAAGCGAGGATTCCGCCGAGCCAGATGCGCGGAGTGCCGCCCATCACCGTATCGAATGCCGCCAATCGGTCGGGGTCCATGGCGCGGGCGGCCGGAGTGCCGAGCACCAGCAGCGTCAGCAACAGCGAGACGATCAGCGGCACGAAGCCGATTAGCACCAGCCGGTTGGCGGTCGCCCGGCCGTGAAGCTCGGCCACCGCGCTCGAGGTGATGACTAGCAGCAGAAAGGCGAAGATGCCGGCCTCGACCGCGAGCGGCCCCAAAGCGACCTGCTTGTTGCCGAGGACCCCGGCGATGCACACCATGCCGCCGTAAAAAATGGCGAAGGCGAACAGGGAGGGTGAGATGATCGTAGGCGTGGTGATGGGAGGTTGGGGCGCCTTTGCGGCCGCTTCGATTTCGCTGGTCATGGGCAAGGCGTACCGGCTTTGGCCATGGCTGCAAGGCCCCCTTACCTTTGACCAGTCGCTCGTTGACCCGTAACCGGGCGCCCGGCTAGGCCCGTCAACCGTGACTCCCCCAAAGCTCGACATTGTGGCCATCGGCGATGCGATCGTCGACGTCATCGCGACCTGCGACGACGCGTTCATCGCGAGCCGCGGGCTGACCAAGGGCTCGATGCGCCTGCTCGACGCGGCCGAGGCCGCCGGGCTCTACGAGGCGATGGGCACCGCGCGCGAGACCAGCGGCGGATCGGCCGCCAACAGCATGGCCGGGGTCGCCGCGCTTGGCGGCAGCGCGGGCTTCATCGGCCAGATCGCCGACGACCAGCTGGGGGCGATCTTCACCCACGACATGCGCGCCCTGGGCGTTCACTTCGACACGCCGCCGCTGGCAGACGGGCCGCCGACCGGCCGCTGCCTGATCCTCGTCACCCCGGACGCCCAGCGAACCATGAACACCTGCCCCGGGGCCAGCCACACCTTGTCTCCGGGCTCGCTCGACGAGGCGCTGATCCGCTCGGCCGCGGTGACCTATCTCGAGGGCTATCTTTGGGGCCCCGAGCAACCGCGCGCGGCCATGCTCCGCGCCGCCGAGATCGCCCATTTGGCGGGCCGCAGCGTCGCCTTCACTCTGTCGGAAAGCCTGTGCATCCCCGGCTGGCGCGAGGGCGTCCAGGGGATGATCGACGCCGGCACCATCGACTTGCTGTTCGCCAACGAGGACGAGGCGCTGCATTTGACCGGAAGCGCGGACCTCGAGCAGGCGCTCGAGCAACTGTCGTCCCAGGTCAGGACGCTGATCGTTACCCGTGGGCCGGCCGGCGCGATCGGGCTCGAGCACGGACAGCGCAGCGAGGTGCCGGCGGCGCCGGTCGCGAAGATTGTTGACACGACCGGCGCTGGCGACTTGTTCGCGGCGGGTTTCCTTGCGGCGCGCTGCCGCGGCCACGGGCTCGAGCGCTGCCTCGAGGCTGGCTCGCTCGCCGCGGCGGAAGTCATATCCCACTTCGGCGCGCGGCCCGAAGCGGACTTGAAGGAGCTCGTGCGACTGTGAAGAATTTGCGTCGCCTGGCGGTCTATTGCGGCTCGGCAACGGGCAGCGACGCCGCGTTCCACGACTCCGCCCGGGCGACCGCCGAGGCGATGGCCGTGAATGGCATCGACTTGGTCTACGGCGGCGGGCGGCTCGGGCTGATGGGATTGATGGCCGACAGTGTGCTGGAGCGGGGCGGCCGGGTCTATGGCGTCATCCCGCACGCGCTGGTCGACCTCGAGGTCGCGCATCTCGGGCTGACCGAGCTCGAGCGGGTCGCCAACATGCACGAGCGCAAGGCGCGGATGACCGATCTCGCCGACGCCTTTCTGGCGCTGCCGGGCGGCATCGGTACGCTCGACGAATTGTTCGAAGCGTGGAGCTGGAACGCGCTTGGCTATCACGCCAAGCCGCTGTGTCTGTTGAACGTCGCCGGCTTTTGGGACGGGCTGATCGCATTCATCGACCACGCGACGGCGAGCGGCTTCCTGTCGCCGCAGCGGCGCGCGCAGCTGCTCGTCGCCGACCATCCCGGCGAAGCGCTCAAACTGCTGGACGAAGCCGCCGCCAGCGCGGCACAAGGTATGGTCTGGTAACGGGCGGGGAGCCTTGAGCATATGAATCAAAAGCTGCTCGGCGTCGCCGGGATCGCCGTCATTTTGCTGATCGCTTACGCCATCTCGACCAACCGCAAGGCGATCCGGCTGCGCGTCGTCGCCGCGGCGTTCGGGCTCCAGGCTGCGATCGCGGTGCTGGTGATCTACACGCCGTGGGGCCGCGCCGCGATCCTGTGGATGTCGGCCGGGGTCGCCAACCTGCTCGGCTACGCTAGCAAGGGCACCGAATTCCTCTTCGGCCCGTCCGACAAGAACCCGCTGGCGATGACCTTTGCGCTCGGCGCGCTGCCGGTGATCATTTTCTTCGCCTCGATCGTCGCGATCCTTTATTATCTCGGCATCATGCAGCGGATCGTCCGCTGGGTTGGCGGGGCGATCGGCTGGATCACCGGCATCAGCCGGGTCGAATCGCTCTCCGCCGCAGCCAACATCTTCGTCGGCCAGTCAGAATCGCCGCTGGTCATTCGGCCCTACCTCGCGGCGCTTCCGCCCTCGCGCCTGTTCACGGTGATGACGGTCGGCATGGCCGGGGTCGCCGGCACCATCCTCGCCGCCTACGCCAGCCTGCTTGGCGAGCGCTATTTGCCTTATTTGCTCGCCGCCGCCTTCATGTCCGCGCCAGGCGGCATCCTGATGGCCAAGATCATCATGCCCGACGACCCGCCGGGAGAAAGCGAGTTGCCGCTGGAAGGCGGCGTCCTCGAAGATGACCAGGTCGACATCGCTGAAACCTTCGAGGAGGGCGAGCGGCCGGCCAACATCATCATGGCCGCGGCCCAGGGCGCGCAGACCGGTGTCAAGCTCGCGGTTGCGGTCGGGGCGATGGTGCTGGCGTTCGTCGCGCTGGTCGCGCTCGCCAACGGATTGCTCGGCGGGCTCGGCAACATGGTCGGCGTGCCCGACCTCAGCTTCCAGCGGCTGGTCGGCTACATCTTCGCGCCGATCATGTTCCTGCTCGGGATCCCGTGGAACGAGGCCGGAATCGCCGGCGGGCTGTTCGGGACCAAGGTGGTGTTGAACGAGTTTGTCGCTTTCATCGACCTCGGCCAGATGGGCGCCGGCGTGATCAGCGACCGGACCCGCGCGATCGTCACCTTTGCCTTGTGCGGCTTTGCCAATTTCAGCTCGATCGCCATCCAGATGGCGGTGACCGGCGGCCTCGCGCCCAACCAGCGGCCGGTGATCGCTCGCCTGGGCATTCGCGCGCTGATTGCCGGCAGCCTCGCCAATTTGATGAGCGCCGCGCTGGCGGGGTTGCTGATTCCGGCTTAAACCAACGCCATGGCTACCGTTACCACCGACCACATCGCTTCCGTCAGCCTAAAGGTTGCGGCGCGCGACGCGCAAGCCTTCGCCGACAAGCTCGGCCGCAGCTTCGAGGAATATGGCTTCGCGATCATCGCCGACCACGGCATCCCCGACGCGCTGATTACCCAAGCCGAGGACAAAGCGAAGGCGTTCTTCGCGCTGCCCGAGGCGGTCAAGCGGAGCTATTTCATCCCCGGCGGCGGCGGCGCGCGCGGCTACACGCCGTTCGGCATCGAGACCGCCAAGGGCGCGGCGGCGCACGATCTCAAGGAATTCTGGCACGTCGGCCGCGAGCTGCCGCCCGGCCACCCGTTCCGCGGCCACATGGGCGACAACGTCTGGCCGGCGGAAGTGCCGAGCTTCAAGGACACCTTCCTCGCACTGTTCGAGGCCTTCGACCGCGCCGGCCTCGCAATCCTGAAGGCGATCGCGCGCTTTCTCGAGATCGACGAGGATTATTTCATCGACACGGTGCGCGATGGCAATTCGGTGATGCGGCTGCTCCATTACCCGCCGATCGAGGGCGAGCCTGGCAGCAATGTCCGCGCCGGCGCGCACGAGGACATCAACACCATCACCTTGCTGCTCGGCGCCGAGGAAGCCGGATTGGAGCTGCTGACCCGCGACGGCCGCTGGCTGCCGATCGCACCGCCGCCCGGCGCGCTGGTGGTCAACATCGGCGACATGCTGCAGCGGCTGACCAACGGCCTGTTGCGCTCGACCACGCACCGGGTCGTCAACCCGCCGCCCGAGCGCCGCGGCCGGTCACGCTATTCGATGCCTTACTTCCTCCACTTCCGCTCGGATTTCCTGATCGAGGCGCTGCCCGGAACGGTGCCGCCCGGCGAGCAGGCCAAATGGCCGCCGATCACCGCCGACGAATACCTCCAGGAGCGGCTGCGCGAGATCAAGCTGACGTGACGGCGCGCTAGCCTCGCTGCCGTGGACGCGCCTTGGCGCGCAAGCGCTGGACCAATCGAACCCGGAATTGCACGCGTGTTCAGGCCTTCTTGCGCCCGAGCAGCCCCGGCGTCACCGCGGACGAGCCCCAGGCCTCGGTTCGCGTATCGTAGGCGGGCGGGGTGTCTCCATCGCTGACGGACAGGTCCTCGGTATGTCCGGGACCCTTGCGGTAATCGAGGACCGAGACATGCTGACATGCCGCCATCATCAATGCTGCGTCGGTTCTTTCCGGCATTTCAAACTCGATGAGATTGGGATGCCGTGTCACCAGCAGGCGCCAGGCGCGGGCGCGTACTTCGGGCTCCGTCACTTCATTTGCGTGCGCCGCTGCATACACCGCGGTCAGTTGGCTGAGGTCTTTCGAATCCCCGCCCACCGCAAGCGATACGCGCCTGTCACGCCGGATGTTGGCCAACTTCTGGCTGTCTCGAAAAATGAGGAAATAGAGAGTCAGGCCTTCATTTGCGTAACCGACAAAGGTGGTCTGCGGCCAGCCGTCAGCGCGCAAGGTGGAGATCGCCATGGTCCTGTGGGTATCGAGTATCTCGATGGCGCTTGATTGCACGGGGGCCTCCTGTCGCTCACGAATGAATCGTTCGCCCCGCTAGATAGGTTCTTTTGCGGGCGTTCGCTAATATCCGCCCGCCACTCCAACCGCCCATCCGGGGGCTCCGGTTCCTAACCCGCATCTGTGAGGTTGGCGGTCCCAAAGCCGTGGGGGATGAGCTTGCCGACGGTGTGGCGTTCGATCTTGGTCCCGTCGCCGTTCGCGCACAGGATGGTCACGTCGCGGCCGGACAGCAGGGCGGCCTCGAGGATCGCCTGGCGGCAGCCGCCGCACGGGGTGATGACGCTGTCTCCCTTAAGCGCACCGCTTTCGATCCGCCCGCCGGCGACCGCGATCCTGGCGACGTTTTGCAGCCCGAACGCGAGCTGGGCGGCGGACAGCGCGCTTTGCTCGGCGCACACCCCGAGCCGGTAGCAGGCGTTCTCGACATTGACTCCGGTCACCACCGCGCCGTCCGCCGATTCGATCGCGCAGCCGACGGAAAAATGGGAATAGGATGCATAGGCATTCAGCGCGGCTTCACGCGCGGCCTCGACAAGGTCTTGGTCAGTCATGAAATTGACCTTAGGCGGGTTCAGAGGCGCCCGACAACATGTCCGGGCAGGAGTAAGCCATGAAGCTGCAGACGGTTCGGGGCACGATGTTTGCCGCCGCGCTGGCCGCGATTGCGGTCCCGGCGCCGGCGCTGGCCTGGGGCAAGACCGGGCACCGGGTGATTGCGGCCATCGCCGACACATTCGACGCCGGGCTCGATCTCGACGCGTGGCTGGCAACCAACCCAACGGCCCCGGCCATCGGGCGCACGACGGACGTCACGAAAACGCCTTAGCGGAACGGCTTTACCTGAAGGGTGGCTCGTCGAAACTGCGCAATTTGCGGCTGTGCAGCGCATCGCCTTCGCGCTTCAGCAGCAGCAGGGCCTCGATGCCGATTCTGAGATGCTGGCTAATCGCGCGGTCGTAGAATGCATTGGCCTGGCCGGGCAGCTTGAGTTCCCCGTGCAGCGGCTTGTCGGACACGCACAGCAAGGTCCCGTAGGGCACCCGGAAGCGGTAGCCCTGCGCCGCGACGGTCGCCGATTCCATGTCGATCGCCACCGCCCGGCTCTGGTTGAAGCGTCGCGCCGACAGCGTGTAGCGCAGCTCCCAGTTGCGGTCGTCGGTGGTCACCACGGTGCCGGTCCGGAGCCGTTTCTTGAGGCTGTCCTCGTCCTCGCCGGTAACTTGGACTGCCGCGTCGAACAGCGCCTGCTGGACCTCGGCGATGGCCGGCAGCGGGATTTCCACCGGCAGCAAATCGTCGAGCAGATGGTCGTCACGCAAATAGGCGTGGGCGAGCACGTAATCGCCGATCGACTGGCTCGGCCGGAGGCCGCCGCAATGGCCGATCATCAGCCACACCTCGGGCCGCAGCACCGCGATATGGTCGCAGATGGTCTTGGCGTTCGACGGGCCGACACCGATGTTGACCAGAGTGATGCCGGTGCCGCCTTCGGCCATCAGATGATAGGCCGGCATCTGGTGGCGCCGCCAGTCGCCGGATGCGATCTCGGCCTCGGCGTTGTCGACCTCGCCCTTGCGGTAGAAGCCGCCCGGCGCCGCCAGCGCGGTGAACGCGCTGTCCGGACGGCGCAGCTCGTCGACCGCGAAGCCGACGAACTCGTCGACGTAGCGGGCGTAATTGGTGAACAGGACGAAGTGCTGGAAATGCTCGGGCGAAGTGCCGGTGTAATGCTGCAGCCGGGCCAGGCTGAAGTCGGTGCGGGGGCCGTCGAACAGGGCCAGCGGCCGTGCCGTGCGCCGCGACATGTCCCACGCGCCGTCGGCAATCTCGTCGCCGATCTGGACCAGCTCGCTCGACGGGAACCAGCGCGACAGCTCGGCGGCGCCGATCTCGCTCAACTCGATCTCGGCCCCGCCAAGCACATAGGGGTAGGGAATTTCGCTGGCCGAGCGGCCGACCGCGATGCTGACCCCGTAATCGCGCACCAGATGCTCGAGCTGGACCCTCAAATACTCGCGCATCAATGCCGGCCGGGCGACGCTGGTGGTGTAGGTGCCGGGCTGGTTGAGCCTGGCGAACGCCCGCGCGGGCGTCGGCGGTTCCGCTCCGGGCTCGTAGCTGATGATCAGCTCGGGGTAGGCGAAGCAGCCCTCGGCGCGCGCGGCGGGATCGGGGCGCGTGCCGCTGCTGACATAAGCGGCCAGTGCCTGGCGCAGCGCGGTCGTGGAGGAATCATAGATTTGGCTGAGCTGGTCGAGGATCGCGGGAATGTCGTCGGAGCGCGTCATTAGCTTCCGTAGGCGACCGGAGGCCGGCAGGACAAGTCCCCCGGGCCCGCAGCCCTTTACACCCGCAGCGCCGCCGCCGCCTCGGCTTCGCGCTTGAGATTGCGGGCGAGCTGGGCCTGCCCGTTGAGATATTGCGGCGGCACGTGGATGTCGCGGTAATCGAGCGCGGCGGCGGCGC
>JBDTMX010000087.1:0-6323 GCA_039934055.1 Sphingomicrobium sp. | reverse complement strand
TTGCTCGCGGCGATCAGCCTCTTGCCGCGCCTCCTGAAGTCCGGAGCGGTGCGCTAGCCGGCCTCGACAAGGCCGATGACACCGCATTGGCGAGAGCGCTGACGGTGAACGGTTTGCGCAACAGCTCGTAGCCCACCAGATGGTCGGTTTCGCCATCGCCGACGTAGCCGGTGACGAACAGCACCGCGAAGTCGCCGTGGGTCGCTTTCAGGTGGCGGATCAGCTCGGGGCCGGTCATTTCGGGCATGATGACATCGCTGATGACGAGGTCGAACGCTTCGCTATCGAACAGCTTGATCGCATCGGCGCCGCTGGCACAGGCGACCGGCTCATAATCCAGGTCCTCGAGCGCATCGACCGTCGCTGAGCGTACGCGCGGGTCGTCCTCGACCAGCAGTATGCGCGCTCCGGGTATATGCGCTTCGCCTTCCGAGCGTTGGACCGCGGGGTGCAAGCGTACGGCCGCAGCAGCCGACTCGGTCCGCGGAAGGTAGATGGAAACCGTAGTTCCCCTGCCAAGCTCGCTTTCGATGCCGACTTCGCCGCCCGACTGGTGCGCGAAGCCGAAAATCTGGCTGAGGCCGAGGCCGGTGCCCTTGCCGACCGGCTTGGTGGTGAAAAACGGCTCGAACGCTCGCTCGCGGACCTCGTGGGTCATTCCGCAGCCGGTGTCGCTGACGCTGATCCGGACATATTCACCCGGGCGGACGTCGCCGACCTCATTGGCCTGAAGGGTGACGTTGGACGTGCTGATGCGCATCATTCCGGTGCCGTCCATCGCATCACGCGCGTTGACCGCCAGATTGACGATCGCATTCTCCAGCTGGTGCGGGTCGACGTAGCTCGGCCAGGTATCGTGGACGAGATCAACTTCCACCTGGATGCGTTCGCCCAGCGTCCGGTCGAGCAGGTCCGACATGCCGGCGACGAGGCTGCTGCTGTCGACCTTTTCGGGGAGCAACGGTTCGGAGCGCGCGAACGACAGCAGCCGCCGGGTCAGCGCGGCGGCGCGCGTGGCGCCCTCCATGGCGTTGGTGAGGTGGGTCATGACCTCGCGCTTGGGCCCGTTCAGGCGGCGGCGGGCGAGGTCGATGCCGCCGACCACCACCGCCAGCATGTTGTTGAAGTCGTGGGCGATGCCGCCGGTCAATTGGCCGACCGCTTCCATCTTCTGCACTTGCCGTAGCTGCGCCTCGGCAAGCTGGCGCTCGACCGCTTCGGCCCTGAGCGCCTCGTTGGCCGTCTGCAGCTCCTGCGTGCGCTCAGCGACCGCCTGCTCGAGAACCTCGGCGCGCTCGGATTCGGTCTCGGCCTGGCGGCGGGCTGAGGCATTCTGGCGAACCGCCTGGATCGCCACCAGGCCGAGGAAGATCGCGCCTGCCCCGACGACGAAACCGAGCCAGCTTAAATAAGCGGTAAAGCGGTCTGCCTGGGCGGAGAAGATCTGGCTTTGCTCGATGCGCTGGCGAAGCGACTGCCGTTCGCTGGCGGCGATGTTGTCGAGCTTACGAATGACTGCCGGACCCGTCGGCGACTTGCCGGCCAGGTAATAATAGGACGTCCCGCCCTGGCCCTGCTGAGCCGCGGCCGCCCGCGCCGCCAGCGCCAGTTCCTCGCTGCGTTTGGAATAGAGCTGGCGAAGCTCCGCCACACGCTGCCGTTGTTGAGGGCTGTCGCGAACCAACCGTTCGAGATCGCTGATTTGGCGGCCGGCGAGGCGCCATTGGCTGTAATAGATGTTGCCGCTGGTCCGGACTTGTTCGTCGAGAACGAACCGGCCGAGCGCCGCTTCCGAGCGCGACATGCTGGAATCGACGCTGCGCACGACCAGTGCAACATTATAGGCCCGGCGCTCCGCTTCGAGGGCGCGCTCGCGGGCGCCGTTGGAAAAGGCAACGAGGACGACCATCGCGAGGAGGACCAGGGCGGCAATCAATCCGCCGGCTGCCGCACCTCCGCGGCGCCAATCGAAGTGCTGTTCCTCCCCCGGCGTCATGACATTAGTCTAGACCTGTCTCGCGCACCGTGGAAGGCGGTTTGGTCTCAACGGATGCAGCCCGTCGCACGTCCTGCAGCAGCGAACATGCCGAGAATCTCGCCAACCTGCTCGCTGCTGTGCTCGGAACATAGCGAACAGCGCAGCAGGGTCATCCCGGCGGGCGTGGCCGGCGGGCGGGCCAGATTGACGTAGAGACCTTCGTCGAGCAGCGCCTCCCACATCGCCGCGCCTGCTTCGAGATCGGGCATCAGGACGGCGATGATCGCCGACTGCGGCTCGTCGGTGCCAAGGTTGAAGCCCAATTGCTTGAGGCCGGCGTGGAGCCGCTTCGAATTCTCCCACAAATGGGCACGCTTGTCAGCCGAGTGCATCAGCTTGCGGATTGAGGTCGCTGCGGTCGCCACCACCGATGGCGGCAGCGAGGCAGTGAACACGTAGGGCCGGCAGACCAGCCGCAAGATCTCGAATTTGGGATGGTTGGATACGCAGAAACCGCCGACCGTGCCGACCGATTTCGAGAAAGTCCCGATGATGAAATCGACGTCGTCGATCACCCCCTGGGCTTCGGCGACGCCGCGGCCATTCTCGCCGATGAAGCCCATCGAGTGAGCCTCGTCGACCAGCACCATCGCGCCATTTTCCTTGGCTACGCGAACCATCTCGGTCAGCGGAGCGACATCGCCCATCATCGAGTAAACGCCTTCCAGCACCACCAGCTTGCCGGCGCCCTCGGGGATGCGTTTGAGGCGCTTTTTCATCGCCTCGACGTCATTGTGGCGGAACGGCACGATCTGGGCATTGCCCAGCGCGCACCCATCGTAGATCGACGCGTGGCTGTCGATGTCGAGGACGATGTAGTCCTCCTTGCCGGCGAGCGTCGAAATGATCCCGAGATTGGCCTGGTATCCGGTCGAAAAGACCATCGCATGGTCCATCGCGTAGAAGTCTTTCAGCGCCTCCTCGCACGCGCGATGCCCCGAGTAAGTGCCGTTGAGCACCCTGCTGCCGGTGGTCCCCGAGCCGAACTCGTCCAAGGCTTTCTTGCCCGCCGCGATGACGTCCGGGTCAAAGGTCATGCCCATGTAATTGTAGGTGCCCAGCAGGATCGTGCGCTTGCCGTTGCAAATCGCGACAGTCGGGCTCTCGACCTTCTCCATGACCAGGTTGAACGGGTCGGTCATTCCAGCCTCGAGCAGGGCCCGGCGCTGCTCGATGATCGGGTCGAACTTCGTGAAGAGGTCGCTCACCGCTCGCCCTGAAGCTGGCCGACAGCGTCGATCAGCTGCGCTACGGTTTCGATTTCCGCTGCTCGGTTCATGCTGATCAATATGTCGAACTCGTCCTCGACCGACGCGACGAAGTCCATCACCGTCAGGCTGTCCCACTCGAGATCCTGCGCAAAGCGCGTGGCTTCGGTCACCGCGATGCCCTTCTTGTTGAACGGCTCGATCAGCTTCCGGATCTTGGCTTCGGTTTCGTCGCGATCGGTCATGTGGCGGCTCGTAGTGCTGGCCCAAGGCTTTCGCAACGCAATGGGGCGCAAAAACGGCGGTTCAGAGCCAACCTTGTTCGCGGTACCATTTCGCGGTGTTGGCAAGGCCGGCCTCGGTCGCGATCCGCGGTCGCCACAAATCCGGCGGCGGCGCGCGGGAGGGGTCGGCGACCCAATCGGGGTGGCTGAAATAAGCGGCTCGGTCGGCGGTTAGTTTGGCTTTATCGCCGCGCAGCAGCCGGTCGGCTTTGGCAGCGAGCTTGAGTAGCCCCGAGGGGACCGAAAGGCTGATGTTGCTTCGTCCGACGGCGCTGCCGAGCGCTCGGGCGAGCTCCTTGTGAGTCCAGCCGCCGGGACGGCCGTCGTCGGGCTCGACGACCTGCCCGCTCGGTGCATTTGGGCCGGCCAGCGCGAGCAGCAGGCGCACCAAATCGTCGACATGGATTAGCGACAGCCGCCCTCTCGGCGGGAGCAGCACGACGCCGAGCTTGGCCATCTTGAATAGCTCAAGCGTCTCCTTGTCACCGGGACCATAAACCGCCGGCGGGCGGACGATCGCGTGACGCAGACCCGCTCCAGCGACCAGCGCCTCCGACCTGGCCTTCGATGCGCCATAGAGCGACAGCTGCGGCTCGCGCGCGGCGAGCGATGAGACATGAACGAAACGGCTCACGCCCGCCGCCTTGGCCGCGCTGAGCATCGCCTGAGTCCCGTCGACGTTGGCGCGGTCGAAATCGGCGGCGGTCCGGCCCTTCAGCACCCCCGCGACGTGGACCACCGCGTCAGTGCCGGCGACCAGCTCCTCGAGCGCTGCCGATTGGTCGAGCGCGCCGCTCACCCAATCGACGTTCGGCAGTGGGTCCATCGGGCGGCGGGTGAGGGCGCGTACCTGGTGGCCTTCCGCCACCGCGGCGTCGATCAGCCGCGAACCGACGAAGCCGGTGCCGCCGGTAATCGCCAGTTTCAAAGCGGCGACCACGAACCCTCGTCGGCCAACTCTTCGGATTCCTTCGCCTGCACCGAGCCAAGCCGCTCGACGATCTGGTCGAGCAGCGCTTCGATGCCTTGGCCGGTGGGCGCGGAAATGGGCATTGCGTCGGCGCCGCTGGCCTTGTCGACCGCCTTCTTGACCTTGGCCATCTGCTTGGCGTCGACCAGGTCGGCGCGGCTCAGGGCGACAATCTCGGGCTTGTCGGCGAGGTCGGCGCCATAAGCATCCAATTCCCCGCGCACCACCCGCCACGCATCAATCGGATCGTCGCCGGCGGCGTCGACCAGGTGCAGCAACAATCGGCAGCGCTCGACATGGCCGAGGAAGCGGTCACCGACGCCGGCGCCTTCCGCCGCGCCTTCGATCAGCCCGGGAATATCGGCGAGGACGAATTCGCGCCCCTTGTGGCGGACCACGCCCAATTGTGGCCGCAGCGTCGTGAACGGATAGTCGCCGACCTTGGCTGCGGCATTGGTGGTGGCATTGAGGAAGGTCGATTTGCCGGCATTGGGCAGGCCGACCAGCCCGACGTCGGCGAGCAGTTTCAGGCGCAGCCACACCCACATTTCCTCGCCCGGCCAACCGCTGCCGTGCTGGCGCGGGGCACGGTTGGTCGAGGTCTTGTAGCTGGCGTTGCCGCGGCCGCCGTCGCCGCCCTTGAGGAAGCTGACGGTCTGGCCAACCTCGGTCAGATCGGCGAGCAAGGTCCGTTCCTCGTCGTCGGCCAACACCTGCGTGCCGACCGGGACCTTGATTACCAGGTCGTCGCCGCCGCCGCCGGTGCGGTTGGAGCCCGACCCGCCCTTGCCGCGGGGTGCCCGGAAATGCTGCGTGTAGCGAAAGTCGATCAGCGTATTGAGGCCCGGCACCGCCTCGAAGATGATGTCGCCGCCCTTGCCGCCATCGCCGCCGTCGGGGCCGCCATATTCGATGTACTTTTCGCGCCGGAAACCCACCGCTCCCGGTCCGCCCGCGCCGGAGCGGATGAAAATCTTGGCCTGGTCGAGGAAATGCATAGCGCGCCGCTTAGGCGATGCGGCGTTCGATGAGAACCTCGGGAGCGGGTCAGGCGGCGATCGGCTCCTCCAATTGCGCCTCATCCAGGCCTTCAAGCTCGAGCCGGAGTAGCCGTGCCGGAGCGTCGCTGCCGCGTGCGCAGCTCGCCCGCGGGGCGGTGATCCCGACCGGCTCGAAGCCCAATTTCTCGAGCACCCGGCCGGACGCCGGATTATCGACGAAGTGCGAGGCCTGGAGTCGCGGCAGCCTCAGCGTTCGGGCGATCTCGAGCAGCGCGCGCGACGCTTCGGTCGCATATCCGCACCCCCAATGCCGGCGGGCCACCCAATACCCCAGTTCGACACCACCCGATGGCCGTCTCCCGAGTCCGCACGAGCCGAGCAGGCGCGGTGCCGCATCCGTCCGTTCAAAGATCAGGAACGACGGCAGCAGCGGATCGCGCGGCTGGGCAAGGAAGGCCTCGGCGTCACGCAAGCGGTACGGCCACGGCGCGATGGCAAGATTGCGGACGATTCGTTCGTCGCCGATCGCGGCGGCAAGCGCCGGGGCGTCCTCCGCCCAACCCGGCCGCAGCAACAATCTCGCAGTCCTCGCGAACATCGTCTGTCTCCTTCTCCGCGGGGCCTGTAGCGGGCCTCCGTGACAGTTTCGGGAGAAGACAAAAAATTAGGGAGGAGAGGGGGCTTCCCTCTTCTCCCTTGTGGCTTTGATCCTGGTCTGGTGGATCTCGTCCGGGCCGCCCCCTTGTGGGAACAGCCCGTGATTGACTGTTCCTATTTGTTCGCCTCCGCCGGCATAATATGGACAAACTTGCGTCCAAGCTT
>JBDTMX010000086.1:0-18025 GCA_039934055.1 Sphingomicrobium sp. | reverse complement strand
CGTGCGGGTTGACAAAGCGGCGAGTGAAGGGCGAAGCGCGGCGCTCCGTTTCCACACTCATCAAAGACGCCAAGCGAGCAGCAAATCGACATGCATGCCTACCGGTCCCACACTTGCGCCGACCTGCGCTCATCCGACGTCGGCTCGACCGTGCGCCTGTCCGGCTGGATCCACCGCAAGCGCGACCACGGCGGCGTGCTGTTCGTCGATCTGCGCGATCATTACGGCCTGACCCAGATCGTTGCCCGCGCCGGTAGCGAGGCGCTGCGCATCCTCGACTCGCTGCGGGTCGAGTCGGTGGTCACGGTGAACGGCGAAGTCGTTGCCCGCGAGGGTGGGGCGGTGAACGCCAAATTGGCCACCGGCGACATCGAGGTCATCGCGGGCGCGGTCACCGTCCAGTCGGCCGCCGCCGAGCTGCCGATGCCGGTGGCGGGCGAGGCCGATTATCCCGAGGAAATCCGGCTCAGGTACCGCTACCTCGACCTTCGCCGCGAGCGCCTGCATCACAACATCCTGCTGCGCTCGAAGGTGATTGCGTCGATCCGTCAGCGCATGACCGACCAGGGCTTCACCGAGTTCCAGACCCCGATCCTGACCGCTTCAAGTCCCGAAGGCGCGCGCGACTACCTTGTGCCGAGTCGTATCCACCCGGGGAAATTCTACGCGCTCCCGCAAGCGCCGCAGATGTTCAAGCAATTGATCATGGTCGCCGGCTTCGACCGCTATTTCCAGATTGCGCCCTGCTTCCGCGACGAAGACGCCCGCGCCGACCGCTCGCCGGGCGAGTTCTACCAGCTCGATTTCGAAATGAGCTTCGTCACGCAAGATGATGTTTTTGCTGCGATTGAGCCGGTGCTCGCCGGGCTGTTCGAGGAGTTCGCCGACGGCAAAGCGGTGACTCCCTCCGGCGCGTTCCCGCGCATTCCGTACAAGGAATCTCTGCTCAAATACGGTACTGACAAGCCCGACCTCAGGAACCCGCTGCTGATCCACGACGTCGGCGAGCGGTTCCGCGGCTCGGGCTTCGCGTTGTTCGCCAAGATCGTCGATGGCGGCGGGGTGGTCCGCGCCGTCGCCGCGCCCGGGACCGCCGAGAAAAGCCGCAAGTTCTTCGACGACATGAACGAATGGGCGCGCAGCGAGGGCTTCGCCGGATTGGGCTATGCCACTCGAAAGGCTGGCGAATGGGGCGGGCCGATCGCCAAGAACCACGGCACCGAGGGCATGGACGCGCTCGCGGAGGCAATCGGCCTTGGACCCGACGATGGCCTGTTCTTCGCCGCTGGCAAGGAAGCCGAAGCGGCGGCGCTCGCCGGCCTCGCGCGGACCCGCGTTGCCATGCAGCTCGACCTCATCGAAAAGGATGCGTTCCGCTTCTGCTGGATCGTCGATTATCCGATGTTCGAGTATAACGACGATCAGAAGAAGATCGACTTCTCGCACAACCCGTTTTCGATGCCGCAGGGCGAGCTTGAGGCACTCGAGAGCAAGGACCCGCTCGACATCCTCGCCTGGCAATATGACATCGTCTGCAATGGCGTCGAGCTCAGCTCGGGCGCGATCCGCAACCACCGCCCGGACATCATGTACAAGGCGTTCGAGATCGCCGGCTACACCCGCGAGGAAGTCGACACCGGCTTCCCCGGCATGATCGGCGCGTTCAAATATGGCGCTCCGCCGCACGGCGGCTCGGCGCCCGGCATCGACCGCATCGTCATGCTGCTCGCCGGCGAGCCCAATATCCGTGAGGTCGTGCTGTTCCCGATGAACCAGAAGGCCGAGGACCTGATGATGAACGCCCCCGCGCCGGTCTCGGCGAGGCAGCTCAAGGAGCTGCACATCAAAGTCGTCGAAGAGGATTAAGCGGGGTAACGGATCGCCACAACCTCGTAACTCTTCTCGCCACCGGGCAATGTGACCACCCGCTCGTCCCCGATCTTGGCGCCGATCAGCGCCCGGGCGATGGGAGAACTCCAGCCGATCCTGCCGGCGGTGGCGTCGGTTTCGTCATCGCCGACGATGGTCACCACCCGCCGCCCATTCGCTTCGTCGGCCAGCTCGACCGTGGCTCCGAACCGCACCTGGTCCGGATTCTGGCTCGCCGGGTCGACGATCTTTGCCGCTTTCATCACTTTGGCGAGGTGCGCCAGCCGGCGGTCGATCTCGCGCAGCCGTTTCTTGCCGTAGAGATAATCAGCATTTTCAGACCGATCGCCGAGCGATGCCGCCCATGACACGATCTCGACCACCTTCGGTCGCTCGACGCCGAACAGTTCGTCATATTCCGAGCGAATGCGTGCGAAACCTTGTGCGGTGATGAAACGGGGAGCGTCAGCCATGCGAGCCGACTATCAGCCCGGGCGGCTCTTTCCCAAATAGCGCGACACATGGAGCGCCGACTGCGGAGTCTGCTGCGGCCGCATCGAATCATAGACCACGCTGTTCTCGATCACCCGCTGCACATAGCCCTTGGTCTCGGCGAACGGGATGGTCTCGATCCAGCGCAGTACATCGGTGCCGGCGCGCGGGTCGCCATAAGCGTTGACCCACTTGCGAACATTACCGCTGCCAGCGTTGTAGCTGGCGACCGCCAGCGGGACGCTTCCGCCCCAATTATCGAGCAGGCGTTGGAAATAGGCCGAGCCGAGCATCACATTGTAGGCTGGGTCGCTGGTCAGACGTCCGCTGTCGTAGCCGACCCCCATCTTGCCGGCTTGCTCGCGCGCGGTGCCAGACATCAGCTGCATCATGCCACGCGCGCCGGCATGGCTGAGCGCCGTGCGATCGAATGAGCTTTCCTGACGGGTGATGCCGTGGGTCAGCGACCACAGTTGCCCGCCCGGAGCGCCGGTCGCGAGCAGCGGATAGGATTGGCGGACGTAATAGGCCGAACCCTTGTTGCGGGCCGCGCGCGCCACCCACACCGGAAGGTCCTGGCGGCCGATTTGCTCGCCGAATTCCAAGGCCAGCACGCGTTCGGAGTCATTCTGAAGCGATTCCGCCAGGGCTCTGACGAACAGCGCCTGTTCGTCGCGGCGGCCCTGTTGCCCGAGCAGCCGTGTCGCCCTCACCAGGCGGTTGTTGCTGAACAGGATGCGCTGAGTGTCGGTTACGGCTGGGGCAACCTGGGGCGGGGGCGTGACCGAGCGGCCGAGCCGCTCGAGCGCTAGCTGACCGTAGAACAATTCGGGATAGACCGCGGCGTTCTGGAAATAGAGGCCGGCATCAGTGGCCCGACCCGCCGCCAGCGCCGCGCGCCCGGCCCAATACAGCCCCTTGGACATGACCTGAAGCGAGCGCCCGCCCTTGGAATAGCGCGCGAACAGGCCGACGGCCTCGGCCGGGCGCCCAAGGGCATTGAGCGCGGTCGAGCCCGCGAGCCACGTCAGCGAGGTGTAATCGTCGCGAATGCCGAGCGGTTTCTGGCTGATGTCGGTGCCCGCCGGGAAGCTATCGTCGACCTGCCGGGCGATGTCATAGGCGGTCCGCCACTGACCCTGGGAAGCGGCGCTGGTCGAGAGCAGCAGCATCATTTCGTAGAAGCGCTCAGGATCCGCGGGGCGATAGGTGAAAGCATGCGGCCGCGCGAACAGCTGCTCGGCCGCTTGCTCGAAGCCGCCGTCGCGCAAATAGCGGGCACGGTCCATCATAAGCCCGGCGTCGCTGGTGACGGTCGCCATCAGCGGTTGATAGCGAGCCTCGGCGTCGGGTGACTTGGTCTGCATCGCCACCCGGGCCGTGAACGCCGCGGCGCGCGCAGGGCTGACCAGGGCGAGGAAGCGATAGGCGTCGCTCGCCTTCTTGGCGAACAGCAAGGCATCGGCGCGGCGGTCATGGTCGGCCCGCGTGAAGCTCGCGCCATATGCGGCGTAGATATTCGTCTCGTCGGTCGCGCTCAAATCGTCCGATGCCCAGGCTTCCTTGGCGGCGGCGATCGCTTCGGCCTGGCGGCCGCTGGCAAGCAGCGCATCGGCTTGGCGGGCATAGCCATTGCCGGATGTCGGCTGATGGTCGCGGAAGAAGGCGAGGACCGTCCCAGCATTCTCCCCGGGGCGCATTGCTTTCTCGGCGGTTCGGCGCATCGTCGTCTCACCCGGCCAGCCGGGATTGGCGTTGAGGAAGCGGGCGTATTCGCCGAAGCTGTAGCCGTCGCTCTGCCGCAGCCGGCGCCAGTCGGCGATCGCCCAGTCGATATCGCTCGAGACCTGCGGATATGCGGCGGGGTAGGCGGGGCGCGTGCTTGGCTGCCACGGCGCCTGTGCGGAGCTGGTGGCCGCCAGGGCCATCACGGGAAGAAGAAATGCGGCGCGCCTCATGCTGGACATCCTGCAGTCGCGGTCCTTATCAGTCTCTGAACGGAGCATTCTTCACTATACCCCCCGAACGGCGCGAAAGGGACTTAAGTTTATGTTTTTTGGGTCCATACCGGCGCTTGTGACCCCTTTTGTTCGCGGGCGTGTCGCCGAAGACACATTCCGCGAGCTGGTCGAGTGGCAGATCGACCAGGGAAGCAACGCATTGGTGCCGTGCGGCACGACCGGCGAAGCAGCGACCCTATCGACCGACGAACACCGCCGCGTGGTCGAAATGGCGGTCGAGGTAGCGGGTGGACGGGTGCCGGTGATCGCCGGCTGCGGCTCCAACAATACCGCCCACGCGATTGAGCTGACCCGGATCGCCAAGCAGGCCGGTGCCGCCGCGGCGCTGCACGTGCCGCCCTATTACAACCGGCCGAACCAGGACGGAATCTACGCCCATCTGGCCGCCGTCGCCGAGGAGGATCTCCCGGTCATCCTCTACAATGTGCCGTCCCGCACCATCACCGACATATCGGTGGACACCATGGCCCGCCTGTCGCGGCTGCCGAACGTCGTCGGCGTCAAGGATGCGACCGGCAGTCTTGCGCGCGTCTCTGCCCAGCGTCAGGCGTGCGGCGAGCAGTTTCTCCAGCTGTCCGGCAATGACGATATGGCGCTGGGCTTCAACGCAATGGGCGGGGTCGGTTGCATCTCGGTCACCGCCAATGTCGCGCCCAAGCTGTGCAGCCAGTTCCAGGAAACAATGCGCGAGGGCCGCTGGGACGAAGCGTTAACGCTCCAGGACCGGCTCTATCCGCTGCACGCGGCCTTGTTCTCGGACGCTTCGCCGGGACCGACCAAATATGCGCTGTCGAAGGTCCGACCCGGCTTCCCGGCCGAACTCCGACTGCCGATGACCGAACCGTCGCCGGCATCGTGCGCCGCGGTTGACGCGGCACTCGCCCACGCCGGGCTCGCCTGACGCGGCGTGGCCAAACCCCTCCCGCCGCCGTTCGACAAGAAGAAGGTCGTCGCCGAGAACCGGCGCGCGCGGTACGACTATTTCGTCGAGGAGCGGCTGGAAGCGGGCATCGCGCTCACCGGGACCGAGGTGAAATCGCTGCGCGGTGGCGAAGGCTCGATCGCCGAAAGCTACGCCGCGGTCGAAGCCGACGAGCTGTGGCTGATCAACAGCCATATTCCCGAATACAGCCACGGCAACCGGCAGAATCACGAGCCGCGCCGCCCGCGGAAACTATTGCTCAAGGGCCGTGAGATCGCCAAATTGCAAGGCGCGGTGACACGCCAGGGCCTCACACTTGTGCCGCTGTCGCTCTATTTCAACGCCAGCGGCCGCGCCAAGGTCGAGCTGGCGGTCGCCCGAGGCAAAAAGATGCACGACAAGCGCGAGACCGAAAAAGAACGCGACTGGAAGCGGGAGCAGGGTCGGCTGCTGAGGAACCATGGCTGAGCCGAGCGAGACCCTGCTCGGAAGCCGCTGGCTGCGTCGCCACATCCCGACACGGGACACGGTCCATCGTCACCGCGTACTGAAGCCTTTCGCCAGGCCCCTGAGTAACCCCGCGCTGTGGCGCATGACCCACCGCTCCGTACCGCGCGCGGTGGCGCTTGGGCTGGGTGTTGGCGTGATCATTCCCTTCATGCATGTGATTGTCGCCGCCTTATTGGCGATTCCCATCCGGGCGAACGTCGCGATCGCCGCCGCCTGTACCTTGGTGGTCAACCCGCTCACCATTCCGCCGATGTATTATGCGGCCTACCGGATCGGCTCCTGGGAGCTTCGCCATGACAGTGCCGTGATGATCCCCGGTGCTGCCGAACAGGTTTCAGGGGAACTGAGCCGCTTCCTGTTCTGGATTAATCACGCGTCCGGTCCAATTGCGCTTGGAATTGTCACGATTGCTCTGGTGGCGGCGGTTCTCGGCTACGGCGTCTCGGCCATCGTTTGGCGCGTTTGGCTGGGAAGCAAATGGCGGGAACGGCGCCACGCGCGGCGGGTGGCGAGATACTGATGGCCATTGGTCGGCGAGAGAAGCTCGCTTGTCGGATGGGGCTGGCCGGTGGCAGGGAAATGATGCCAGCACCCGCCGCATCGATTTTAGCGGGCCGCCGCGGCGTGCCTGTTTTGCTGGAGGAAAAAGATGGTTCGAATGATTGTGATCCTGGCTGCCGGCACCGCGCTGGCGGGATGCGCCGCACGGACGGCTCCGCCGGTCGAAGTCGCCCCCCCTATGGAGGTTGAAGCCGTTCCTCCGCCGGCCCCGGCTCCCAAGGCCCAGATCGGCAGCTTCGGCTTCGACAACGGCGGCATGGATGAAACCGTCCTCCCCGGAGACAATTTCTACCAGTTCGCCAACGGCACCTGGGCAAAGAACACCCCGATCCCGGCCGACAAGTCGAACTACGGCATGTTCACCGTCCTCGACGACCTGTCGCGGGACCGCACCAAGACCCTGATCGAGGAATCGGCGCAGGACCCCAACAGCCGCATCGGCGCTGCCTATGCAAGCTTTATGGATGAAACCGCGCTCGAGTCGAAGGGCCTGGCCCCGTTCACTCCATGGCTGACGGAAATCCGTTCGCTTCGCTCGAAGACTGCGCTTCCGCAGCTCTACGCCGACGCCAGCCGGTTGGGCGTCGGGACTCCGTTTGGCGGCTTTGTTGGCCAGGACGACAAGGCACCGGACCAATATATCCTGCAGATGTTTCAGTCCGGCCTCGGCATGCCCGACCGCGACTATTACCTTTCGAAGGATGCCAAGCTCGCCGAGACCAGGGCGAAATATCTCATCCATTTGACCAACGTGCTGACGCTGGCCGGCGAAAAGGACGCCGCGGCGCGCGCCAAGGCCATCTACGACTTCGAGACGCGGATCGCCAAGGTGAGCTGGACGAAGATCGAAAGCCGGGACGCGACCAAGACCTACAACAAGATGACGCTCGCCGAGCTGGCCAGGAAGGCGCCCGGGTTCGATTTCACCCGTTTTATCCGGGAGGGCGGGGCCGCTGACGTCGACTCGATCATCGTTGCCCAACCGAGCGCCATCACCAGCATCGCTTCGCTGGTCGGCGAGGCGCCGCTCGGAGTGCTCAGGGACCAGATGCTGGTCCGATCACTCGATGCTTACGCGGCCTTCCTGCCGTCGGCCTTCGACAAGGAACAATTCTCCTTCTACGGCACGACGCTGTCCGGGACTCCGGAGCAGGAAGCGAGGTGGAAGCGCGGGGTGGATTTCACCACCGGGGCGCTTCAGGACGACGTCAGCAAGCTCTACGTCGCGCGGTATTTCCCGCCCGAAACAAAGGCCGCGGCGGACGAGCTCGTCCACAACATCATCGCCGCGATGGACCGGCGGATCGACCGGCTCGACTGGATGAGCTCCGAGACCAAGGTCAAGGCGCACGCCAAGCTCGCCGCTTTCACCCCGAAGATCGGCTATCCCAGCCAGTGGCGAGACATGTCGGGCCTGGTGATCGACCGCAACGACCTCCTCGGCAACGCGATGCGGTCGAACCAGTTCGACTATGCCTACAATTTCGGCAAGCTCGGCCAGCCCATCTACCGGTGGGAGTGGGGAATGACCCCGATGACGGTCAACGCCTACGCCAATTTCGGCATGGTCGAGATCGTCTTCCCGGCCGCGATCCTGCAGCCACCGTTCTTCGATCCGAACGCCGATCCGGCGGTCAACTACGGCGGCATCGGCGCGGTCATCGGCCACGAGCTCAGCCATCATTTCGACGACCAGGGCGCGAAATACGACCTGTCCGGCAAGCTCGTCGACTGGTGGACCACCAGCGACGTCGCGGCGTTCAACTCGCGCCTCGACAAGCTCGGCAAGCAATATGACGCCTACGAGCCGCTCCCCGGCATGCACGTGCAGGGCAAGCTCACCATGGGCGAGAACGTCGCCGACCTCGCCGGCCTCAACATCGCTCACGACGCCTATCTCGCATCCCTCGGAGGCAATGCGCCACCGGTCATCGACGGGACCACCGGCGACCAGCGCTTCTACCTGGGCTGGGCCCAGGTGTGGCGGCGCAACTATCGCGAGCCGAACCTCCGCCAACGGCTGCTGACCGACCCGCACTCGCCGTCCGAGCAGCGTGTCGACACCGTCCGCAACTTCGATTCGTGGTATGACGCGTTCAAGGTCCAGCCGGGACAGAAGCTCTATCTCGCCCCGGCGGATCGCGTCCGCATCTGGTAAGGATCCGCGCCTAGTGCTTCATCAGGAGCTGCCCTCGATCGACGTGACGCCGCTGGACGGCGCCTCGCGCTGGCTGATGCCGGCGCTGGTCGGCGGGGCGGCTCTGACGGGCGCCCTTCTTTTGTGGTTGGTCGGACTGCCGCTGGCGTCTGGCTTGCTAGCCGCCGCGGGCGTCGCTTCCGTTCCAATCCTGAAGCGATGGGAGGCGGCGCGCGCCGTGCCGCCGCCGGCGATCGACGAGCTGGGCAGCGCACCCGACTATGCGATCGTCGGTTCGGCGCTCGGCCTGACCCGCGAGCCGGCCGCGTTGACCGACGGCGATGGCAAGCTTCTGATCGCTAACAGCGCCTATCGCGACCGGTTCGGCGGCGGCTCTCCGCCTCTCGCCCTCGCCGCCGACGATGATTCGGCGCAATCGCTGCAACTGGTCAGGACCATGGCCTGGCGCGACGGAGGCGGCTGCGCTGCCGGCATCGCGACCGCTTCGGGCACGACCGCGGTCGAAGCCGAGCGGGTCGGGGCCGCTGGCGAC
The DNA here is from genome assembly GCA_039934055.1 of Sphingomicrobium sp. Taxonomy (GTDB): domain Bacteria; phylum Pseudomonadota; class Alphaproteobacteria; order Sphingomonadales; family Sphingomonadaceae; genus Sphingomicrobium. The sequence continues at coordinate 8,960 of JBDTMX010000086.1, read as the reverse complement.
CTGCTATTGTGGCGCTTCCCCCAGGTGGCGGCGGCGGATCCGACCCTGGTCGCGGCCAAGCGCATCGCCGGGCCGATCGGCGAGCGACTCGCGGCGGCCGGGCTGCTCGCCGCGCTGGTCGACGCCGACGGGGGCCTGCTGGCCGCCAACCGCTCGTTCGCCGCCCGCGCGGTGCCGCTCGACCAGGAAGCGGAAAAACTGCGTTTCGCTGATCTTGTCCAATTCTCCGAGGATGGGCTGGCGCGGCTGGTCGCCGACGGAGAGTCGGCGCGGCCGATGCAGGCAGTGCATATTCCGGTCGATCCGCGCGAGGAGAGCGGAGCCGCCACCTTCATCCTGGTCGATGCGCATGACAAAGGCTCGCTCGACAGCGCGGACCTCCAGGCGCTGCTCGAGATCCTTCCGATCGGCCTCGCACTGGTCGACCGCGACGGTCGCTTCCTGACCATGAACCGGGCGTTCCGGAGCGCCGCCGGAATCAAGGGATCGACGATGCCGGTCTATCCCGGCGACCTAGTGGTCAAGGAAGACAAGGCGCCGGTCGCCAATGCCGTGCGGCGTAACGCCAGGGGCCCGGCGATGTCGGGCGATCTTGCCATCCGGCTCGCCCGCCAGAGCACCGAGCCGGTGGCGCTTACGGTCGCCGGCGTGCGCGGCCTCGGCAACGCCGCCGTGCTGCTTCTCCTGAAGGACAATAGCGAGGAGGCCAAGCTCAAGCGGCAGATCGCCCAGGCGACCAAGATGCAGGTCGTCGGCCAGCTCGCCGGCGGAGTCGCGCACGACTTCAACAACATCCTGACTGCGATTATCGGCCATTGCGACCTGATGCTCATGCGCCACACGCCGGGCGACAGCGATTATGACGATATCCAGCAGATCAAATCGAACTCGAACCGCGCCGCCGGGCTGACCCGCCAATTGCTCGCTTTCTCGCGCCAGCAGACGCTGCGGCCGCAGGTGCTGCAGCTGCCCGACGTCGTGTCCGAGGTCTCGCATCTGTTGAAGCGGCTGCTCGGCGAGACCGTGAAGCTGGTGGTCAAGCACGGCCGCGACCTGGGCCCGGTGCGCGCCGATCCCGGCCAGCTCGAGCAGGTGATCGTCAACCTTGCGGTCAACGCCCGTGACGCCATGGCCCCGCAAGGCGGCGGCACGCTGACCATCCAGACCTATGCCGTGCGCGCCGACCAGGTCGCCGAACTTGGCTCGGAGATCCTGCCGGTCGCCGATTACAGCGCGTTGTCGGTCACCGACACCGGGTCCGGAATCGCAGCCAGCGTGCTGGGCAAGGTGTTCGAGCCGTTCTTCACCACCAAGGAGATCGGCAAGGGGACCGGGCTCGGGCTCTCGACTGTCTATGGCATCGTCAAGCAGTCGGGCGGCTTCATTTTCGCCGATTCGAAGGTCGGGGAGGGCACCCGCTTCGTGATTTATTTGCCGGTCCATCGCGAGGAAGCGTCCGCGGCCAAAACGCGCAAGGTGGCCAAGCCCAAGGAGCACGAGCTGTGGGGAACCGGCACCGTGCTGCTGGTCGAGGACGAGCCGATGGTGCGTGGAGTGGCCGAACGCGCTTTGACCCGCCACGGCTACACCGTGATCACCGCCGACAATGGCGAGGAGGCGCTTGAGGTGCTTGCCCGCGGCGAGGAGATCGTCCTGTTGATCAGCGACGTCGTGATGCCGGCGATGGACGGTCCGACCATGGTCCGCGAAGCGCGCAAAACCCGGCCCGACATCAAAGTCCTGTTTATATCGGGCTATGCCGAGGAGCAGTTGAGAAACTCGATCGACATCGACAATGTCGCATTCCTCCCAAAACCCTTCTCAGTTCAGGAACTTGCCGAGGCCACGCAGCGGGCGATGGCGGCCAAATAATCGTTGCGCTTGCGGGCTGGTCGCTTATTCCGGACCTATGTCCACGTCGCGCAGCATCCTGATCGTTGAAGACGAGCCGCTGATTGCGATGATGCTCGAGGACTTTCTCGAATCGCTCGGCCATTCGATCTCAGCGAGCTGCGATAGTGTCGCTTCCGCCCTTGCCGAGTGCGAGAAAGGCGGGTTCGACCTTGCCATCCTCGACGTCAATCTGAAGGGCCTGAACGTGTGGCCGGTCGCCAGCCGGCTGCGCGAGCAAGGCGTACCGTTCGTCATCGCTAGCGGCGGCCATGTCGATCCGCCGCCGGCCGAGTTCGCCTCGGTGCCGCTGATCGAGAAGCCCTACACGGTCGACCGAGTGACGCCGGCGATCAACGCCGCCTTCGCCGGCTAGCCCGAAGCCGCTGCTCACACTCGCCGGTGCAGCGCTTGTTCTTGTTGCCGCGTTCCTGATCCTGATGTTCGAATTCCAGAACCACATCATGTTCCCGACGCACGCCGTTGCGCCGCCAGGACCGCTCCCGCCGGGCGCGACCCGCGTCAGCATCGCCGCGCCCGGTGGAAACCAGCTGCACGGGGTCCATATCGCTCCGGCGCGCCCGCCGGCACAGCGCAGGCTGATACTGGGATTTGGCGGCAATGCCTGGAACGCCGAAGACGCAGCGACCTACCTGCACGGCAACTACCCGTCCGCGGACATCATCGCCTTCCATTATCGCGGCTACTGGCCGTCGACCGGTAGTCCGTCGGCCGAGACGCTGCTGGAAGACGCGCCAATAACCTACGATTTCGCGGTCGCGCTAATCCATCCCGAGCAGACCATCGCGGTCGGCTTCAGCATCGGCAGCGGGGTGGCGGCGAGCCTCGCGGCCACGCGCCCGGTCGACGGGCTGATTCTAGTCACCCCGTTTGACAGCCTTAAAGCCGTGGCCAGCAACCTTTACGCGTTCCTGCCGGTGGCAAGCCTGTTCCCCCACGACATGGATGCGGCCGCCGCGCTCAAGGCCAGCAAGGTGTCGACTGCGATCATCGCCGCCGAGCGCGACGAGATCATCCCGCAACGGCGCACCGACGGCTTGCGCGCTTCAGTTGGCAATCTGGTGTTCGACCGAACCATCGCCGGTGCCGGTCATAACGACATCTATCAGCGGGCGGAGTTTCGCGACGCGATGGACGAGGCTTTGGCGGCGGTAAGCCCAGTCCGGGATTAGGCCCTCAACCGGACCCCTTGCCGCCGCGCCGACTGCAAGCCATATTCCTGAAACCAAAGGAGCAATCGGGGCGGGGTCGTTGTTAAGACTCCCGAGAGTTTGATTGTGCAATAAAGCGGGCTAGCATGGCGCCCGATCAACGGGCGTCCGAAGGCCGGACGATAGGACTGGAATGACCAAGCTTTCAGGCGGCGACAGCAAGAGCACCCTCTACTGCTCATTCTGCGGCAAGTCGCAGCATGAGGTTCGCAAGCTCATTGCCGGGCCGACCGTGTTCATCTGCGACGAATGCGTCGAGCTGTGCAACGACATCATCCGCGAGGAGTCCAAGTCGGCGCTGGTCAAGACTCGCGACGGAGTTCCGACTCCGGCCGAGATCTGCAAGGTCCTCGATGATTATGTGATCGGCCAGAACCGCGCCAAGCGCGTGCTCTCGGTCGCGGTCCACAACCATTACAAGCGCCTCAACCACGGCGCCAAGACCGGCACCGACGTCGAACTCGCCAAATCGAACATCCTGCTGATCGGCCCGACCGGCTGCGGCAAGACCTTGCTTGCCCAGACGCTCGCCCGGATCCTCGACGTGCCGTTCACCATGGCCGACGCGACCACCCTGACCGAGGCCGGCTACGTCGGCGAAGACGTCGAGAATATCATCCTCAAGCTGCTCCAGGCCTCCGACTACAACGTCGAGAAGGCCCAGCGCGGCATCGTCTACATCGACGAAATCGACAAGATTTCGCGCAAGTCGGACAATCCGTCGATCACCCGCGACGTGTCGGGCGAAGGAGTCCAGCAGGCGCTCCTCAAGCTGATGGAGGGCACGACCGCTTCGGTTCCCCCGCAGGGCGGCCGCAAGCACCCGCAGCAGGAATTCCTGCAGGTCGATACGACCAACATCCTGTTCATCTGCGGCGGCGCGTTCGCCGGCCTCGAAAAGATCATCGCCGACCGGCTGCAGGGCAAATCGATCGGATTTGGTGCGCATGTCGCCGCGCCCGAGGATCGCAAGACGGGTGAAGTGCTGCAGCATTGCGAGCCCGAGGATCTGCTCAAGTTCGGCCTGATCCCCGAGTTCATCGGCCGCCTGCCGGTGATCGCAACCTTGATGGACCTCGACGAGGAAGCCCTGGTCAAGATCCTGGTTGAGCCCAAGAATGCCCTCGTCAAGCAGTATCAGAAGCTGTTCGACATGGAGGATGTCGAACTCGCTTTCTCCGACGATGCGCTGCATTCCGTTGCTTGCAAGGCGATCGACCGCAAGACCGGCGCGCGCGGGCTGCGTTCGATTCTCGAAGGCATATTGCTCGATACGATGTTTGACCTACCGTCGATGGACGGCGTCGATGAAATCCACATCGACCATGATGTCGTCGAGGGCCGCAAGGAGCCGGTCCGGGTCTATGCCAAGAAAGGCAAGGCCGGCGACGCCGCCTGACGCGTCAGTCGAACGCTTCCCTAATTCGCTGAATCGCCCGCATTCGTTGAATTGGCAGCCAAGTCCTGGCCGCCGAAGAACCGTGCGAGCACGCCAGGATCGCGCTTGTACGGATCAGGCCTGAACACCACGCTGTCGCCGGTCGGAGCAACCGTGAAATAGGTCATGAACACCGGCACGGGCTGCGGAAGATCGACTTCCTCCTCCGGCTGGCCGGTGCGCGGCTGCGGGTCCTCGCCGAGCAGCCAGCGGGCGAGGCGATGCGCGTCCTCCAGCCGGACGCAGCCGTTGCTGATCCAGCGGTCATCCTTGGCGAACAAGCTTTTGTCAGGATAATCATGGAGATAGATGCCGAAGTCGTTAGGGAGCATGAACTTCATGTCGCCCATCGAATTGCCCGGGCTCGGGCCGCGCCGCAACCGAATGACCTTTTTGCCGTCGGCCACCGCCTGCCAATCGACCGATGCCAGTTCGATCGGAGTCGCGTCGTCCGACCAATCGGACAGCACCTCATAGTGACGATAGGTCAGGTAGGAGAGGCCTTCCTTCAGGACGTGCGGCGCGATCAGCGTCTGGGCGAGTTCAGGCGGCACATTCCAATAGGGGTTGAGGCTGACGTAGCGCAGTTGCGCCGCCATCATCGGAGTTGGCGTGGCAGCGGTCCCGACGCCGATCTTCATGCTGTCGACCACGCGGCCGTTGTCGTACATAAAGAGCCGGGCCGCGCCGGCATCGATCAGGATATAGCGCCGGAAGCGATCCGCTGGCGGCAGGCGCCGGGCGCGTTCCAAATTGACGATGATCAAATGCTCGTAATGACCGGCGCCGAGGTTGAGCGAGTCGATCGTGCTGCCGCCGGCGATTCCGTCCGCGGTCAGGCCATGCACCGCCTGATATTCCTTGATGACGCTGGCCAGCTGGGGGTCGAACGCCTCGCCGAGCGCCAGCCCAAGGCGTTGCCGGAGCATTGCGACGCGTTCGCCGCTCGAGCCGGCCTTGAGGCTCGGCCCCGCGGGGATTTGCAATTGTGGCAGGCTGCCCCAGCGCATCTGGTAACGAACCAGTCCGCGCCGAAGATCGGTGTACATGCGGTTGACCGGCATCACCATGTCGAGCGGAGCGCCGGTCCACTCCTGGAAGGAGAGCTGGTGCAACATCTCCTCATCCTGGCGCGCCGAGGGCGAGATCTCCGGGTCGATGTACATCATGTCCACGCCCTGATCGATGCTCGGCGGGATCGGAATTGGCTCGATCGGCTGCTCGCGCGATGCGAAGGCTGGCCCCGAAAAGGCCAATGCGGCAACGGCGAACAGGACACGGAGAGACTTCAAGTGAGGGCTTTGCATGACCCCACGCTTAGCATGGAAAGCTGAACGGCAGCCGAATCAGTGATTTATTCGCCTTCGTGCGGGAGCGGGTCGTCGCTTTTGGTGAAGACCGGAGCGTGCAGGTCCTTCGCCACGCGCTCGACCTCCTCGTCGCTCGGCGAAGTCGGTAGTTCCTCGCCGGGAGCGAACGCGTCGTCGGGAAGGCCCGGGGCGGTGCCCGCAATGTTCTCGTTGAGCGGCTCGGCATTGGGGCCGGTGCTGAGTTTCTCGCGATTGTCGGCCATGTCCGCCTCCTGATTTCGTCGTCTCATGCCGAAAGCGAGCAGTCTCCCGGGAATGTTCCAGCGCTTTTGTTGCGCCGCGCCGGGGCGCCGCCCATATAGGCCATTATGACACGCTTGCTCCCTATTCTTCCCCTTCGCGACATCGTCGTCTTCCCGCAGCGCATTGTGCCGTTGTTCGTCGGTCGCGAGAAATCCGTCGCCGCGCTCGAGGCCGCGATGGCCACCGACAAGGAACTGTTCCTGGTCGCCCAGCTCGATCCGGGCGAGGACGATCCCGACCGCGACGCGCTTTACGATCTCGGCGTCGTCGCCACCGCCATGCAGCTCCTGAAGCTGCCCGACGGCACCGTGCGCGTACTGGTCGAAGGCCTGCGCCGAGCGCGGCTGGTCGACCTGGTGCCCGGCGCCGGCTACATGACAGCGAAGGTCGAGGACGTCGAGGAACAGACTCCCGAGGGTCCCGAATCCCAGGCGCTGATGCGCTCGGTGATCGACCAGTTCGAGAATTACGCGAAGCTCAACAAGCGCCTGCCGCCCGAGACCGGGATCCAGCTGGGCGAGATCGAAGACCCGTCGGTACTCGCCGACGCGGTCGCGTCCAACCTGTCGATCAAGGTCGCCGACAAGCAGGCGCTATTGAGCGAATTGAACCCGGTCCGCCGGATGGAAATGGTGTTCGCCTTCATGGAGGGCGAACTGGGCGTGCTCCAGGTTGAGAAGAAGATCCGCAGCCGGGTCAAGCGCCAGATGGAGAAGACCCAGCGCGAATATTATCTCAACGAGCAATTGAAGGCGATCCAGCGTGAGCTTGGCAACGAGAGTGAGGAGGGCGGGGACGAACTCGCCGAGCTGGCCGCCAAGATCCGCAAGACGCGGCTGTCCAAGGAAGCCCGCCTCCGCGCTACCTCCGAGCTCAAGAAGCTAAAAGCGATGGCGCCGATGTCGGCCGAGGCAACCGTCGCCCGCAATTATCTCGACGTCCTGCTCGGTCTTCCGTGGGGCAAGAAATCGCGCGTCAAGAAGGATATCGCCGAGGCCCAGGCGGTGCTCGACGAGGACCATTACGGGCTCGAGAAGGTCAAGGACCGGATCGTCGAATATCTCGCGGTCCAGGCGCGGACCAACAAATTGAAGGGGCCCATCCTGTGCCTGGTCGGGGCCCCTGGCGTCGGCAAGACCTCGCTCGGCCGCTCGATCGCGCGCGCCACCGGGCGCGAGTTCGTTCGACAGTCATTGGGCGGGGTGCGCGACGAGGCTGAGATTCGCGGTCACCGCCGCACCTACATCGGCTCGCTGCCGGGCAAGATCATCTCCAACCTCAAGAAGGCCGGCACCTCGAACCCGCTGTTCCTGCTCGACGAGATCGACAAGCTCGGCACCGATTTCCGCGGCGACCCGGCGGCGGCGCTGCTGGAAGTCCTCGACCCCGAACAGAACGCGCGGTTCCAGGACCATTATCTCGAGATCGATTATGATTTGTCGGACGTGATGTTCGTCACCACCGCCAACTCGCTCGACATCCCGCAGGCGCTGCTCGACCGGATGGAGGTCATCCGCCTCGAAGGCTACACCGAGGACGAGAAGGTCGAGATCGCCAAGCGACATCTCATTCCCAAGCAAATGGAAGCGCACGGCCTCAAGCCCGAGGAACTGCAATACAGCGAAAGCGCGTTGCGCGGGATCATGCGTCACTACACGCGTGAAGCCGGCGTCCGCACGCTGGAACGCGAGCTGGCCAAGGTCGCGCGCAAGTCGCTGCGCCAGATCCTCGAGGGCAAGGTTACCTCTGTTGAACTGACCGAGGAGAATCTCGCCGAATTCCTCGGCGTGTGGCGCTACCGCTATGGCGTCGGCGAGGAAGAGGACCAGATCGGCGCGGTCACCGGTCTCGCCTGGACCGAGGTTGGCGGCGAGCTGTTGACGATCGAAGCCGTGACTGTCCCCGGCAAGGGCATGGTCAAGACTACCGGCAAGCTTGGCGAAGTGATGCAGGAATCGATCCAGGCGGCGATGAGCTTCGTCAAAGCGCGCAGTCCAAGCTACGGCGTCAAGCCGTCGATTTTCGCCAGGAAGGACATCCACGTCCACTTGCCCGAAGGCGCGGTGCCCAAGGATGGCCCCTCGGCAGGCATCGGCATGGTGACCGCGATGATCTCGACGCTGACCGGCATATCGGTGCGGCGCGACGTTGCGATGACCGGCGAAGTCACGCTGCGCGGGCGGGTGCTGCCGATCGGCGGCCTCAAGGAGAAGCTGCTGGCGGCGCTGCGCGGTGGCATCACCACAGTGCTGATCCCGGCCGAGAATGAGAAGGACCTCGCCGAAATCCCGGCCTCGCTGAAAGAGGTCATCAAGATTATTCCGGTGAGCCACGTCGACGAAGTGCTGGCGCTCGCGCTGACCGAGCCAATGACACCGATCGAATGGACCGACGCCGACGAACATGCGGCGGAACCACCGGTTCATCCGATTACGCCCGAAACTGGGACGCCGGTTCGCCACTAGGCTTTGACTTCGCCGCGGAGTCTTGCCTTAAAGACAGCCGTCTGACGCGTCCGAGTCTCGCCACGCGTCCGGGGAGCGCCGAGGTCTATGAACAAGCAGGAACTGATTGGCCACGTCGCTGATCGCGCCGGGCTCAACCGCAACGACGCCGTTCGCGCGGTGGAGACCATGCTCGAAGTTATCACGTCGGCGCTGAAGCGCGGCGACGAGGTGCGGCTGGTCGGTTTCGGCAACTTCTCCGTGACTCGCCGCAAGCCGTCGACCGGACGCAATCCGCGGACCGGCGAGCCGATCCAGATCAAGGCCAGCTCGCAGCCCAAGT
>JBDTMX010000085.1:0-9093 GCA_039934055.1 Sphingomicrobium sp. | reverse complement strand
TGTGGCCGCTGCGCCGGGTGCGACGCGAAGTGGCGCTGATCCGGTCGGGCGAGAAAACCCGCATCAGCCAGGAATTCCCGTCCGAAATCCGCCCGTTGACCGAAGAGATCAACCAGCTGCTCGCGCACAGCGAGGCGCAGGCCGAAGAAGCGCGCCGGCACGCCGGTAACCTCGCGCACGCACTAAAGACGCCGCTGACGGTGATCACCAACGCGGCGACCGCCCAGACCCCCGATCTCGCCGACACCGTGTGCCGCGAAGCCTTGGTCATGCGCCGCCAGGTCGATCACCACCTCGCCCGCGCCCGCGCCATCGGCCGTCGCGCCTCGGCCCACGCCCGGGCGGTGGTGTGGGACAGCCTGGAGGCGGTGCAGCGAGTGCTCGACAGGCTTTACGAAGACGTCACGGTCGACATCGCCGGCGACCGCCACGCGCAGGTCCGGGTCGAACGCCAGGACCTCGACGAGATGATCGGCAACCTCGTCGAAAATGCCGCCAAATACGGCGGCGGCCGGGTGTTCGTGACGGTCGAGCGGAGGGACGCCATGGTCGACATACTGGTCGAGGATGACGGTCCGGGCATCCCGCCGGCCGACCGCGGGTCGCTGTTCAGCCGCGGCGCGCGGCTCGATACCACCGGCAAGCCGGGAACCGGCCTCGGCCTGGCCATCGTCCGCGACGTCGCCGAGATCTACGGCGGGCGCGTGACCCTCGAAGAAAGCGAGGATTTGGGCGGGTTGCTGGCAAGGCTGACGCTGCCCGCAGGCTAGGAAAGTCTCCGCTCTCCCGCTAGGGCGCAATCGTGACCGCGACCATCCATCCGCTGCGTGCCGCGCGCGATCCGTCGCTGGACGCGATGATGACCCTGGTCGCGACCGACATGAACGGGGTCAACGCGGTCATTCTCGAGCGGATGCAGAGCAAGGTCGGGCTGATCCCCGAGCTCGCCGGCCATCTGATCGCGGGCGGCGGCAAGCGCATGCGGCCGATGCTGACGCTGGCCTGCGCCAACCTGCTCGGTTATTCCGGAACGCGCCACCAGAAGCTCGCCGCGGCGGTCGAGTTCATCCACACCGCGACCCTGCTCCACGACGACGTGGTTGACGGCTCCGGAACGCGCCGCGGCAAGCGCACCGCCAACCTCATCTGGGGCAATCCGGCGAGCGTCCTGGTCGGCGACTTCCTGTTCAGCCGAGCGTTCGAGCTGATGGTTGAGGACGGCAGCCTCAAGGTCCTCAAGATCCTCAGCCAGGCGTCGGCGATCATCGCCGAGGGCGAAGTCGAGCAATTGACCGCGCAGCGCCGGATCGACACCGGCGAGGAGCAATATCTGCAGATCATTGGCGCCAAGACCGCCGCTCTGTTCGCCGCAGCGTGCCGCATCGCGCCGGTCGTCGCCGAGGCCAGCGACGAGGCCGAGGTCGCGCTCGAAAGCTACGGGCGCAACCTCGGCTTTGCCTTCCAGCTGGTCGACGACGTGATCGACTATGCATCGGACGCAACCACCATGGGCAAGGGCGTCGGCGACGATTTTCGCGATGGCAAGATGACCCTGCCCCTGATCCTCGCCTATGCCCGAGGGTCCAAGGACGAGCGCGCGTTCTGGGAGGCGGCGGTCGCCGGCGAGCGAGTGTCGGACGCGCATCTGGCGCGGGCGATCGCGCTGATGCGATCGAGCGAGGCATTGGCCGACACCATCGATCGTGCTCGCCATTACGGCCGGCGCGCGATCGATGCATTGGGACCGTTTCCCACCGGCAAGGCCAAGGCAGCGCTGACCGAAGCGGTCGAGTTCGCGGTCGCCCGCGCCTATTGAAGCGCGCAGTCTAGCCGACCGGAACCATCAAGCGCGCGTAGGGCGTCCCGGCCCACATTCGCAGCGGCGGTGTTGGTGGTGTTCGTGGCGGTGGTGGCGCTCGTCTTTCTTCCGCGGCGGTCGACGCTCTCTCTGCGTTGCATGCGGCGCGCGCGAGGACCGCTCCGGTGATTGCGCAGGATCGGAAACGTGCAATGCCCTTGATTCCGCCCGCCGGCTTTGCCAACCCCGCCGCAATGACCATCGCCCGCATATCCGAGCTCGATCGCAGGACAACCCAGTCGGGCAAGGCCAATGCCGGGCGCTGGCTACTCGAGTTCGAGCGCGACGCCCCGCTGCGCCCCGATCCGCTGACCGGCTGGGCGGGATCGCACGACACCAAGCCGCAGGTGCGGCTCAATTTCGCCAGCAAGGCCGCGGCGATCGCCTATGCCAAGCGCCACGGCCTCGACTATCACCTGGTCCCGGCCGGCCCGGTCAAGCTCAAGCTCCAGGCCTACGCGGACAATTTCCGCTAAAGGCAACGTCCACCGAGTGCGCACTCCGCCGCGATTTCTTGCACTTCGTCCACAGTAGAGGCACACTGGCCGAGCCGAGCTAGGGGGAAGGCTGCATTCCGCGGACGTGAAGCTGGTCATCGGCACCAGACCCGAAGCGATCAAGCTCGCCCCGGTGGCGAGGGCCCTGTCCGAGCGCGGCGTGCAGCCGGCGCTGATCCTAACTGGACAGCATCCGGGGCTCGACCCCGCCGACTATGAGCTTGACGCCTATCCGGCGACGCGGCTGGGCTGCCCCGGCGACGAGAACCCGCATGCCCACGTCAAGAGCGTCGCCACGGCGGTTTGCGCCCTGCTCACCCGCAGACCCGACCTGATTATCGTCCAGGGCGACACCTCGAGCGCGCTCGGCGGCGCGCTGGCCGGCTTCGCAACGGGAGTGCCGGTCGCCCATGTCGAAGCCGGGCTGCGCAGCCACGACGTGACCATGCCGTGGCCCGAGGAGGAATATCGCACCGCGATCGACGCCAGCGCCGACCTGTTGTTCGCGCCGACGCCGCTCGCCGCCGAGAATCTCGTGAAGGAAGGCGTCGGCGGCGCGGTGTTCGTCACCGGCAACACCGGCATCGACGCGCTGATGAAAACCAGGGCCGAGCTGCCGCCGCCGAGCTTGCGCGATCGCGGCGTGCCGCAGCTCCTTGTCACCTGCCATCGGCGCGAGAATTGGGGCGACGGCCTGAGCTCGGTCGCCGCGGCGCTGCGCCGGCTGGCCGACGATGGCATTGCGACCGTCGAGGTCGTGCTGCACCCCAATCGCCACGTCAGCCGACGGATCGAACGGCTGCTCGGCGGATGCCGGGGTATCACGCTGCTGGCGCCGTGCAGCCACCGCGAGCTCGCCGAGAGGATGCGCGATTGCGGACCTAATGCTGAGCGATTCCGGTGGCGTCCAGGAAGAAGCGCCGGCGCTCGGCGTGCCGCTGCTGGTGCTGCGCGCCAAGACCGAGCGCCCCGAAGCGTTGTGGACCGGCAACATGCGGCTGGTCGGCACCGATACCAGGCAAATCCTCGACACCGTCCGCGACCTGCTCGGCGACCCGGTCGCGCTGGCGGCGATGACCACGCCGCGTCTGCCGTACGGCGACGGCCGCGCCGGTCACCGGATCGCGGCGCTAATCGAGCAATGGCTAGCCGACCGCTCGGCCGAGCCGTTGCTGGCCAAGCGCTCGCGGGCGGGGATTCCGCCCGGCGGATAGCAGTTTCGGTCGCTTCCGAAATGGACCAGCCTATCAATTGGTAAGCGGCGCTTTAACTACGCTCTTTAGCCGTGTCTTCTCCTTGTCCTGCGACAAGCGGGGCTATGAACACGAGCTTCAAAAGCCGGCCGACCGGCCGCTTCGCCGCCGCCTTTGCGGTCACCCTGATGCCGTCGCCCGCGCTGGCGCAGACGGTGACTTCGCAAGCGGCCACTGTGCAGCAGGCGAGCTTCATCCGCACCCTCAAGACCGAAGCGATCCTCGGCGGCGCCCCTAGCCGCCTCGCCGCGATCCTCGCCGAGCAGCAGGGGCTGGCTGCTCCCAAGCCCATAGCTTCAACGCCGCTGCAGCCCGCCTCGCTGAGCATCCCGACACCGACCTATACCGTCTTCCGCCAGCCGCGGCAGGCGAGCCCCGGCGCGACCAGCGGACGTCCCGACGTCTTCGGCAGCGTTGCGCTGCATGTTGCCCGCACCCCGCTCGACCAGCGCTGGCACAAGGTCGCCGGGCAGCGGGTCGGCGGTGCTCCGGCGGCCTACGCCGCGGCGTTGCGCGGGCACGGCGAGATGGCCCGGGTCGAGGCGGTCAACCGCTACGTCAACGGCCGGGTGCAATTCGTCGACGATTTCCGCCAGTACGGCCGCGCCGACTTCTGGGCGGCGGCGAACGACACGCTGCGCCGCGGCCGTGGCGATTGCGAGGATTATGCGATCGCCAAGCTCCAGATGCTGCGCGCCGCGGGCGTTGCCGACCGCGACCTCTATTTAGTCATCGCCAAGGACCTCGTTCGCCGCTCCGACCACGCGCTGCTCGTGGTGCGCACCGGCGGGCGCATGCTGGTGCTGGACAACGGCACCGACCGAATTCTCGACGCCGACGACATCTCCGATTACCGGCCGGTGCTGACGTTCTCGGAGAAGGGCGCGTGGACTCACGGCTATCGCCGTTCGATCGCGCCTGCAACAATGACGATGGCGTCGGCGACGCTCGCGCCGCTCGCTCCTTCAGGCCCGTCCAACCAGGACGACTAACGCTCGCGCAGCGCGTCGCTGCGGGCTTTGAGGACGGGCTTCAATAGATAGCTCAGAATGCTCTTGCGGCCGGTGATGATCTGCGTGTCGGTCATCATGCCCGGAGTGATCGGAAGCTTGCGACCGGCCGACGTTAGAAAGCTTCGGTCGGTTTCGACGATGACGTTGAAATAGGCCTGCTTCTCGTTTTGGTCGTAGATCGAGTCGGCCGACACCTGGACCACCCGGCCGTCGAGCCCGCCATAGGTCGAGAAATCGTAGGCGGTGACCTTGACCAGTGCCCGGTCGCCGACCTTGATGAAGGCGATGTCGCGCGGTGTTACGCGCGTCTCGACCAGCAGTTTGTCACCCATCGGGATGACTTCCATCACCTTCTGCCCAGCGGTCACGAAACCGCCGATGGTCGTCACCTGGAGGTCGTTGACGACGCCTTCGACCGGTGAGCGCAATTCCATGCGGCCGAGCCGGCCACGGGCGCCGCGCAGCGATTCCTCGTTGACCGCAATCTTGGCGTTGACCTGGCTGCGCTCGTTGAGCGCCTCCTGGCGGAAGCTGAAGCCCGCCTCGCTGGCCTGGGCGAGCGCTTCGCGCACCGCTGCCTGGGCCCGGGACTGTTGCTCGCGCGCGGCCGCGATCCGACCCTGCAGGTCGTTCACTTCGCGCCGCGCGTTGAGCAGATCGGTTTGCGGGACGATATTCTTGGCCGCCAGCGGCTCGATCATCCCGATCTGCTTCTGGGCCAGCGCCAGGCTGCCCTGCAGGCTGCTAATCGTGGCCTGCGCTTCGGACGCTTCGCGGCGGTGTTGGTCGGCGCTGGCGTTGAGCGCGGCAACCCGGCTGCGAAGTGCGGATTCGCGCACCTGGCGCAACTGGGCTTCGTCGGCGCAATCGGTTCCGGTGCAGGCGGTCGAGGTCAAATTGCCTTCGCCTGAAAGACGGGCCGAACGGGCGGTCAGGGCCTGGGTCTCCGCCTCGATCTGGCCGAGTTCGGAAGCACTTTGGGTGTCGTCGAGACGCGCCAGCAATTGGCCGCGATGCACACGCTGTCCTTCGCGCACCATCAGCTCCTGGACCGTCGCTGGCTCGGCCGCCTGGATCAGTTGCGCCTTGCTCGACGGAATCACCTTGCCCTGGCCACGAGTCACTTCGTCGACCTGGGCGAGCATCGCCCACAGCAGGAACAGCGCGAAGCCGACCGCCGATGCGACGATGATCAGCCGCGAGCCGGTCAGCGGCTGGCGCGGACGCTTGATCGGTCCGAGAAACGGAAGGGTTGCCATGGTGACGCTTTACTCCAGCTCGTCGCTCAGCGCGAGGCGGCGGCGACGGGCGATGCTGATGCCGCGATCGTTACCGTGGGTGCGGGCGCGGATGCGGCCGCCTTAGCCTGTTGCCCGGCCAGCGCGCGCGAGGTTGCGGCGGCGATTTCGTCGGGTCCCGGAATATGAAGCGTCCAGCCCTTGGAAACGTCAAGCAGCCCGCCGACGTCGTTGTCAGCGCGGGCGATCGGCGGACCGGACTCGGCCAAAGTGACCAGCATGCCGGGCTCAAGCTTCGGGCGCAGCGGCGGACGAAGCGCCAGCGGATCCTGCGGCTCGCCGATATAGTGGCCGGTGAAGGCAGCGCGCTGGCCCCAGCTGCCCGGCCAGCGATAGAAGATGTGCGTCCCCAACTGGGCGATCTTGGTCAGCATCGGCGCCCACCGCGGAGCAACGTAATCGGCGTGGTAGTGGGTCGCCGATCCGACCGAAGCCTCGACGAAGCCGGCCAGCGCCGCCTCGGCCACCGCCCTGGCTTCGCGCCAGGCGGCCGGTGCGGGAGCGCGGTACAGCGAGCCGTCGCAGACGAAGCTGAACTGGCAGACCGGCGAGCTGGCGCCCTGGTAGACGACTCCGCACACCGACTTGGGGAAAGCCGGGTGGCGCATCCGGTTGAGGACCACCTGGGCGACCGCGCGGCGGCCGTCGAGCGGCTCGAACCCGGCCTCGTAATAGACCGCCTGGGTCAGGCACAGCAGCGCCCGGCGGTGATCGAGATCGTCGCCGCGGATGGCGAACGGCTGGGCCGACTGGAGCGGCGACGAGCTGAACGGCAGCGAGGCGTTGATCACTTTGGCCTGCTCGCCGACCGCGCGGATTTCTGCCGGCGAAGCGCTGGTCGCGGCGACCAGGGCCGCGGTCCGGGCCGGCGACAGGCGGATCGAAACGGTCCTTGCCGCCTCGGCCGGCGCGAAAATTCCGATGACTCCGGCGACCAGCGCCGCGAACAGCAAGCTTCCGACCGCGACCGCCTCAATCCGGTGTCCGGCGAGCCGAGTCGCGACGCGGCGCCGGGCGATGGCCAGCGAAGTCATGGCTTCGCCTCCTTCTTGGCGGGCTGGGCAATGCGTCCGAGAACCTCGTCGCGCGGCCCGTCAGCGATAATCCGTCCGGCGTCGATCACGATCAGCCGATCGACGATCGACAGCATGTTGTGGCGGTGGGTGGCCACAACCAGGGTTTGGTCGGGCGCCAGCGCGGTTTTCAGATGCTCGATGAAATAGAGCTCGGTCTGGGTGTCCATCGAGCCGCTCGGCTCGTCGAGGAACAACAGCTTGCTCGGCGACACCAGCGCTCGGGCGAGGACCAGCAACGCACGCTGGCCGCCCGACAAGCGCGAGCCGCGCTCACCCACGGGCAAGTCGAAGCCCGCGGCATCGCGCGACAGAAAGATGTCAGCGCCCGAGCGGACGACCGCATCGATCAGCTGACTGTCGGTCGCCTGGGGCGCGCCGAGCATCAGATTGTCGCGCACCGAGCCGCTAAACAGCTCGGCGTCCTGGCCGACGAAGCGGAACGCCTCGCGCAGCTGGTGCGGGTGGAACTGGCGGCTGTCGAGGCCGTCGATGGTGAAGGTGCCGGCGGTCGGCTCGTAGAGGCCGCAAAGCACGCGCCCAAGGGTCGATTTGCCCGAAGCGACGCGGCCGATGATGCCGATCCGCTCACCCGGGGCAATCGTCAGATTCAGCTGGGCCAGTGAGTCGCGCGCGGCGTTCGGATAGCGGAAGTCGAGATTGGCGAGCGCGATGTGCCCGGCGCGGATCTCCGGCATGATACTGCGCAGCGACGACTGCCGCTCGTCGGTGACCTCCATCATCTCCTGGAGCGAATTCAATGTGGCGAACGCCTGGCGGCCGCGGGTGAAGAGGAAGGCCAGCTGCCCGATCGGCTGGATCGAACGGCCCGCGAGCATGATGATGGCGATGATCGCGCCCATCGTCATCTCGCCCTCGTTGAAGCGATAGAAGCCGCCGATCAGCAGCCCGACGCTGATCATCTGCTGCGACACGCCGGCGAGGTTGACGGCCACCGCGGTCAGCCGGCGCATGCGCTCCTGGGTGGTCGCCGACATGCTCGAATAGCGGCGCCAGCGGCCGAGCATCTGCCCTTCGGCGCGCGCTGCCTTGAGCGTCTCGGCACCGGCAATCGACTCGACCAGCACCGAATGCTGGAGGCTCGAATCGGCCTGCGCGTCCTGCGCCGCGCGGCCCATCGTCTTTTGGAGGCTGAACCCCGCTGTCAGCATCAGCGCGATGCCGACGATCGGGACGATGACCAGCCAGCCGGCGAGGACCGTGATCAGTATGAGGAACAGGAACAGGAAGACGACGTCGACCACCAGGACAATCGTGGTCGAAGCGAAGAAATCGCGGACCAGCTCATATTCCTGGACGCGCCGCGCCAAGGCGCCGGTGCTGCCCTGACGCGCGGCCATCGGCAGGTTCATCACCTTCTCGAACAGTTTCTGCGCAAGCTTGGCGTCGAGCTTGCGGCCGATCTCGTCGATCAACTGCGCCCGCGCTAGGCGGAGGATGAAATCGAACACCAGCGCCAAGCCGACACCGAAGGCGAGCACCCACAGGGTCGACACCGCCTTGTTGGGGATGACCCGGTCGTAGACGTTCATCGTGAACAGCGGCATCGCCAAAGCGAGCATGTTGACGATCAGGGCGGCGAGCAGGATCGGCCAGAACTCGCGGCGGACCTTCCACACCTCGGACCAGAACCAATGGGTCCGCCGGGCCTTGTCCCACGGCCGCTCGCCTTCGCGCTCGCGGGCGGGATCGGCTTCGACGACCACCGCGCGGCCAGTAAACACCGCGTCGATCTCGGCCAGCGGGGCCCAGATTGGCTGAGCGACGCCGGGGGCGTAAATCAGCCCATCGGTGTCGCGCATGTCGAGCAGGACCGCAGCGCGCTCGTCCTCGAGCTCGAGGATCGCCGGCAGCTTGCGCGACGGCCATCCCTTGAGCTTGCGGTTGAGCGGATCGCCCCGCATCCCGACCTGATCGAGCGCCGCCTCGACCTGGTGGAACGGCAGGGTCCCGGTTTCGGAAAGCGCTAGCCCGGCACGAAGGAGGACCGGCGACGACGGCCGGTCCGCCTCTTTCGCGAGGTAAGCCAGGCAGTCGAGGACGGGGTCAATTTCGTGCGACGGCTGTGCGTCAAGCCAAT
>JBDTMX010000084.1:0-3485 GCA_039934055.1 Sphingomicrobium sp. | reverse complement strand
TTGAAGCGCTTGACGCCGGTCACCGCCAGCAACAGCGGATATTCGACCCTGGCGCGGAGGCTGCGCCGCCGCTCATGCGCAAATCGCTCGAGAAATTGACGCTCCTGGGGGTCGGTCGGCGGGAGCAATTCGGCGGACAGTGTCTGCTCGATATGGGCCGAGTCGAATGGCCGCTCGGTCGTCGTTTGCGGCCCCTCGGTGACCACCACCGGATCGAAAGCGCTCCACAGCAGCCGCACCGGGGACGCTGTGTCGACCGGCAAATGGACCACCGGGGTACCCCGCTTGAGTGCCAGCTGGACGACTTCAGCGGTGCCGCCACGGCCGCGGGCGGCGAGCCCGTCCCACACTGCCATCAGCACGTCGCAATGGGCGACCGTCGCCCGGCCCGCCATCATGTAGGCCTCGGGTTCCTGATCGCGCGTACCCGGCAATTCGAGCACGCTCTCGGCCCTGGCGATCAGAGCGTCGAATCGCGCCGCGCCTTCGCCTCCGTTGAAGTCGCGGCGGTAATCGGCGCGTGCGAACGGCAGCACCACTTGCAGTGAGAAGCCCAGTTCCAGCGCAATCTCGGCGCCGATCTGGTCGGCCCCGTCGGCCAAAGGGGAGACGAACATGAAGCGCGGGGCGTCTGCCGCAAAGTATCCGGCCGCGCCGCCGTGAACCGCCGCCGCGCCTCGCATCAGTAGCTGCAGCGCGTCACGGATCTGTCCCGGAAGCTGGGACAGGCATTCGGGCGGGATTGCTTCCTGGCGGTGGCCGGTCACCCCGACGCACAGCGCGAATGGAATTTTCGGCGGACGTTCCGACACACGAACTCTCGCCGGCTCCGCCCTCGAGTCAGGTGCTGTGATCTCTTGGCTCCTCAGGCGAAGTGGCCGCCGCCGGTCACCTTCCTGCAAGACCTTAACGCATGACCGAATGTCCGCAATGGGCCTGCAATCAGGCGGGTCACCAGGTCAATCGCGTCCACGCCACCGCCATGGTTATGGCCAGCGCCACCATGCTCGCTCCCAGCGCAAGCGCCGCGGAAATGCCCTTCGAGCGCGCATAGGCGAGCGTGATGCCGAGCTTGACGGTCATGTTGGCGAGCACGGTGCCGGCCAGCGCCACAGCGGCGAGCGCTGGCCCGATCGCCTTCGGGTTGAGGCCACCCAAAGTGATGATCGCGGTGTCGACGTCCATCGTGCCGGTAATCAGCAGCAGGCCGGCGATGCCTTGCTGGCCGAAGCGGCCCTCCGCCCAGCGCGCGGCGACGGCGGCGATGGCGACGAAGGCGAGGAAGCCGAGCGCGGGCAGGATCGCGATCGGATTGCCCGGCGGCGCGGGGCCGTCGCGGCGCGGCGCCTTGCGGTAGAGCCAATATCCGGCGGCGGCACCGACCAACAGCGCCGGCAGGATCAGGACGACGAAATCGAACAGCACGCGGGTCGCGAGGATCGCCACGAGCAGGATCACGCGCAGGTACATGACCGCGGTCGCCAGCGCGATCCCCGCCGGTTCGGCGCCGCCCTTCTCGGCCGAGCCCAGCCGCTGCGCGAGCGATTGGGTGACCGCGGTCGAGCTGTAGGCGCCGCCGATCAGCGCGGTGGCGATAGTCCCGCGGCGCGCCCCGAACAGCCGGTTGGCGACATAGCCGAGGAACGAAAAGCCGGTCACCAGGACGACCACCAGCCACAACCTCTGCGGGTTCCAGGCGCCGTACGGGCCGTAACGGCCGTTGGGCAGGAACGGCAGCACCGCTCCGGCGATTACCGCATAGCGGGCGAGCGCCTTGACATCGTCGGCTTCCAATCGATCGACGAACCCGTGCAGCTCGGTGCGCATGGCCAGCAGCGCGACCGCGACCGCCGCGCAGGCCATCGCCAGGCCGGCGCTTCCGCTGCCGGCGAGAAAGCCGATCGCGATGGTGACGAGCGCGGCCACGGCGCTGGTCGAATCATGGTGGTTCCGAAGCTCTCCGGAATAGGCAATGACCATCACCGCGACCGCACCTGCGGCCAGGGCAGCGGCGACCATCGGGTGGCCGAGCACGCCGAGCAGCCCGGCAATTCCGCTGCCGAGCCCGAGCATCGAGAAAGTGCGAACGCCGGCGACGCGGCTCCCTGGCTTCTGCTCCTTGAGCTTCCAGCCGCGCTCGATCCCGATCAGCACGCCGCAGGCCAGCGCGGTGCCGACGGCGAACGCCTGGTGCATCCAGTCAGGCGAGGCGGTCGGCATGCCAGCGCAGATGATCGGCCATGAAGGTCGAGATGAAATAGTAACTGTGGTCGTAGCCCGGGCGGCGGTTGAGGGTCAGGGGGATTCCGGCGGCGGCGCAGGCGCGTTCGAGCAATTCGGGTCGAAGCTCCTTTTCAAGGAAGGGATCGGCATCGCCGACGTCGACCAGCAGATCCGGCACCCGCGCGCCGTCCTCGATCAGCGCAACCGTGTCGTGCTTTCGCCACGCGCCTGGATCCTCGCCGAGGTAGTGGCGCAGCGCCTTCTGGCCCCACGGCACATGGCTTGGGGCGACGATCGGCGCGAACGCCGACACGCTGCGGAACCGGCCGGGCAGACCGAGCGCCAGCGTCAGCGCGCCATGGCCGCCCATCGAATGACCGGTGATGGCCTGCCGCTCCAAGTCGGCGGGAAACTCGGCGGCGACCAGTGCCGGCAGCTCCTCGGCGACATAAGTCCACATGTTGAAATGCCGATCCCACGGCTGCTCGGTGGCATCGACGTAGAAGCCCGCACCCTGGCCAAAGTCCCACAGGCCTTCGGGGTCGTCGGGCACGTCCGGCCCGCGCGGACTGGTATCAGGCGCGACGAAGATCAAGCCGAGCTCGGCGCAGTCCGCGCGATACTCGCCCTTGTCGGTGACATTGGCATGGGTACAGGTCAGGCCGGACAGGTACCAAATCACCGGTAGCTTCGCGCCGCCCTCGGCTTGCGGCGGCAGGAAGATCGAGAAAATCATATCCGTGCCGGTCACGGCGGACGCATGCTTGCACAC
This sequence comes from Sphingomicrobium sp., assembly GCA_039934055.1. Classification (GTDB taxonomy): domain Bacteria; phylum Pseudomonadota; class Alphaproteobacteria; order Sphingomonadales; family Sphingomonadaceae; genus Sphingomicrobium. The sequence continues at coordinate 490 of JBDTMX010000084.1, read as the reverse complement.
CAGCTGCCGACCTCCGTGCGATTTGTTCTCGCTGACTGTTTCCAGCGTCACTCCGAAGACAACCGGTGCAACCCGCAAAGCTTGTTGCCGTCGGGGTCACGCAGATAGGCGAGGTAGAGTGCTCCGAAGGCGTTGCTGCGGATGCCGGGCGGGTCTTCGATCGCCGTGCCGCCCGCCGCGATACCGGCCTCGTACCAGGAGTCGACTTCCTCCGGGCTGTCGAAGGTGAAACCGATGGTCGAGCCATTGCCCGCCGTCGCTGGCTCCCCGTCGATCGGCGGGGTCACCATGAACACGGCGTTCCTTCGGCCGTAGCTCAACCTGCCTTTTTCGTCCGCGTGGGCAGGCTTGCCGAATAGCCCATCGTAGAATTGCCTGGAACGTTCGAGGTCGTTCGATCCGACCATGATGTGGCTGAACATTGCCTGCTTCTCCTCAGTAAACCACCACCGCGCGAATGCTTTCCCCGGCGTGCATCAGGTCGAAGCCC
>JBDTMX010000083.1:0-3959 GCA_039934055.1 Sphingomicrobium sp. | reverse complement strand
TCATGCGGATCATCGCCATGCGCATCCGGCTGCAGGGCTTCATCTACACCGATTACGTGCCGCGGCTGGCCGAATTCTACCGCGATATGGGCGGCTGGATCGCCGGCGGCCAGGTCAAGTCGCGCGACACCGTGGTCGACGGGCTCGAGCGCATGCCGGAAGCGTTTCTGGGCCTGTTCGCGGGCGCCAACACCGGAAAGATGCTGGTTAAGCTTTAGTATTTGCAGGCGGCGGGGTCGCCGGTCTGGAGGCCCTTGCGCAGCGCCGCCACCCGCTGCGCCGAGCTGCCGTGGGTGAAGCTGTCGGGTACCACGCGGCCCTGCATCTGCTTTTGCAGGGTGTCGTCACCGATCGCTTCGGCCGCGCGCATCCCTTCCTCGGCGTCGCCCGGCTCGAGGATCGACCCCTGCGCGTCGCGGGCGTTGGCCGCCCACACGCCGGCGTAGCAATCGGCCTGCAGTTCAACCCCGACCTGGATCGCGTTGCCCTGGGTCTCGCTCGCCGCGGCCTGCGCATTGTGCGCCGTGTCGAGGGTTCCTTCGAGGTCCTGGATATGGTGCCCGACCTCGTGCGCGATGACATAGGCCATGGCGAAGTCGCCCGGCGCGCCGAAGCGCTGCGACAGTTCGTTGAAGAAAGTGGGGTCGATGTAGATGCGCTTGTCGGTCGGGCAGTAAAACGGGCCCATCGCCGCTTGCGCCGCGCCGCACCCCGACTGGTCGGAGTTCGAATAAGCGACCATCGTCGTCGGCTGGTACTTGGCCCCCGACTTGGCGAAGATTTCGCCCCACGTCTCCTCGGTCGAGCCGAGCACTCGGGTCAGGAAATTGCGCATTTTGGGATCGAGCGTCGAGTGGCCCGCGGGCGCGTTGGTTGGCGATCCGCCCGAGAGCAGCCCGCCGCCGCCGAGGCTGGTCAGTGCGCAATAGCCGAGCAGCAGGATGAGCACGCCGACGATGCCGAAGCGGCTCAATACGAACGGCAGCAGGCAGCCGAGCATGTTGCCGCCGCCGCCGAACCCGCCGCCGCCGCGGCCGGTGCGGTCTTCGAAATTGGGGCTTGGACCTTCGCCGCCGAGTCGCATGGGCCGTTCCTCCTGTTGAGCACCCCAATGCGCGAGGACGCGGGGCGGTTGCAAATCAAGTCCGGAGCGACCGCACGATTGGCACCCGGGATGGAAGTTTGCCGGGCACGCTCCTATTTCGCCGGGCGATGACCGATGCCGCTCCCCACCGCCGCAAGGCGAAACCCGGCCTCGCGCTGCCCGAAACGGTTGCGCTTGTGCTCCAGGGCGGCGGCGCGCTGGGAAGCTACCAGGCCGGCGTGATCGAAGGGCTCGCCACGAGCGGCATCGAAATCGACTGGGTCGCGGGCATTTCGATCGGCGCGGTCAACGCCGCAATCGTCGCCGGCAACCCGCCCGAACGGCGCGTCGAGCAGCTTCGCGCTTTCTGGACCAAGGTGACCAGCGCATTGCCGAGTTTCCCGATCCTCCCCGACCCCAATTTGCGCGAAGCTCTTCACGAGTGGTCGGCGATGTTTGTCATGGCGGAAGGGGTTCCCGGCTTCTTCAGCCCGCGCCTGATCCCTCCGGGGTTCGCCTCCCCCGAAAGTTGCGCCGCGCTGAGCTTTTACGATTCCGCCCCGCTTAAGCAGATGCTCGACGACCTAGTCGACTGGGACCTCGTCAACGATGGCCCCGTCCGCCTGTCGGTTGGCGCGGTCGATGTCGAAAGCGGCAATTTCCATTATTTCGACAACCGCGAAGTGCGCCTCGACGCGCGCCACATCATGGCTTCGGGTGCGCTTCCCCCCGGGCTTCCGCCGGTCGAAATTGACGGCCGATTGTGGTGGGACGGCGGGCTCGTCTCCAACACCCCGCTGACCTATTTGCTCGACCATCAGGACGAGGAAATGCTGGTCTTCCAAGTCGATCTGTTCAGCGCCACCGCCGAGCGGCCGCAGACCATCATGGACGTCATGGCGCGCGAAAAAGAGATCCGCTTTTCCAGCAGAACCCGCGAGGTTTCCGCCCAGCTGATCAAGCTTCGCCAGGAGCGCGAGGCAATCCGAAAAGCGCTCAAGAAGCTACCAACCGAAATCCGAGACGACCCCGACATCCGCGCTCTGTCCGCGCTCGCCCAAGAGAAAACGGTCAATCTGGTCCACCTCATCTACCGCGCCAATTCGTGGGAAGGCGGCAGCCGCGACTTCGAATTTTCCGCTCGCTCGATGCGCGAACATTGGCAAGCTGGCCGATTGGCGGTTACCGAGTCGCTCGACCACTCGCAGGTCGTCGCCGAAAATATCGAAACCGGCAAAAGCGCGGCGTTCGATCTCGCTGTAAAGCCGCAACCGATCTCCCCTCGCACCAAGGACTGAAGCCATGTTTCTCAAGGGCAAAAGCGCCATCGTCACCGGATCGACTTCGGGGATCGGGCTGGCGATTGCACAAGCCTTCGCGAGCGAGGGTGCGAACGTGACGATCAATGGCTTCGGCGATGTCGCGGCGATCGAGCAGGAGCGCGCCAAGCTCGAGACGCTGAGCGGCGCCAAGGCGAACTATGACTCCGCCGACATGTCCAAACCCGCCGAGATCGAAGCGCTGGTCAAACGCTGCAACGATGCGTTCGGTGGGCCCGATATCATCGTCAGCAATGCCGGCATTCAGTACGTCGCCAGGATCGAGGATTTCCCGCCCGACAAATATGACGCGATCATCGCCATCAACATGAGCGCCGCCTGGCACCTGATGCGCGCCGCGGTCCCGATCATGAAGGCCAAGAAATGGGGCCGGATCATCTCGACCGCCTCGGCCCACAGCCTCATCGCCAGCCCCAACAAGAGTGCCTATGTCATGGCCAAGCACGGCATCGCCGGGCTGACCAAGACCATCGCGCTGGAAGTCGCGACCGACGGGGTCACCGTCAACTGCATCTCGCCCGGCTACGTGTGGACGCCGTTGGTCGAGAACCAGATCCCGGACACGATGAAGGCCCGCGGGATGACCCGCGAGCAGGTGATGAACGACGTGCTGCTCGACGCCCAACCGACCAAGCGCTTTGTCACGCCCGAAGAGGTGGCGGCGCTGGCGCTGTTCCTGTGCCGCGACGACGCCGTCTCGATTACCGGGGCGAACCTGTCGATTGATGGCGGCTGGACCGCCGCCTAGCGGTCACCGTATCGACCTGTTCAACGACCTCGGCCCCGAGGCTGTGATGGACGACATCGCCGGCTGGATTAGCGCTCACGTCGGGCAGAACGTGAAAGCGGAGATGCCGCTCGCGACCTGAGTGGCCGGAAACGCGAGCGGCGCCCATCCAAAATAAAAGACTTGCCGAATATCGATATGTGACTTATTGTTTATCGATAAGTCATGTGGAGATTTCAAATGAGGCATTCGACCGCCTTGCCCGTCGCCTGGATCACCCTGCGCATCCTGGTCGTCCTCAACTGGATCTACGGCGCCATCGTCCTGGCGATCCTGATCGGGATGCTCACCGCCGAACAATGGACGCTGACCGCGCTTGGCTTTTCGCCCGCGGCCGATGCCCGCCCGTTGATCATGGGCATGCGCGCGATCGCGGCGCTCGGCCTTGTCAGCGTGCCGATCAACCTTGCCGTCCTCAAGCGGCTGCTGGCGATGGTCGAGACGGTTCGCGCCGGCGACCCATTCGTCGCCAGCAACGCCTATCGCCTGCAGGCCATCGCCTGGTTTCTGCTCGGGCAGCAGCTGCTCAGCGTTGCCATCGGCCTGATCGGCAAGGCGGTTTCGACCCCCGCTCACCCGCTCCACCTCGATGCCGGTTTCTCGCCCGGCGGCTGGCTCGCGATATTCCTGACGTTCGTCCTCGCCCGCGTCTTCGCCGAAGGCACGCTGATGCGCGAAGACCTCGACGGGACCGTGTAATGGCGATCGCCGTCAAGCTCGACGATGTCCTCCACGACCGCAGGATGTC
>JBDTMX010000082.1:0-4626 GCA_039934055.1 Sphingomicrobium sp. | reverse complement strand
AGCACCGAGTTCACCGGCTACTCGGGCGACGAGGCCGAGGGCGTGGTGCTGGCGATCGTCAAGGAGGGGAAGCCGGTGAAAAGCGCCAAGAAAGGCGAAACTGTGCAAATCCTGCTCAACCAGACGCCCTTCTACGGCGAGAGCGGTGGGCAGGTCGGCGACTCCGGAGAACTGACCTCACTCAATGGCTTCCAAGGCGACGTTACGGATACGTCCAAGCCGTTGGGCCGCCTTCACGCGCTCCTCACCAAGGCTGCGAAGGGCGAAGTGAAAGTGGGCGATAGCCTCCACCAGGTCGTGGACTCAAAACGCCGCGACCGCATCCGCGCCAACCACAGCGCGACCCATCTCCTCCACGCCGCGCTGCGCAAGCGCCTCGGCGATCACGTCACCCAGAAGGGCAGCTTGGTCGCGCCCGATCGCCTGCGCTTCGATTTCTCGCACCCCTCAGCGCTCTCGGCCGACGATATCGCCGCAATCGAATCCGAAGTGAATGCCCAGATCCGCTCCAACCAGCCGGTCACCACCCGCCTGATGACCCCCGGCGAGGCGATTTCCGCCGGCGCGATGGCATTGTTCGGCGAGAAATACGGCGACGAAGTCCGCGTCCTCTCGATGGGCCGCAACATCGAAGCCGATTACTCGGTTGAGCTGTGCGGCGGCACCCACGTCAACGCGCTCGGCGACATCCAGTTGTTCAAGATCATCAGCGAAGGCGCTGTTTCTTCAGGGATACGGCGCCTCGAAGCCTTGACCGGCGAGGCGGCGCGCCAGTGGCTGACCAACCGCGAGGCGCAGCTGCGCGAGGTCGCGGCGAGCCTCAAATCGTCCCCCGAAGAGGTGCCAGCCCGCGTTGCGGCCCTGGTTGAAGACCGCAAGCGCCTCGAGCGCGAGCTCGCCGACGCGAAGAAGGCGTTGGCAATGGGTGGCGGAACGGCAAAGTCCGAGGCTGAGGCCCCCGAGCAGGTCGGCGGTCACGCATTCCTCGGCCAAATAGTCGAAGGCTTGGATCCCAAGGACTTGCGCGCCGCGGTCGACACCATGAAGCAGGGCGTCGGCTCGGGCATCGCGGCCCTGGTCGCGGTCAACGAGGGCCGCGCCAGCGTCGCCGTCGGCGTTACCGACGATCTCGCCAAGCAATTGAGCGCGGTCGACCTGGTCAAGGCCGCGGTGGCGGCGCTCGGCGGGCAGGGCGGCGGCGGCCGCCCCGACATGGCCCAAGGCGGCGGCCCCGATGGCTCGAAGGCGGCTGAGGCCCTCACCGCCGTTCGTGAAGCGCTGGAGAAAGTCGCGGCTTAACCTGGCGGTCGCGCGTCCCTGAGCCGCCGCCGCCCCATCTTCGGCTCTACCTCCAGGTCTGCCTCCTGCTTGATCTCCGCTCGCAGTTGGGCCCGTTTCTCGTGGATGCTGGCGATCACCGGACCCATCGCCAGACCGATGTCGACCAATACCGCTTCCGATAGCTGCAGCGACGCTTCCACAGTCTCGGGCACGGCATCGGTGACGCCGGCCTTGTAGAGCATCGCGGCGTGAGTGGTGTCGCGGGCGCGGGCGATGATCGCGAGGTTCGGCCAGGTGCGACGCACCCGCCGCGCCATCCGCGCCACTAGCACCGGATCGTCCATCGTCAGCACCAGCGCCGCGGCATGGCCGAGCTGCAATTTGTTGACCAGCTCGCCGCGCGCGACATCGCCAAACAGCACTAAAAAACCCGCCTCGCGCGCCGCCATCACCGCGTCGATGTCGCTTTCGACCGCGAGATAGGGCCGGCCGTGCTCGGCGAGCATCGTCGCGACCATCTGGCCGACCCTGCCAAAGCCGCATATCACCGTACGCCCCTCGGCTTCGCCCTCCGGAACTGCCTCGGTCGCTCGCCGATCGACGCCCCACGCGGCCAGCCGGCCGACCTTGGCGAGCAGCGGCGTGATCGTCAGGCCAACCGCGGTCACCAACTGCCAAAAAGTGGCGGCGTCGGCCGCGATCGCGCCCGATGCCGCCGCCGCACCGAGCAGGATCAGCGTCGTCTCCGACGGCGACGCCATCAGCAGCCCGGTCTCCGCCGCCATAGCCAGCCGCGATCCACTGACGCGCAGCAGGGACGCGGTCACCAGCGATTTTACCAGCAGCACCGCGATCAGGGCAGTGAGAAGCTCGGGCCACTTTTCGGCGATGGCATGGAAATCGATCTGCATGCCGACGGTGATCAGGAAGATGCCGAGCGCCAGGCCGCGGAACGGCGCGGTCACCACCTCGACCTCGCTGCGATACTCGGTCTCGGCGATCAGCACGCCGGCGATCAAAGCGCCGAGGATCGGCGACAGACCGACCGCGCCGGTCGCCATGCTGGCGAGGATCACGACCAGCAGGCTGACGGCGAGGAACAGCTCCGGGCTCTTGGTCCGCGCGGCTTGGGCGAACAGTGGCGGGAGCAGCAACCGCCCGGCGACCAGCATCCCGAGGATCACCAGCGCGCCCTTCCACACGACGTCGGCAAGGCTCGCCGCGCCCGCTCCCGCGCTGCCGAGTAGGAACAGCAATGGTACCAGCGCCAGATCCTCGAATAGCAGCATGCCGAACGCCGCCCGGCCGACCGGCGAGGTGGTGCCGGAGATCGGCATCACCAACGCGGTCGACGACATCGCCAGAGCAAAGCCGAGCACCGCAGCGCTGGATGGCACGGTTCCCGTGGCGACCAGCCCACCGCCGATCAGCAACGCGCCAATCAGCAGCTCCGCCGCACCGACCCCGAACACCGCTTTGCGCATTGCCACCAGCCGCCGGAAGCTGAGCTCGAGCCCGATCGCGAACAACAGCAGGATGATCCCGAGCTCTGCGTACGGCTCGATCGAAGCTCGGTCGCTGATCGTCAGCACTGCAAGCCATGGATGGTCTGCGGCCAGGCTGCCGAGCCCGAACGGCCCGGCGATCATGCCGACGACGATGAAGCCGATCACCGGCGAGATGCGTAGCCGCGCGAAGGCCGGGATGACGATCCCCGCCGCGCCGAGGATCACCAGCGCGTCGCGCAATCCATGTCCGCTCAACTCGCCTGCCATGGTCGGGTTTAAGCAGGCCGCGCTCGGCTTGTCACCGTGGGGCCGCGCGCCTTAGGATGATGTCATGACGTCACACGCGGACCGGATCTCAAACCCGCAACTCATCATCGTTGGCGGCGGGCCGGCGGGCGTGATGGCCGGGCTGCTGTTCGCGCGCGCCGGCTGCACCGTCCGGATCCTCGAAAAGCACGCCGATTTCTTCCGCGATTTCCGCGGCGACACGGTCCACCCGTCGACCATGGAGATCCTCGACCAATTGGGCATGCTCGGCCAATTCCTCAAACGCCCGCACAATCGCCTCGACCAGGCCGAGCTGCGCATCGCCGGCCGCACCTGGACCATCGGCGACTTGTCGCACCTCGACACGCCGGCGCCGTTCATCGCCATGATGCCGCAATGGGACTTCCTCGATTTCCTGCGCGGCGAAGCGGCGGCATTTCCCGGCTTCCAGCTCGAAATGGAAGCCTCGGTCGAAAGCTTCCTCGAGGAGCAGGCCTTCCCAAATAAGGGGCGCGTGGTGGGAGTCCGACTCGCCGATGGCCGCGAGCTCAAGGCGCCGCTGACCATCGCCGCCGACGGCCGCGCGTCGATCGTCCGCTCAACCGGCATGCTGGCGGTCGAGGATCTGGGGGCGCCGATGGACGTCTTCTGGTTCCGCGTTCCCAAGTCCAAAGACGAGATCGGCGGCTTGCGCGGCAGCGTCGAGCGCGGTCGGCTGCTGGTGATGATCGACCGCGGCGATTACTGGCAGTGCGCGTTCCTCATCCCCAAGGGCCGGGCCGAGGAGTATCAGACGCGCGGAATCGAGGCGATCTGCAACGAGGTCGCCGCGGCCGCGCCCGAAATCGACCTTGCCGAGCTCGACGACATTTCCGACCTCCACTTGCTGACCGTCAAGGTCGACCGCCTGACCTGCTGGCAGCGTCCCGGGCTGCTGGCGATCGGCGACGCCGCCCATGCGATGTCGCCGATCGGCGGCATCGGCATCAACCTCGCGATCCAGGACGCGGTGGCGGCCGCGAACGTGCTCGCGGGGCCACTGGTGCGCGGCGAGCCGGTCGATCGGCTGCTCTGCAAGGTGCAGGACCGGCGGATGTTCCCGACGCGGGCCATCCAGGCGGCGCAGGTCGTCGCGCAAGATCGGATAATCGGGCGGTTGCTCAAGCCGGGGCCGCCGCTCACCGGGGCTCCGCTGATCGTGCGGCTGTTCGACCGTTTCCCCTTGCTGCGCCGGATTCCCGGCCGCTTCGTCGGTCTCGGCGTACGCCGCGAACGGGTCCGCTCGCCGGCCGCCGTCAGGCGCTAACCGAAACCTGGGCCATCGCCGCTTCCAAATTCGCCCGGATCGCCTCGAAAAACTGCTCGGTCGTCATCCACGACTGCTCCGGTCCGATCAGGATCGCCAGATCCTTGGTCATGTGGCCGGCCTCGACCGTCTCGATGCACACCCGCTCGAGCGTCTCGGCGAAGCGGACGACCTCGGGGGTGTCGTCGAACTTGCCGCGGTACTTCAAACCGCCGGTCCAGGCGAAGATCGACGCGATCGGGTTGGTCGAGGTCGCCTTGCCCG
>JBDTMX010000081.1:0-14235 GCA_039934055.1 Sphingomicrobium sp. | reverse complement strand
TCGCCTGAAACCGTTCATCGATCGCTACGGCCGCTGGCTGACGATCAGCTGGCCCGAGGTCGAGCGGGCCCAACGCTGGGTCACGGCGCACGGCATGGCGTTCGTCTTCTTTGGCCGGCTGGTGCCGACCGTCCGCTCGCTGGTGTCGGTGCCCGCCGGCCTGCTGCGCCTGCGGTTCAAGACCTTCTTCCTTGCCTCGGTTCTCGGCACCGCCATCTGGACGGCCTTCCTCGCCGGCGCCGGCTACAAGCTGCAGGAGAATGTCAACCAGGTCGGGCGGATGATCGGCCCGGTGTCCAACGCGGTGCTGATCGTGCTCGCCGCCGCCTATGTGTGGCGACTATGGACCCACCGCCACCAAGGGAAGCCAGATAAATGATCCGATTTGGACCAACTAACATCTGACTACCGGTATTCGTCTGATTTAAATTATCACCGATTTGGTTGTTCAATGGATTGTCAAGCACCGCGCGGTTTAAGTGCGCCGGTCGCGGCGGGGACCGGCTCTCCAATCCCCCCTGGCCGGTTCACGCCGCGGCGTCTTTCGGTCCTTCGCTCAGCCTGAAATCAGGCGCGCGGGTGCGCATGGCGGTAGACGTCGAGCAGCCGCGCCGCGTCGACCGCGGTGTAGATCTGGGTCGACGACAGGCTGGCATGGCCGAGCAGCTCCTGCAGCGCGCGAAGGTCGGCCCCGCGCGCCAGCAAATGCGTGGCGAAGCTGTGGCGCAGCGCGTGCGGCGTTAGGCTGTCGGGCAGCCCCAATCGGTTGCGGGCCGCGCGCACCGCCCGCCGCACCAGGTCGCCGTTCAATCGCCCGCCGCGCGCGCCGACGAACAACGGCACGTCGCCGCTCAGCGGAAACGGGCATTGGCGGACATATTCCTCGATCGCTTGCGCGACCGCCGGGACGATCGGTACGACCCGCGTCTTCGATCGTTTGCCGGTGACCCGGATCGAGGCCCCGACCGGCAACACCCGTGCGCTCAGCGACAGCGCTTCGGCGACCCGCAGCCCCGCTCCGTAAAGCAGCAGCAGGATGGCGAGGTCGCGCGCCCCGGTCCATTCGACCGAAGCCCCCGCGGCCGCGTCGTGGGCGAGGCCCATTGCGTCCTCGGGCGAGGCCGGTCTCGGCAGCGTCCGTGGCCGCTTGGGCGCGCGGGTGCGGGGCAGCTGCGCCGCCTGCCCCTCCTGATCGGCGGCGTAATGGAGGAACGCGCGCACCGCCGACAGCTCGCGCGCCGCCGATGACGCGCCCAGTCCGCTGCCGCGCCGGTCGGCGAGGAAGGCGCGCAAGTCCGAAGCATTGAGCGCCAGCAGCGCGAAGCGGCCGATCTGCTCGCCGCGGTAGCGGCCGAGGAAATCGACGAACCGATGCGCGGTCGCGACGTAGGCGCGTACGGTGTGCGGGGAACGCCGGCGATCGTGCTGCAGATAGCTGCCCCAGCGCACGGCCAATGCCCGCGCCGGGTAGAGTTCGGTCAGCTCGTCGGTGAGCTGGTCGGGCGGGGATCGGTCAGCCACCGGCGGATCATAGCGCCAAGGCTGCGGCCAAGGAACATCAGCAATTCCGACCCGTGGCGAGCATCGAGGCTCTGGGTCGTGCGCTGGCCGAGCGCGATCAGCCCGGTGGGCAGCCCAATGGGCAGCGACAACTCGCAATCGATCCGGATCAGCGCCTCGGCGCGGATCAGGTCGCAGGCCGGCCCGAACAACGGATGTCCGCGTGTCACGGTGCGCATCTCGACTCCGTCCACCTGCTCGATCGCCCGGGCGAGTATCAGCGGATCGACCATTTGCACGCCGTTGCCGTCGGAGCGGAAGCCCTGCTCGCCGACGATCAGCGACAATGCGACGGCATCGATGCCGAGGATCAGCGGCCATTCCTGGGTGACAACATGGAGCAAGGCCTCGATGCTGTCCGCCTCAAGCGCCGCGAGCACCGCGGCGTGGATCGACGACACCGCGCCCGAATGGCCGCGGGCGAAAGCGATCAAATCCTGGTTGGCTTCCTCGATCACGCCCAAACGTTCACGCAAGTGCGCGACCGCCCGCTCTTCGAACTGGATCACCCGTCCCATCGCGAACGAGTGTAACCCGGCGACGGTTAATTTCCTACTGAGGTTGCTTGCCAGCTTTTGCTAGGCAGGCGATCATTCAGCGGAGAGTGAATCGCGGCTGAAATCAGCCGATTTTCTGGCCGCTCGCTTGCCAGTCCTTGAGAAAGCCGGCGATCCCGGCATCGGTCAGCGGGTGCTTGAACAATTGGTGGATGATCTTGGGCGGCGCGGTCATTACGTCAGCGCCCAGCTTGGCGGCTTCGATGACGTGCATCGGGTGGCGGACGCTGGCGACCAGGATCTGCGTCGGGAAGTCGTAATTGTCGTAGATCATGCGGATGTCGGCGATCAGCTGCATGCCTTCGGAGCCGATGTCGTCGAGCCGCCCGACGAACGGCGAGATGAAGCTCGCGCCGGCCTTGGCGGCGAGCAGCGCCTGGCCGGCCGAGAAGCACAAGGTCACGTTGACCATCGTTCCGTCGCCGGTCAGCGCTTTGCAGGCTTTCAGGCCGTCGGGTGTCAGCGGCACCTTGACCGCGATGTTCTTGGCGACCTTCCGAAGCACTTCGGCCTCAGACATCATGGTCGCGTAATTGAGCGCCACGACCTCGGCCGAAACCGGCCCCGGACAGATTTTCGTGATCTCTTTCAGCACCTCGATGAAATCACGCCCGGACTTGTGGACCAGCGACGGGTTGGTCGTGACTCCGTCGAGCAGCCCGGTGTCTGCCAGTTCCTTGATTTCAGCGATCTCGGCGGTGTCGGCGAAGAATTTCATGAAGCTGCTGGCCCTTGGCTGTGTGGAATAGGCGGGCAATAGCCGCAGACAGGCAATCCGTCATCCGATTCGGGAGAACTCAAATGAGCGAACATGTACGGATTGAGAGCAAAAACGGCGTGCTGGCGATCACCCTCGCCCGGCCCGAGCGGCGCAACGCGATCACCATCGCCATGTATGCTACGCTCGCCGATGCCGTCGAGCAGGCGCAGGGCGATCCCTCGCTGCGGCTGATCACGCTGGCGGGCGAAGGCGAGGATTTCACGGCCGGCAACGACCTCGCCGATTTCATGGCTGCGATGCCGCGCGACGGCGCCGGGACCGGGGAGGAGATCGCGGTGTGGCGCCTGCTGCGCGCGCTGGCCGCCAACGCGCTGCCGCTGATCGCCGCGGTACACGGCAACGCGATCGGCATTGGCACCACGCTGCTGCTTCACTGCGACCTGGTGTTGGCCGAGGAAGGAACCCGCTTTTCGCTGCCGTTTGTCGATCTCGGGCTGGTCCCCGAGGCGGCGAGCTCGCTGCTGCTGCCGCGACTCGCCGGCCGCCGCCGCGCCGCGCGCTATTTGCTGTTGGCCGAACCGTTCGGGCCCGGCGAAGCGCGCGAGTGGGGGCTGGTCAGCCACCTCGTGCCGAAAGGCGGGCTCGACCAGGCTTTAGCCGACATTGTCGCGGCTTTACTGGCCAAGCCCGCTGATGCGCTGCGCATGACTCAGAAGCTGCTCCGCCACGGCAATCGCGACGAAATCCTCGAGCGCTTCGAGATGGAAAACGGTCACTTTGCCGAGCGGCTGACGTCCGCTGAGGTCAAGGAAGCGATCACGGCCTTTTTCGAAAAGCGGAAGCCCGACTTCAGCGTTTAGGAACCGGCGAGCCAGACCCGTTTTGCGCGGCTGACATTGATCGTCGGGCCCGGAAACAGCAGCAAATCAGTCGGCTGCGTGTAGGTGACCTTGAGGTCGAAATATTTGCTGGTGCCCGAGGTCCCGCCAACCGGATCGACAACCACGAATGTTCCCGGGCCGATGCCGTAGACGCTGGTGCTGATCTTCGACTTGACTTGCGTTGACGTCGGCGATGTGCAGCCAGTGGCCGATGGGTTCAGGCACAGGGTCGCATAGCGCGCGCCTTGCCCCAGCGCTTGCTGGATTCCGGCTGTCGCACGATAGACTTGGGCGAGCTGAACAAACGCCCAGATCATGACGATCATCACCGGCAAGGCGAAGGCCATCTCGATCGCGGCCGCGCCGCTTTCATTGCGAAGGATGAAACGCTGTTTCATTTCGTCCTCATGCCGGCGGCTGCCGAAAGATGATACGTGCCATCGCTGGTATTGAAGCCCCCAAAGTGGATCGGGAACAGCGGCCGGTATTTGTCGGTCACGGCGACGGAAATATATCGCGCTTCGCTTACGGTACCCGAGCCACAGACGAGGGCATTGAAGGCAGTGGCATCCGTGTTGGTCTGGGTCGTGATCGCACCTCCGGAGGCCTTGCACTCAAGCCTGAAGCTGACCGTCACGTTGCTCGAGGCAAGCGGACTTGTTTTGCAGGTCCCGTTGGTGTTCGTTCCGTTGACCTGGCAAATGACCTCGTTCGTAAGCGTGTTTTCGACAGTGGTGTCCGCGGTGGTCTGCATGATCTTTTCGATCGCGCGCTGCGCTCCCTGTTCGAGCGCCAGCTTGCGGCTAAACGCATTGCTCATGTCGACGACACCAACCATCATCGTCGCGAGCACGGGAGCTACGAGCGCGAGCTCGACGACGGCTGCGCCGCGAGCATCTGCGACGAGCGTGAGGAACCGCCGGCTCATGCCACCAGCCTGATCATTACGGTTGAAGCATTCTGAGGCAGGCCTTCGATGACGCACTGGCTCATCCCTTTGAAGTTGCTGTTGCCCGTGAAGACGATTCGACGCGCGATGACCATTGTGCAGGTCGCGGTCCCGGCCCCGCCGCCGTTGTACCAGAGTTCCTGGCTGGGAAAATACAAGGCGCCGGTGATCAGCGAGGCTGACCCGCCATTCAACTTGTTGCAGCCATTGCAGTCGAGGGCACGACGATCCTGGTAGATGGAAATACCCTTGTACGTCCCGCTTGTCGGCGCGGTGATGTTATTGGCTGCCTGCGCATTGGACGAGACTGTTCCAATGGGGGCGTTCGTGGCAGTGCTCTTGTTCGTCAGCACGATCGTGCAGCCGTTACAATTGAAGGTACCCTGGAAATTCACATCGCCGCCATTGATGTAGATCGGCCCGAAATTTGCCGGCACGTTGAGCGTCTTGTTCGATTGGACCGAGAGCGACGAGAAGCAGTTCGTTCCTGCCGGTAGCGTCGCGAAATTGGTGTTCCAAACGAGGGCGGTGGCGGTGCAGTTCATCACGTTGGGATCCGGAGTCACGCTCGCGAGAGGATCGGTAAGGGGGGGCGAATAGGGCCGGTATGAAGTCACGTTCCAGTTGTTGGACTGCGCGATGCCTCCGACCGCCGCGATAGCCTTTGCAGTAACAGTCGAGCTGCCTCCGGCACTCGCCGAGTTACTCGAAGGCGAATTCGAATACATTATGCAATCGGGCATATAGATGGTCGTGTTGCCGGAGTTGATAATGCCAGTCTTGCTCGCATTATTCTCCAGGGCCTGCACACAAGCATCTCCGCCGGCCGGAATTGCTGCTGCGGTCGCGCTGGCCGTGATGGTCGGGGGCGTGCTCATGAAGAAAGAGCTGAACGAAAGCCGCTTTTGGAGACCTACCGTTACAGAAACCTGATCGGTCTTCGACCCGGAGTTCGCCGGAAAAGTGACCACCGGATAACCGGCTTTGAGCCCATCATGGGTGTGCAGGTTGAGCGAGAGGTCATGCGTAACGGTCGCCGAGACCGTCGACGTCGATCCGCTTGCCGCATTACGGTCGTAGACGCCGGCGAGGGCTGCGGAATCCGCGGCCCGCTGAAGCTGTCGCTTCCACAATGTCCATTGGATCGTGTCCGTCGCGAGCCCGGCGCCGCCAATGATCAGCGGCATCGAAGCGGCCACAATTGCCAGCACGTTGCCGCGCCGGTCGCGCCACAGGCTCTTCATGAAAGCAATCATCGGTCAAACCTCGGACTGAAGGTGCGCATCGAGGGTGCATTTAAGGCAGACACGGTGAGCGAACCGTTCAAGCATGTGGTTAACTGACCGACACTGTCCCAAAGTGAGCCAAGCCCTTGCGATCCCGTGTATTGCACCTATAATACAGCTAATGCCTCTTGCGCGGCGTGGGTCTGCCGTTCACCGTTATCCCGCGACGCTCCTGGGGAGCACTGAGAGGAACGTGACCATGGCCAGCGAACCTGCGACCGAGACCGCAACCGCGACCAAGTTGAAGCTGGACCCGCCCGAGGCCCTGCAGCCGATGACCACCGAGGCGTCGGGCCTGGTGCCCTTGAAGACCGAGGAGGTCGGTGAGCTCGACCGCAAGGTCGCGCAGTTCGTCGACGAGCTGGCCGCGCTCGACAGCAACAGCCCCGAATTCGGCAAGAAGGTTGACGCGCTGACCGCGATGGGCCGCAAGGAAATCGCCGAAGCGGCCGGCGCATCCAACCGCTTCCTCGAC
Organism: Sphingomicrobium sp.; assembly: GCA_039934055.1. Classification (GTDB taxonomy): domain Bacteria; phylum Pseudomonadota; class Alphaproteobacteria; order Sphingomonadales; family Sphingomonadaceae; genus Sphingomicrobium. Next base: position 7,806 of record JBDTMX010000081.1, on the reverse strand, counting down.
CGGCCGGTCAAGGCGATCGACAAGGATACCGGCATCGGCGCCGACCTTACCGAGCTTCGCCGGACCGTCGAATCGCTCGACCCGAAAGAGGCAACCAAGACTCGAAAATTCCTCGGCATCATTCCGTTCGGCAACCGCGTCGATCGCTATTTCGACAAATATCGGAGTTCGCAAACCCACATCTCGAAAATCCTCAGCAGCCTGGGCAATGGCAAGGACGAGCTGCTGATGGACAATGCCGCGATCGACACCGAGCGCTCGGGCCTGTGGAAGACGATGCACAAGCTCGAGCAGATGATCCACATCTCCAAAACCCTCGACAAGCAACTCGAGGACAAGGCCAACGAACTGGACGCGACTGACCCGGCCAAGGCCAAGGCGATCCGCGAAACCGCTCTGTTCTATACGCGCCAGCGGACCACCGACCTGCTCACCCAAATGGCGGTCACGGTGCAGGGCTATCTCGCGCTCGACCTGGTGAAGAAGAACAATGTCGAGCTGGTGAAAGGCGTCGACCGCGCCTCGACGACCACCGTCTCGGCGCTGCGCACCGCAGTCACCGTCGCCCAGGCGATGACCAATCAGAAGCTGGTGCTCGAGCAGATCACCGCGCTCAACACGACCACCGCCAACATGATCGATTCGACCGGCGAATTGCTCCGCACCCAGACCGGCGCGATCCACGAGCAGGCGGCATCGTCGACCATTCCGCTCGAGACCCTGCAGCGCGCGTTTCAGAACATCTACGAGACCATGGACCAGATCGACCGCTTCAAATTGGAAGCGCTCGGCAACATGAAGCAGACGGTCGAGACATTGGGCTCCGAGGTCGAGAAGTCGAAGGGCTATATCGCCCGCGCCGAAGGCGTCTCGCAGGGCAAGCTCGCGGGCCCGGCGTCGCCGTTCACCCCCATCGAAAGCAAATAGCGCGAGCAAATGAACACCGACCGCTACAACGCCGTCATAGCCCGCGCCGACCGGGTCATGCGCTCGCTCGACGAGCGCGACGGACCGGTCCGCGCTGCCGCCCGGCGTGAGCGCCAGCGGCTCAACGCCGACCTCGGCCGGCGGCTGGCGCGAATCGGCATCGGGATCGGCCTGGTCAGCATCCTGACCATCGTTGTCGGGCTGGTCACGCCGATCGGCATGTTCGGCTTCCTCGCCGCGGTCGGTCTCGCCATCGGCATCGCGGCGATGGTCGCGTTCCTGCCGTCCCGGGCCCGGACCGCGGCGGCGCCCACCGCCGACCTTCCCAACGGCGCCATGGTGCAGCGCTTCGACTCCTACATCTACCGCAGCCGCGCCGCTCTGCCCGCGCCCGCGCAAGTCCAGCTCGACGGGATCAGCGCCGCGCTGCCGGCGTTGAAGCAGACTCTCGAACGGGTCGATGCGTTCGATCCCAACGCCCAGGATGCGCGGCGGCTGATGTCGCTGCACCTGCCGAGCCTGATCGACCGCTACCGCCAGGTCCCGCAGGCGTTCCGCGACGAGCGCGACGGTGAAGGGATCAGCGTCGACGAGCGGCTGGTCGAGGGCCTTGCCGCCGGCCGCGCCGCGCTAGGCGAGATTTCCGAAAAGCTCGCGCGCGCCGACATGAATGCATTCGAGACCCAGGGCCGCTTCATCCAGTCGCGCTACGGCGAGGAACGTATCGACAGCTAAGCCCGAAGCTTGGCAGCCAACGGTCAGGCCGCGATTCCGAGCCTGTGTTTGGCGGCCGCGAGCATTGTCTCGAATCGCGGATCCTCCCTCAAGAGATTGAGGTCGGGATCAACTTCGGCGTGCCGGATGTGCGTTGCGCTAACGGTGGTCGCGAAATACGGCTCAAGGACTTCTATCGCCCGATCCGGATCGTTGAGCTGGCTCGTGAGTGCGCAAGCGAGATTATAGCGCATGATGATATTGTCGGGGTCCAACAGGAGCGCGCGTTCGATCCAGTCACGGGCTCTCTGATCCTCGCCAACGATTGCGAGCGCGGATGCTCCGGCGGCGAGCACTGCGGTGTTTGACGGGTCTTTGGCGATGGCTTTTTCCGTGCGCTCCGAAACCATCCGCGCAATGCGGAGCAGCTTGTCGGGAGCGGCGATCCCCTGATAGCAGGTGATGAGCATGGCAGGGTTGTGCCAATCCGATTCCATCAACGCCGCCGCCTTTTCGAAGTAAGGGATCGAATCGGCAATGCGTCCCTGGCGGAAAATCAGCCGCGCGGCTTCGCGGTTCACTTCCCATGATTCGGGATCGAGTCGAACCGCGGTCTCGATTTCCGCGGTGGCCTCGGCCGGCCGGCCCTCTTCTTCGAGCAAGTGAGCCTTTACGCAATGGGCTTCAGCGAGGTTGGGATTGATTGCCAGTGCCCGCTCCGCCGCCAGTTGCGGATCGGCGTCCATGCCATGCCAGAAGCGCATCTGCGACTGAGCAAGCGCCATTAATGCCCAGGCCTGCGCATAATCGGGATCGAACGAAATTGCCTGCCGGCAGATGCGAACGATGGTTTCCTGACAGCGGACGTCGCCAATCCCTCCCTCGGTCCACTGCTGGCGCGCCATCAAATACAGGTTGTAGGCCTCGACGCTCGCGGTTCCGCGGGTTTCGATCGCTTTCTTTTCCTCGGGCAGCAGCTTGACCCTGAGGGCGGCGACGATCGCCTTGGAGATTTCGTCCTGGATGGCGAAGATGTCGGTCAGGTCGCGGTCATAGCGGTCGGCCCACAAATGCCCGCCGGTCTTGCTGTCGATCAGCTGGGCCGTGATGCGCACCCGCGCTCCCGCCTTGCGCACGCTACCTTCAAGAACGTGGCTGACGTCGAGCGCCTGGGCCACTTCCTTGACGTCCATCACCTTGCCCTTGAACGTAAAGGCGGTGTTGCGCGCGATCACCAGCAGCGCCGACACCTTTGACAGATCGGTGATGATGTCCTCGGTGATGCCATCGCTGAAATATTCCTGCTCGGGGTCGCCGCTCATGTTGACGAACGGCAGCACGCAGACCGAAGGGCCGCGCGCTGCTTTCGGCTCGCTGGCCTGGACCGAAGGGGTCGATGCCGCGCTGTTGCCGGCGGTCTTGGCGATCGCTTCGAGCAGGTCGTCGAGCTCCACCGGGTCGCCGTCGCCGCTCCAATTGGCGATCTCGATAGTATGGAATTGGCGAAAACCCAGAGGTGCACGGCTGCCGCCCAAGCTAACCGGGACCAGCCGTCCACTGTCGCGCCCTTCCGCGGCTTCGTCCTGGACCCAAGCCGATTCGATTGACGTCGCCGACCACAGCACCACCACCACGGCCGCGCTCTTGAGCTCGCGGTCGATCTCGGACGAGAAGCGAGAACCACCCTGGATATGCCGGTCCCACCAGACTTCGTGGCCGGCGCGGCCGATGCAGTCCGCCAGCTGCTTTGCAGCCGGAGCGTCTTCGCGCGCGTAGCTTAGAAAGACCTTGGCCACCCAACCTCCCGGGGGAGCGTTGTGCGCCGTCGCAGGAATGCCTTCAAGGGCAAGTGATCGGGGCTGTCAATCGAGCCCTCCGCGGCGGGCAGTGCATCGACGGCTCCTCTCTCGCGCGGGGGAGGGTTGGGGTGCGTGCATTCCGTGCTATTTGTCGGCGACGGCATCAGCGGGGCGTATCGATCGATGGCAAGCGAGGCAGCCGGAGCGGGCCCGACGCCCTTGCTGCCCGCTATGCGCCAACGCCTGCGCCTGCCGGAACGCGTTCCCGACCTCAGGCGCCCGTGGTTGACGCTGTTCGAGCTGCTGTGGTTCCCGGCGCTGCTGCTGGCCATCGCCGGCCCGCTGGCCGGGACCTGGTACCGCCTGGCCTCGCCCGACGAGAACAGTGCGCTGATGATCGGTAGCCGCGCCGGGCTGTGTCTGTCCGAGGACGACCTGACCCGCGTCCGCTTTCCGGTCGGAGACGCCGCGCGGGCAGCCGGCGTCCGGCCGGGCGACGACATCGTCGCCATCAACGGCGTCCCGATCGCCCACGTCGTCCCGATCTCCGCGCGCGGTATCGCCCGGCCCAACGACGCCACCGACTTAGACTATGCGGCTTTCTCGCCCATTATCGAAGGCACGGACCCCGTCGATCTCGACCTGCGTCTGCGTGGCGAGGACGGCCGGATTCGCGACTACCGAGTCCGCACCGGCGAGCAGCATATCGAGCAGGATGCGCGCCGCGTCGGCCTGTCGCCGACCATGCTCAGCGTCATCGACCTGTTGCATGTCATCACCTACCCGTTCCTGCTGTTCGCCGCCTGGGTGCTCCACCGCCGCAAGCGCGAGGATTTGATCAGCTCGATCCTGTCGCTCGCGATCCTGCTGACCATGGCAACCGAGCAGCCTTCCGCGGCCTTTCTGCAGTTCGTCCTCAAAATGCCCGAGTGGTTCCACCAGCGGCTCTATGATGTCGGCAACATCGCGCTGCTCGCCGGCATCCTGCTGTTCCCCTACGGCCGGCTGCGTCCGCGCGCCGTGCTCGGGTTCATCGCACTCTTGCCTTTGCTGTTCTTTCTCAAGGGCGACACCTACCGCCTGACCTTCATGCTGTTCATGGCCGCGTGCGTAATGACGCTGGTCTGGCGACTGCGGCATACCGAGGCGGGGGATGCGCACCAGCAGATCAAGTGGGCGCTGTTCGGCTTTGCCGGCTACGCTCTGTTTCTGTCGCTCGCCCTCGCCATCGACATGGGCAAGCTCAACGTCGGCGCGTTCGGCACCCAGATCCTCATGGAGGTGCTCGGCGGCCTCAGCTTCGGCCTCGCTTTCCTGTTCCTGCAGCTGGGCCTGCTGATCGCCCTGCTGCGCTTCCGGCTGTACGATGCCGAAGCGGTGATCAGCCGTTCGGCCAGCTTCGCGATGATCACGCTGGCGCTCGGCGCGGTGTTCGCCGCGACTTCGGACGGTTTGAAACAGATCATCCTCAACTACACCGGCCAGAGCTCGGGCACCGGGCCGGTGGTGTTTGCGGCGGCGATCGCCACGGTGCTTATCAACCCGGTCCAGTCGCGCATCCAGTCATGGTCGGAAAACTGGTTCCAGCGCGATCTCGTCAAGCTCCGCACCGATCTTCCCGAATGTGCCCGCGACATGCGCGAGACCGCGTCATTGTCCGAGCTGCTTGAGGATGTGCTGGCGCGGATCGAAGCAGGCGTCCGTACCATTCGGCTTGCCGCGCTCATCGACGGCAAGGTACTGATAGCCCGCGGCGTGTCGGTCGAGGATGTCGAGGCCTGGTCCGCGGGCACCGCCCTCGAATGCACGGACGGCATCTGCGAAATCGCCGATCGCACTTTCCCGCTGCGCGTGCCGCTCACTCCGGCCCACGGCGATACGCGCACATTGGGCTACATCTTAATCGGGCCGCGCCCGGACGGATCGGTGCTGAGCAAGGAAGAGCAGCGTACCTTGGTCGAAGTCGCCGAGCCGGTGTCGCGCGCAATTCGCAACGTCATCAAGCGCGAACAGCGCGAGCACACGATCGCGGCGCACATCGCGGCCAGCGACCGGCGCATCGCCAAGCTCGAGGCCAAACTCGCGCGCCCGCTCGGAAAACCCAAACCGCGCTCCCCTTAAATCCCGCTAATTGACCCCGTTCAAATACAAGCATAATTTGGCCTCACACGGGAAATAGGGGGACTCGGGCGATGTTGCGTGCCTTGCTTGCTGCGGCCTTGCTGACAGGACCCGCGGCGACCGTCGTTCCGATCGCGGCAGCGGTAGCGGCGGACGCTCCCACTCAATGCGCCGACACCCCCCAGAAAAAGGCCAAGCGCTCGCTGTTCGGCGGCATTGCCGGCGGCATGCTCGGGGGGATTCTCGGCAGTTCGGGCGCCGGCAGCCTCGCCATGGCCGCCTTGCCGGCCGCCTCGCTGCTGTCCGACGCGATCATGAAGATGCTCGACTGCAAGGAGCAGCAACAGGCCGCCAAAGCGACCGATGACGCGATCCGCGGCGGCGTTGGCACCGAGGTCGCGTGGAAGAGCGAGACCCGGCCCAACGTCACCGGCAAGTCGAAGGTCACCGCGTCGCAGCAGCTGGCCGACGGCGGCCAGTGCATGACGGTCACCGACGTGGTAATCGTCGACGGCGAGGAAACCACGGTTCCCAAGCGCATGTGCCGGGCCAAGGGCGCCAGCGGCTACGCCCGGGTCTGATGGGCTGGCGCGCCCTGAAGATCGCGACGGCGGCTTCGCTGCTGCTCGGCAGCATGGCCACTGCCCAGGCTGACGCCAATAATCCGACTTGCCCGAGCAGTCTCAACTGGTCGACCTACCGCCAGATGCGCTTCACCTTCGAGCAAGCCAACGGCGCGCGCGTGCTGCGTGCCGAAGGAGCCATCGATGAGGACGTGCCGGCCCGGCTGCAGGCGGCGCTGACCGAGAATGCGCCGATCGACGAGATCTGGATCCGTTCGCCGGGCGGCCATGCGCGGGCCGGCAACGAGGCCGGACGGCTGATCCGCAAGGCTAGCATCCCGACCCGCATCCCGGCCGGCTGGGCGTGCTTCTCGGCCTGCAACTTCATGTTCATGGGCGGGCCGATCCGCTTCGTCGATGCCGGCGGGATTTTCGCCGTGCACATGTTCACCCATTTGGGCGACAAGGACGCGATCCGCGCCGAGATCGCCGGCGGGACCGACAAGGCGATGGGGCTGATCGGCGATGTCGAGCAGGATTCGGCCCTGCTCGCCAGCGAGGACAACGACTTCCTCATCAAGATGGGCGTGTCGCGCAAGCTGCTGACCGACGTCATGTACCGGCAGAAAGCGGTCGCCGACGGCGCCGGCGACAAGTCGACTCGCCGCTGCCTGACGCATGACGAAACATTGAAGTACAACGTCGCCAACGCGCAATGATTGCGCGGGCGCTGAGGAGGCTCGAGATGACGCTTCGAAAGCTGGGATGGATGGCGCTGGTCGGCGGCCTGGCGATCGCGCCCGTGACCGCGGCAATCGCCGCCAAAGTCGTCGTGGTTCGGTCGGTCGGCCCTTCGGCCAAGGCCTACCCGCCGGGCACGGCGATGCTCGACAGCTCGAGCATCAAGCTCGGCAACGGCGACGCGGTGACTCTGCTCGGCCCCAACGCCTCGCGCACCCTGCGTGGACCCGGCACCTTCACCGCCAGCACCGTCGACCGTTCGTCGCTGGCGATGGCCGCCGGGCGCCGCTCGCGGTTCGGGGCGATGCGCTCCGGCGACATCGCCATCAACCCGAGCCTGTGGAACGTCGACGTCACCCAGAGCGGCAAGATGTGCGTCGCCGAGCCTACCAAGTTGAAGCTGTGGCGGCCGGATTCGGAAAACGCGGCGAAGCTCAACATCCGCGGCGGGGCCAAGCAGCAGGCGCTCGAGTTCGCGGCCGGCCAGGCGAGCGTGCCGTGGCCGGCTGGGTTGCCTGTTGCCAACGGCGGCGAATATCAGCTCGAATGGGCCGACGGCGGCGGCCGCAACACCCTGAGCTTCGTGATGGTCAACGCGCCGCCGTCCGACCAGGTCGCCGCTGCCCAGCTGCTGATCGACAAGGGCTGCCAGAACCAGCTCGACCTGCTGGTCGAGACCGCCGGCACCGCCGAATAGCCTAGCCGACCACCCCAGCCTGTTTCAGCCGGTCGATTTCGTCCGCGCCCAATCCCAGTTCGTGAAGCACCGCGTCCGAATGTTCCCCGAGCCGCGGCGGCGGCAGCTCGGAATCGGCGCGTGTCCCGTCGATCCGCACCGGCGACCCGACCAGCGGCGTGCCCCCGATCGTCCGCACCATCGCCCGGTGCTGCGCCTGGACGTCGGCCAGCGCCTGGCTGACGCGGTTGATCGGCCCCGCCGG
>JBDTMX010000080.1:0-14851 GCA_039934055.1 Sphingomicrobium sp. | reverse complement strand
CGACCTGCCGCGCCAAGGTCATTAGCGGAAAGGTCGAGATGGCCGTGCGCTATGGGCTAACTGACGAAGAAGTTGCGGCGGGCTATGTCTTGACCTGCCAGTCGGTGCCGGTCGGCGACGGCGTCGCGGTGGATTACGACGCCTAGTCGCGCTAGACGCCCGCGAATGCTGAGCGAAACCACCAAGGCAAGGGGGCTTGCCGACCTTCCGCCTGTCCACAGCGATTCGTTGCTGGCCCTGATCGCTATGGCTGCCGCCGATCCGCGGCCCGACAAGATCGACGTCGGCGTCGGCGTGTTCCGCGACGCGGCCGGGCAGACGCCGATCCTCAAGGTAGTCAAGCAGGCCGAGCGCATCCTGCTCGATACGCAGACCAGTAAATCCTATCTCGGAAGCGCTGGCGACAAGCGGTATACCGAGCTGTTGCGGCCGATCTTGCTTGGGCCGCATGCCGACGATCAGCGGATCGCGGGGTTGCAGACTCCGGGCGGCTGCGGCGCGCTGCGGCTGGGCTTCGAGCTCATTCACACCGCCAACCCGGACGCGCGGGTGCTGGTTGGCCTGCCGACCTGGCCCAATCACGCCCCGGTTATCCGCTCCGTCGGGCTCGAAATGGTCGAATACCCCTATTACGACCGCGACAGCGCCACGATTCACTTCGACGCGATGATCGCCTGTCTCGAAAAGGCGCGCGGGGGCGACGTGGTTCTGCTCCACGGTGTTTGCCACAACCCGACCGGTGCCGACCTCGATGGCGGGCAGTGGGCCGAAGTTACGCGAGTCATCGCCGAGCGCGGCCTGCTGCCGTTCGTCGACATCGCCTATCAGGGGTTCGGGCGCGGGCTCGACGAGGATGCGGCCGGGCTGCGCGGACTGCTCGCCGCGTGCGACGAAGTCATCGCCGCGCAGAGCTGCGACAAGAATTTCAGCGTCTATCGCGACCGGGTCGGGTCATTGTTCGTCAAGACCGGATCGGCGGGCGCGACCGCGACCGCCATGGCGCACGTCTTCCAGCGGGCGCGCGAGATGTGGTCGATGCCGCCCGACCATGGCGCCGCCGCGGTGCACATCATCCTCGACGATCCGCAGCTCAAGGCCGACTGGCACATTGAGCTCGACGCGATGCGCGACCGGATCAATTCGGTCCGCGAGAGGATCGCCGCCGCCGACGCGAGCCTGGCGTTCATCGGCCGGCAGTTCGGCATGTTCTCGATGTTGCCGCTAAGGAAGGAACAGGTCGTCGACTTGCGCGAGCGCCACGCGATCTACATGGCCGACAGCGGACGGTTCAACGTCGTCGGGATGGCGGACCATTCGATCGATCGTTTTGTGGAGGCGGTGGTCGAGGCACTCGATGGCTGAGAGGGACGCCGGTCGAGTCACCACTGACGTCGATTGGCGCGAGGTCGCGCGCATGGTCCTGACCAGCCGCGAGATGGACCGGGTCGAAGAACAGGAGCTCGTCCCGCAGAAGAAGATCTTCTACCAGTTTTCGGCGCGCGGCCACGATTTGGCGCAGGTCCTGCTCGGCCTCCAGCTCAAGGATGGCGACGCGGCTTGCGGTTATTACCGTTCGCGGCCGCTGCTGCTGGCATTGGGCGTGCCGCTGGCCGATGCGCTTGGTTCAGGCATGGGGCTAGCCGGTGGATACTCCGACGGACGCGACATTGGCGTGGTGTTCAATTTCCCGAACCCCGGCGGTGCCCATGCGCTGCCGATGTGCGGCGGCGTCGGCGCGCAATATACGCCGGCGGCGGGCTGGGCGCAGGCGATCGCCTACAAGGCCGAAGTGCTCGGCGAAGGACCGGCGGACGCGATCGCGGTGGTGCTCGGCGGCGACGCGAGCTGCGCCACGGGTGGATTCTGGTCGGCGCTAACAATTGCGACCACACAAAAATTGCCGTTGCTCATCTACATCGAGGACAACGGCTACGGCATCTCGGTGCCGTCGCAATTCCAGACTCCGGGCAAGGATATCGCCGCCAATCTGGCCAGTTTTGCCGGACTGACGATCTTCAACGGCGACGGCACCGATCCCAAGGAAGCGGCGAAGCTGATCGGCGACGCGGTGAAGCACGTGCGGACCAAGCGCACGCCGGCGCTGCTGCGGCTGACCATGCCGCGGCTTGAAGGCCACAGCTTCCAGGACACGCAAAGCTACAAAAGCGAGGCCGAGGTCGCGGCCGAATGGGCGCGCGACCCCTTGCCCAAACTGAAGGTCTTTGCGCCCAAGCTCGACTGGCCGGGGCTCGAGGCGGACGCGGCCGCGACCGTTGCCGCAGCCGTGGCGGAAGCCGAGGCGCGCGGTGTTTCCAGCCCCGCCAACGTCGCCGACAATGTGTTTTTCGAAAGCGAGCTGCAGCAGGTCGGCGGGCAGGCGAACCACGGCTTCGTGCCGCCGCAATCGAGCGACGAGCCGAAGCCGGATGGCCAACGGATCAACATGGTGACGGCGATCCGCCGTGTGCTTGACCAAGAGCTTGCGGCCAATCCACGGGTGCTGGTGTTCGGCGAGGATGTCGGGCCGAAGGGCGGGGTCCACGCGGTGACGCTCGGGCTGCAGGAGAAGTTCGGCAAAGAGCGGGTGTTCGACACTAGCCTCAATGAGGAGGGCATTGTCGGCCGCGCGGTGGGCATGGCGCTGGCCGGGCTGATGCCGGTGCCCGAAATCCAGTTCCGCAAATATGCCGAGCCGGCGACCGAGCAGATCAACGATTGCGGAACGATGCGCTGGCGCACCCACAACCGCTTCGCCGCGCCGATGGTGCTGCGCGTGCCCGGCGGTTTCTTTAAATGCGGCGACCCGTGGCACAGCCAGACCAACGAGGTGCAGTTCGTCCACAATCCCGGCTGGAAGGTCGCGGTGCCGTCCAATGCCGAGGACGCGGTCGGGCTGCTCCGCGGGAGCTTGCGCGGCAACGACCCGGTGCTGTTCTTCGAGCATCGCGCGATGCTCGACGATGCATGGGCGCGGCGACCGTGGCCGGGCGACGATTTTGTGTTGCCATTCGGGCGGGCGAAGACAGTGCGCGAAGGCGACGCCATCACCATCGTCACCTGGGGCGCCATGGTGCCGCGCTGCGAGGCGGCGGCCGAGGGCGTGTCGGCGGACGTCATCGACCTGCGCACGCTGATGCCGTGGGATCGCGAGGCAGTGCTCGACAGCGTGGCCCGCACGCGCCGTTGCCTGATTGTCCACGAGGATCTGCGCACCGGCGGCTTCGGCGCCGAGATCGCCGCGGTGGTCGCTGACGAAGCGTTCCTCGACCTCGACGCGCCAGTCGCGCGGGTGACGATGCCCGACATCCCGAGCCCACATCACCCGACGCTGATGGAAGCGGCGCTGCCGTCGGTCGCGCGCATCCGCGCCGAGATCGACCGGCTGGTTGGGTTTTGAGCGTGATCGACGTCCGCGTTCCCGACGAGCAGGAGGGCACCAAGGCGGTGGTGCGCACATGGCTCAAGCAGGTCGGCGATGCAGTCGCGGTCAACGATCCATTGGTCGAGCTCGAGACCGACAAGGTGACCCAGGAAGTCCCCGCGCCGGCCGCGGGGGTGCTGGCGGAGATTGTGCTGGATACGGACGCGGATGCGGGCCCGGGGGCGCTGTTGGGGCGGATCAGTACGGACGCTCAAGCATCCGTTCGTCCTGAGCGCAGGCCGGAGGCCGAAGTCGAAGGGCGCATGGCACTGGAGTCCGGGAAGCGCCCTTCGACTTCGCTCAGGACGAACGGGGCCGAAGAACGACTTTCTCCCTCGGTTCGCCGGGCGTTGCAGCAGCACGGAGTCGATCCGGCACGCATCAAAGGGAGCGGTCGCGGCGGGCGGATTACCCGGGAGGATGTCGAGAACACCCTTGGAACAAGCCCTGCCGGTGGCGACATTGCGCACGACCGGATGCGGCTGAAGATCGCCGAGAATATGGTCCGAGCGGTGGCCGAAGCGCCGCACGTGACCGCGGTGTTTGAAGCCGATTTCTCCGCCGTTGCGGCGCACAAGGCGGCGCTGGCGGAGACGGGCACCAAGCTCAGCTACACCGCCTACATCGTCAAGGCGGCGGCCGAGGCGATGGTCGTCGCGCCGGCAATTAACGGGCGGTGGGAAAAGGACCGCATCGCCATCTCGCCGACGATCGACATTGGCGTTGGCACCGCGCTCGGCGAGAAAGGTCTGGTCGTACCGGTCGTTAAGGACGCGGGATCGCTAAGCCTTGAGCAGATCGGCGCGGCGCTCGATGATCTCACCCGTCGGGCCCGTGAGGGCAAGTTGACCGGCGGCGACGTGTCGGGCGGCAGTTTCACCATCTCCAACCACGGCGTATCGGGCTCGCTACTGGCGGCGCCGATCATCCTCCACCAGGGACAGGCGGCGATCCTCGGCATCGGCAAGCTTCAGAAGCGGGTCGTGGTGCGCGAGGTCGATGGCGACGACGCGATCGTCATCCTGCCGATGGCCTATGTCACGCTGACCATCGACCACCGCGTCATCGACGGGCACCAGACCAACGCCTGGCTGAGCCGCTTCGTCGAGATCATCGAGAGCTGGCCAGCCGTCTGAACGGACCTACACCGGTGCTTTGAACTTGGCCGCTTCCTCCGATCCGCCGGTGGCATCGCCCGCGCTGTAACTGTGCGCTCCGGCGCCGGCCAGATGACCGCCCTGAACGATCAGATATTCGTCGCGGATGGGCCGCCCTTCGAAGAAGCATTCGAGGATCTCGCGAGTGCCGGCGGCGTAGCGCGCCTGGGCCGACAGGCTGCTTCCCGAGATGTGCGGGGTCATGCCTTCGTGCGGCATCGTCCGCCACGGATGGTCGCGCGGCGCCGGCTGCGGGAACCAGACGTCGCCGGCATAGCCCGCCAGCTGCCCGCTCTCGAGCGCGGCGACGATCGCGTCGCGGTTGACGATCTTGCCGCGCGCGGTGTTCACCAAATAGGCGCCGCGCTTCATCCGCCCGATCATCTCGTGGTCGAACAAATTCTCGGTTTCGGGGTGGAGCGGGGCGTTGATGGTGACCACGTCGCACACCCCGAGCATCGCCTCGACGCTGTCGTGCCAGGTAACGCCAAGCTCCTGCTCGACCGCTGCGGGCAGCCGGTGACGGTCGTAATAATGGAGGTGCATGTCGAACGGCTTCAAGCGACGCAACACCGCACTGCCGATCCGCCCGGCGGCGACGGTGCCGACGTGCATGCCCTCGACATCGTAGGAGCGGGCGACGCAGTCGGCGATGTTCCAGCCGCCCTTGCGCACCCAGTCGTGCGACGGGAGATAATTGCGGACCAGGGCGAGGATCATCATCACGACATGCTCGGCGACGCTGATCGAATTGCACCAGGTTTCCTCGGCGACGGTGATGCCGCGCTCGATCGCGGCGGCGAGGTCGACGTGGTCGGAGCCGATCCCGGCGGTGATCGCGAGCTTGAGATTGGGCGCTTTGGCGATGCGTTCGGCGGTCAGATAGGCCGGCCAGAACGGCTGCGAGATAACCACGTCGGCGTCGGCCAGCTCACGATCGAACGTGCTGTCCGCGCCATCCTTGTCGGACGTGACGACGAGCGTATGGCCTAGGCCTTCGAGATATTGGCGCAAGCCCAGTTCGCCCGACACGCAGCCCAGTAATTCGCCGGGTGTGAAGTCGATCGCACTCGGTGTCGGCAGCGTCTGGCCATCGGGGTAGCGGTCGAGCTGGGGAAGGCCGTCGCGGGCATAGGATGCCGGCATCCCGTCAATCGGATCGTCGTAGAGGACGCAAAGAATCTTCGCCATCGCGCGCTTCCTTCCACTTGGGGATCAGGATTGGCTCAGAATAATGGCGCATCCGGCAAGAGTCGAACGGCCGCGCGAGCTTGCCCCGGACCGTTGAGACTTGGGCGCGTGAGTGCATAAGATTTCTTATGCTCGATTCGATCATTAATAATGCGGTGCGCCTCCTCGCGGCTGTCGGCGTCGGCTTTGCTTCTTGCCCGCCGGCGGCGGCGTCCCCACTGGTTACGGGCAACGGACTTGGGTTCGCGGTTGTCGCACCTGAAAGCGGAGTGGCAACAAAGTTCTACGCCCATCCCTACAGTTTCGTCCGGCCTGATCCGGCCAATGCCCTGAGCGAAGGGATCGAGACGGCCAACTTCATCAAGGAGCTTGGCTGGGGCGCGCGCGGGCGAGCGGGCACCGCCGAATATGTCGAAGATACGCATGTCATCCGAACGCGCCGCGGCGGCGGCAGGGGCGAGGGCAGCGGCTATTTCTTCATGCCGTTTGGACTTGAGCGCCCGGCGCTGATCATCGCCAAGGAAGCGGCGCCGCACAACGCGGCGGCTTGGCGCGTGGAATGGAACCGGCCACTCCGATCACAAAAGGTCGTGAGCGCGGCAGAGACCGATGGCCGGATCTTGCGGTTCGACGGGATCGACGAGCCGTTGCTGCTGATCCCCTTGGGCGGAGTGCGAACAGGAACGGCTCCCGAGGATCAACCCCTGGCGGCGAGCCCGGCATGGGCGCTGATCTCTCTGGAGAATGAGGGTGAAGCCGAGCCGGCCATCCGCGAATTCGTGCGCTGGCGCGCGGGGCTTCCCACCCGAGCACTGGTCCGGCGCGAAATCGCCGAGTTCGAGCACTGGCGGGCGAAGCCGGCGGTGCGCTTCAAGGATGACAAGGAGCGCCACCTGTGGCGGCAAAGCGAAGTGATGCTGCGCATCGCGCAAAGCCGCGAGCCGAATCGCCCAGATTCACCAACCGGAGCCCGCCACGGCAACGGGCTGATTGTCGCGGCCCTGCCCGATGTCTATTTCACGCCCTGGGTCCGCGACATGGCGTGGGCCACGGTGGCGCTGATCCGCATGGGGCATCGCGCAGAGGCGCGCGCGGCCCTGCTGGCATATTTCAATGCGCGGCCGACCGGCAAAATGCGAACCGCGGTGAATGACGCGGATTACCAGATCTCGGTGGTGCGCTATTTCGGGGATGGCGCCGAGGAGCCCTTCTTCACCATGGAGGGCAGCACCAATGTCGAATTCGACAGCTGGGGCGAAGCGCTGTGGGTGCTGGGGGAATATCTGCGCAACTATGACGACCCGGCGCTGCTTGAGGCCGCCACCTATCGCGGGCCGCTGTATGCAAGCGCCCGCGATTTTATCGTGAAGCCGCTCATCGCCAACACCGAGAATTACGGCAATGGACGGATCGTCGCCGCCGACACATCCATCTGGGAAGAGCGGCAAAAGGACAAGAAGCACTTCGCCTTCTCGACCGCCATGGCGATCGTCGGCCTGCGCGAATTCGCGGGCGTGGCACAGCGCGCCGGCGATGAAGTCGCGCGCAAGCACGCGCTCGATCAATTGGCGCTGCTCGAAAAGGGATTCGCCGCGGCATTCGTCCGCGACGGAAAACTGCACGGCACGCTTGAGGAAGGCGTCAAGAACGACGTCGACGGAGCGCTGATTCCGGTGATCAATTTCGGCGTCGTCCGCGACCCGAAAGTGATCCGCGACACGGTCGCAAGGATGGAGCTGCTGAAGGTAGCGTCGGGCGGCTACCGGCGCGTTCGCAGCACCTACACCGACCCGGCAATTTTCGAATATTGGTACGAGCGCCAGGAGTTCTTGTTCGTCGATCTCGCTCTTGCGGAGCTTGAACGGCGGCTCGGCAGGAAGGTGGAAGCCGAGGCAATGTTGGAGCGAATTGTGGACAAGGCCGCGGCCGACCACAACATCATTCCCGAAATGTACGTGGCGGTTCCGTGCAAGCTGTTTCCCGGCAAGATCGGCGATCCGACGGGCGCGCTGCCGATGGTTGGATACGGCGCCGGGGCCTACATCCTGCACATATTGGAGCGGGGGCGCACGGCGAACGCCAGGTAGGTCGGGATTCCCATATTTACAATTTGGTTGAAGCCAATTCGGACAGGATGGTGGCGTGGCCGCCAAGAGTCGAACGGGGGTCTCCATTTCAGCGACGGCGGTGTTCATGACGAAGGAGGGGACGGCGGCGGTTCATCGTCAGCTGTCGCCTCAGCCGCTTCGGCCAGCTCGGCGGCGAGATCGGCGAAATAAGCGGTGCGCTCGGCATCCTGCGCGGCGCGCTCGCCGGCGTTGTCGAGTTCATGCACGGCTTCGAGCAGCACGACCTCCTCGTCGGTGCAGACGCGCTTGTAGCCGGACCGGCCCCAGGCGCCGTGCTCGACGCCGTTGAACCCGGCCGGCGGCGGGAAGTCGGTTTACCAGTCGTCATGGCTCTGCCAGACGCGGTCGGCGCCCTCGTCGATATCGTCGTCCTGTTCGGCGGAATCGTCGGCGGGGGCAGGTGAATTCGGGGGGTCGTGAGTTTCGTGAGTTTCGCCGGCCTTGAGCGCGGCGAGGGCGGTGGCCATGGCGCCGGGCTCGCCGCTGCGCAGGGCGCCGATCATCTGGTCCCAGTCCAACGCAGAGGGAGAAACAGACGCACTTCGACTTCGCTCAGCACGAACGGGGTTGGGTTGGGCGTAAGCGGGCAGGGTCGAGCCGGTTTCGGTGAGGCGGTCGAGGCGGCGCAGCACGGCTAGGCCGAGGCGGTTGTCGATGTGGCGCTTCTCACCCACCAGCTCGCCGTCGCGGTAATAATATTCGACGCTGCCTTCGATCGAGCGCGCGAGCAAGGCGTCGGCGAGGCGGTTGCGGGCGATGCCCAGCGCCGCCTCCCACATGCCGGCGAACAGGGGGTCGCGGCGGCGGTTGGCGTAAGCGGTGTTGCTACTCTTGCCGACCGCGAGGCAGGCGTCGACCACGATCCCGGTCTCAGCGAGGACCTCGCAGAACTGGGCCATGAGGGCGCCGGTCCAGCCGTCGTGGCGGGTTGCGGGCGCGGCGAGGGAGCCCCACGGACCCAGGTCAGATTGGGCGGGCGTGATGCCGTCGTTACTGTCGTCGTCGCTCACTTGGTTCTCTCCGAGTCGGAGAGTGTAACTTATTTGGTTATCTGTAGGACAGCAGTTTCTTGCAGAGTCTTGGCAGTGATATATCTGACGAAACACGCCACGATTCGCCCGATTTAGAGGCGCTAACCGATGAGGTTGAGATAACGCCCGAGATGATCGCGGCGGGGGAAAGATGCATCTATGAGGGCGGAATAGACGTTGGTACCGCTGATCGTGTCCCGATTGTCCAATAGGATGACTTCCCTGCCATCTTCGAGAAAGTGGTAGTGCATACCGCCAACCGAACTGGTTTTCTTGAGGCCGCGGAACGCAATCTGTTCCTCTAATATCCGAACAACGTAGTCGTTGCCGTCGCTCCCGCGCATTGTTTTCCGACCTATTTCGATCATAGCCAGTTCTCCCAATTCGCCCAGTTGATCGGCGGGAATTAGTCGCGAGTCCAGCGCTTGCGGCGCTACCCAAACCAGTGGCGAGGAACGAGGTAGTTAGGCGGCGAGCGAACTAGGTTGCCGGTACATGAGGCGTTTCCCGCGCGCACCTTTCAATGCCTCTTCGGTGAGCTCCGTGTCGGAGATTTTGCGGGTCGAATAGCGAAAGTCGAACTCGGCAAGGTAGCGGCTCATGTGTGCCGCAACAATCTGTCGCGAACCCCTATGACTCACCAAACATCAAAACAAACCCGACACACCCGCCAGCATAGTCCTCAAGAGAAATAATCGCCGCGGCAAAGCCGCGTCGTTGCGCGACCGTCCTGCGGCGGTCGCAGCCGCGCTAGCTTCCGCGAAGCAACTCAGTTGCTTCGCCCGCGTCGCGTTCCACATCTCTGCGCGCTAGTCGGCGATTGCTGCGCAATCCCCTCTTTGCGCTCGGTGTTTCACTCTTCCCTAACCCTTCCCCGCCATTAGGGGGCGGTGAACGAAGCCGTATCTTCCTTGGCAGCGCTGCTCCTGAAGGCGGGGGTTGGGTTGCTGGTTGCGAACGAAGTCCGCGGGCTCTTCCTGGCCGGGCCCGTGCTCTACGCGATGTACGCGGCCGGCGGAACGCTGATGGCAATCTGGCTCGCGGTCTGCTCGCTGGCCGGGATTGCGTTGTCGATCATCGGCCCGCTGTTCGTCGGCAGGAAGCTCAAGCTGGTTTAGCTGGCTGCCAGGATTGTCGTCGGGCTCGACAGCGCCACCTGCACTTGGCTAAGCGGACGCCACGCACCCGTAGCTCAGCTGGATAGAGTACTGCCCTCCGAAGGCAGGGGTCACAGGTTCGAATCCTGTCGGGTGCGCCACCCCGCTAGCGGCAAGAGGGGTCAAGAAAGCCCTTGAGGCCGGCGTGGAGCGCCGCGCGCGCCGATCCGACGATCATTCCGACGTGGCCCGAAGCGATCTCGACGGTGTCGCCGGCGGGCGCGGCGGCGGCCGGCGTGATGCGGTCGCGGGCGGCGGTGAAGTGGAGCGAGGGAACGGGTACCCGGTCGGTCATGGGGCGGTCGGTGATTGCGGTGCCCGCGATGCTCCAGCCGCCGCTGCCGGGACGATCGGCGCCGAAGAAGTCCTCCATCAGCTCGGCTGCTGCCGGGCACGGCAGCGGCTCGCCCTCGTTGGCCCAATCCTCGAGCACGACGAAGCGGCGCGCGTTGCTGCTGGCCGGGTCGAGCGCGGCGAACCTGGCGAACTTGGTCACGGTCCGCTCCGGATCGAGCGACCAGAAGGCGGCCTGGAGGACTTCCATCGGAAGAGCACCCAGGGATTGCGCCGCGGTTTGGGAATGGCGCCACATGCCAAGCAGGCTGGCGCGGCCGGGCGCGGGGTAAGCGGCAAATCGCCACGGCGCGGCGAGCGTCGCGACGCGCTCGATGGCGAGGTTGAAGGGGGGCGCGAGATTAGCGGCGGCGATGGCCATCGTCCCGCCGAGGCAATAGCCGATCAGAGCGGCCGGCTCGCCGAGATCGCTGAGCAGGGGCAGCAGCAGCTGCTCGACGTGGCCGGCGACGGTGAGATCCGCCCGGTCGCGCGCCTCGCCCCAGTCGAGCAGCAGCGCGTGGCGGCCCATCCCGGCTATTGCGCCGGCGAGC
Source organism: Sphingomicrobium sp. (assembly GCA_039934055.1). Taxonomy (GTDB): domain Bacteria; phylum Pseudomonadota; class Alphaproteobacteria; order Sphingomonadales; family Sphingomonadaceae; genus Sphingomicrobium. The sequence goes on along the minus strand of JBDTMX010000080.1, from coordinate 3,878 downwards.
GACACTTCGGCGTCGAGATCGAGGATGTGCGGCGGGTTGATCAGCGACGGGATGAGGATCGCGAGCGGACCGGTGCCGCCATGATCGCGCAGACGGGCCGGACCGAGACGGGCGATTTCCGGGCGCGGCGGGATGGGCGCCGGGCGTTCGGCCTGTTCGTACGCCGACAACCCATCGAGCGCGGCGCGGGCCAGCTCGGGGTTGCGCTCCGCCGTCATTCGCACCAGTTCGAGGAATAGCGGCAGCGGGCGCGGTGCCGGTTCATGTTGCAGTGCGCGTTCATGTTGCAGCGCACGTTCATGTTGCGGCGCAACGGGCTCCGGCAGTAGGCTGCTGGTTGGGTTTTTGGAGCGGTTCATGGCGAAGTCTTCGGGCAAGGCGACAATCAAGAAGTACGCGAACCGGCGGCTTTATGACACCGAAAGCTCGACCTACATCACGCTCGACCATCTGGCGGCGATGATCAAAGCCGGGCGCGAGTTCGAAGTGGTCGACGCCAAGACCGGCGAGGACATTACGCGCCACGTGCTGACGCAGATCATCGTCGACGAGGAAGCGCGCGGTTCGACCATGTTGCCGGTCAACTTCCTGCGCCAGCTGATCGGCCTGTATGGCAATTCGATGCAGGGCATGGTGCCGCAATATCTCGAGGCCGCGATGGAAGCTTTCCAGCGCAACCAGACGGTGATGCGCGACGCGTTCGGCACCAATGTGCTGGCCGATCTCGCGAAAAAGAACATGGCGATGTTCGGCGAGGCCAGCAAAGCCTTTACGCCCAAAGCGAAAGCCGAAGCCGACAAGCAATTGCGCGATGCTGAAGTCGAGAAACTTCGCGCCGAGCTGGCCGCGCTGCAGGCCAAGGTCGACCGGCTGGGCAGCTGACGAGGATGCGAGTTTATCCAGGGGCGCTGATGGCGCTTGTTTCCGCCGCAGTGGCTTCCGCGCAAACCGTCGGTGTCGCGCCCGCGCAGGATTTCAGCACCGTCCCGGCGATGGCCGGATCGTGGACCTACCAGGCGCTGCCGGGAGCCAGCGAAGCGCGCTTCATCGACACCACCAACATCGCGCGGCTGGTGCTCCGCTGCACGCGAGCCGTGCGCCAGGTGAGTATTTCACGCACCAGCTCAGTCGCCGCGCCGAGCATTTTTGTGTGGACCAGCTCGGCATCGCGCAATTTGCCGGCTCGGTTCGAACCCAATGCAGTGCGCGTGACGGCCGAGCTGTCGGCGTTCGATCCGTTGCTCGACGCGCTCGCCTTCAGTCGTGGGCGGATCGCAGTGACGATGCCGGGAGGATTGGCGCTGGTAGTGCCGGCCTGGCCGGAAGCAGCACGAACAATCGAGGATTGCCGAATCTGAAGCGCATTACAAGTCTTGCGTTGCGGGCAAATACGACTCATGTTTGCAGTGGCTTCAACGCAGCGAAAGGAGGTGATCCGATGTCTCATGGTTCAGCAGAGGGGTCGGTACGAACTGTTCACGAGGTGATGCGCTAGCTCACCTGGAACGGTCGGAACCTCCGGCCGCTGACCATGTCGAAGGGGATCGCTGCTTTGCCAGCGGTCCCCTTTTACTTGTCCGCATTTTCGTGTCTTGAGGCATCGGCGCGTGACCGTGACGGGAACTGTTACGCGGCTGAAGTGTCTTTCTCCTGACAAAGGGAGGTTTTGCAATGGCGAAATCGAGCACGAAGAAACGGTCTACCAAATCTTCTTCACGATCCGGAAAATCGACGGTCGACAAGATCGCCAAGGCGGCGATGAGCCGCGAGATGCTGGGTGCGGGACTGGCCGCCGCAGCCGCGGCGATCAGCGCCAGCCCCGCCGCGCGGCGCAAGATTCGCGATGCCGGCCTCGACGCCGCGGATTCCGCTTCGCAGGCGGCAAACAGCGTAATGTCGAGCGCGAGCAAGCTCGGGGCGTTGATCGCCGAAGCCGTCGCCGATGCCGCGCAGCGCGTGATGTCGGGTAAATGGACGGACGACGACGGCGCGCCCGCAGCCCGGCCCGCAGCCGGTGCGAAGAAATCGACCGCGCGCAAAAGCACCGCCAAGCGCAAGCCGGCCGGCACCGCGAAAAAGCGCAAGACGGCCAGCAAGGCGAAAAAGACCACCGCTGCCAAGAAGAGCACGGCTGCCAAGAAAAGCACGGCCAGTGCGCGCAAGACCAGCACTCGCGCAAAGAAAGCGCGCCCCAAGACCCGCCGCACCAGCACGCGCCGCAGCACGACGCGTAAGGCGCCCACCAGCGGCGGAACAAGCGGCGGCTAGAGCTTAGGCGGCCTGGCCGGCGAACTGCAGCCGGGCGAGACTCGCATAGAGCCCGTCCGCGGCGGACAGGGTGGTGTGCGTGCCCTCTTCGACGATGCGTCCGCCGTCCATGACGATGATCCGGCTGGCGGCGCGCACGGTCGCCAGGCGGTGGGCGATGACCACCGTCGTGCGGGTCTTCATCAGCCGCTCGAGTGCTTCCTGGACGAGCTGCTCGCTGCGCGCGTCGAGCGCCGATGTCGCTTCGTCGAGCAGCAGCAGCGGAGAATCGCGCAGCAACGCCCGGGCAATTGCGATGCGCTGGCGCTGACCGCCCGACAGGCGCGCGCCGCCTTCGCCCAGGAAGCTGTCGTAGCCGCCGGGCAGTTGGACGATGAACTCGTGCGCGTTGGCGGCCTTGGCGGCGTCCTCGATCTCGACGTCGCTCGCGTCCCACCGGCCGTAGCGCAGATTGTCCTTGGCCGAGGCGGCGAACAGCACGCTTTCCTGCGGCACGAACGCGATGCGCTGGCGGATCGCGGCGGGGTCGGCATCGCGCAGGTCGATACCATCGAGGGTGACGCGGCCTTCCTGCGGATCGTAGAAGCGCAGCGCGAGCTGGAACAGGGTCGACTTGCCTGCGCCCGACGGTCCGACCACCGCGACGGTTTCTCCCGGTGCGATCGCCAAAGTGAGCTCGTGCACCGCCTTGTCGTCGGGCCGCGTCGGATAGCGGAACGTGACATGCTCGAAGCTCAGTGCGCCCAGTGCAGGCTCGGGCAGCGGCACCGGGTTGGCGGGAGCGCGAATCTCGGCCTTCGCGCGCATCAATTCTTCGATGCGGCCGGCGGCGCCGGAGCCGCGCAGCAGGTCGCCATAGACTTCGGTCAGCGCGCCGAACGCGCCGCCGACGAGCACGCCGGTGAACACGAACGCGGCGATCGAGCCGCCAGTCATCCGCCCCGCGGCGACGTCAGCGGCGCCCTCCCACAGCAGCATGACGATCGCCCCGAACACCAAGGCGATGATCGAGAAGGTCATCACCGCCCGCATGGTGAAGCGGCGGCGGGCAACCGCGAAGGCATTCTCGACCGCGGTGCGGAAGCGGCCGAGCTCGCGCTCCTCCTGGCCGAATGCCTGGACCACCTTCATCGCGCCCAATGTCTCGGACACCGTCGATCCGACGTCGGCGATGCGATCCTGCGACGCTCGGCTGAGGTTGCGGATCCTGCGGCCGAAGAAGATCACCGGGCCGAACACGATCGGAATGCCGATGACCAGCATGGCCGCGAGCTTGGGCGACAAGACGAACAGATAAGCGATGCCGCCGAGGCCGGTGGCGATGTTCCTGAGCGCGATCGAAACGCTTGAACCGACGACCTGCTCGAGAATCGCGGTGTCCGCGGTCAGCCGCGACGCGATCTCGGACGGCCGGTTCTCCTCGAAGAAGCGCGGCGGCAGGGTGAGAAGATTTTTCTGCACCGCAACTCGCAGGTCGGCGATCGTCCGCTCGCCAAGCCACGACACGAAATAGAAGCGCATCGCAGTCGCAAAAGCGAGAACGACGACGATGATTAGCAGATAATGGAAGGCGGTGGCGACGGCCGCGGCGCCGGCGCCGCCCGAGCCGA
>JBDTMX010000079.1:0-6069 GCA_039934055.1 Sphingomicrobium sp. | reverse complement strand
AACTTGCCGACGACGTGCTCGTCCGCCGCAAGCGCGCCGGTCATTTGCTGTCCAAAGGCCGCATGCTCGCCGCGCAGATTCTCGCGTTGCTCGACAATGATTTGTGGCTGTCGAATGCACGCGTGGCAAATGCCGCCGCGCAGGTCCTCGCCAAGGCGGCGCATGACCGGCTGGTCTATCCGGTCGAGGCCAACGAGCTGTTCCTGCGCGTCACTGCCGAGGAAGCGGCGCGGCTGCTCGCGCAGGGCTTCGACTATTACGATTGGGGGTCGGGCCAAATCCGATTGGTTACCAGCTGGGACCAGCAGAGCGAGGCGGTCGACAAGCTCGCCGCCGCCATCGCCGCCCTGTGAGCCAAACCTCGGCGTCGACCTTCCGCTCGGTCACTCTTCCGTTCATCGTGTTCACCCTGATCTGGGGCTCGACCTGGATCGTCATCCGCGGCCAGCTAGGCACCGTCGCGCCGCAATGGTCGGTCGCCTACCGCTTCATCATCGCCGCCGCGGCCATGGCGATCCTGGCCCTCATCAAGGGCGACAGCCTGCGGCTCGGGCGCAGCGGTCTGTTTCCGGCGATCTTTCTCGGGTTCGCCCAGTTCTGCGTGAACTTCAACGCGGTCTATCTGGCCGAGCGCCACATCACCTCGGGCGTGGTTGCCACGGTCTTCGCTTTGCTGCTGATCCCGAGCACGCTGCTAGCCTGGGCGTTCCTCGGTCAACGCCCGACGGTGCGCTTCCTGTGGAGCTCGCTGGTCGCGGTTATCGGTATCGTGCTGCTGTTCGTGCACGAGCTCAACGACCATGCGGCGCGTGCCGACCAGATCATCGCCGGGATTGCCCTGACCATCGTCGGCATGATCGGCGCCTCGACCGCCAACGTGCTCCAGGCCCGGCCGGAAATCCGCCGCTTCCCGCTGTTGGGCCTGCTCGCCTGGTCGATAGCCGCGGGAGCCGCGATCAATGTCGCGGTCGCGTTCCTCCTCGCCGGCGCGCCGACCATCGATCCGCGGCCGGGCTATTGGGTGGGCCTCTTTTACCTCGCTTTGCCCGCGTCGGTCCTCACCTTCAGCCTCTATTACCCGGTGGTGCGCCGGATCGGCCCGGCCAAGGCGGCCTATTCGAGCGTGCTGGTGCCGATCATCGCCATGGGCTTCTCGACCGCGCTCGAAGGTTATCGCTGGACCCCGCTGGCCGTCGCCGGAGCGTTTCTCGCGCTTGGCGGAATGCTTGGCGCGCTGAGCCGCAGCCGCTCGCTTGTGACCGCCCCCGACGCCGCCTAAGGCGCCTCCATGACCGACGTCCAAACGATCACCGCAGCCCCGCCAGCGCCCGCGCATACCGCCACTCGCCGCGAAGACTATCGCCCGCCCGACTGGCTGGTGCCCGGGATCGCGCTCGATTTTACTCTCGATGCCGTGGCAACGCGGGTGCGCGCCACGCTGACCGTGACCCGCAACGGCGCCCATGACCGTCCGCTGCGGCTCGACGGGGACGAGCTGACACCGCTCAGGGTGTCGGTCGACGGGGCCGACGCGCATTGGTCGATGGACGGCCCCGCGCTGGTCATCGAGCTCCCCGGCGACAGCGCGACGGTCGAGACCGAGGTCGAGATCCGCCCGGCCGCCAACACCAAGCTGATGGGCCTCTACGCGTCGGGCGGCGGGCTCTACACCCAGTGCGAGGCCGAGGGCTTCCGCCGCATCACTTTCTTCCCCGACCGGCCTGACGTGCTATCCCGTTACCGAGTCCGGATGGAAGCCGCCGCCGCCGCTTTTCCAGTGCTCCTGACCAATGGCAATTGCGTCGCTTCGGGCGAGAGCGGGAGCGATGGCAGCCGCCATTGGGCCGAGTGGGAGGACCCGTTCCCCAAGCCCTGTTACTTGTTCGCATTGGTCGCCGGCGATCTCGCCCCCAACCGCGATCGCTTCACCACCATGTCCGGCCGTACCGTCGACCTCGCCATCTGGGTGCGCGAGGCCGACTTGCCCCGCACCGGACACGCCATGGCCAGCCTGAAGCAGGCGATGGCGTGGGACGAACGCGTCTACGGCCGCGAATATGACCTCGACCAGTTCAACATCGTCGCCGTTTCCGACTTCAACATGGGGGCGATGGAGAACAAGGGCCTCAACATCTTCAACTCGGTCTACATCCTCGCCGACCAGGAGACCGCGACCGACGCCGACTATGACGGCATCGCGCGGGTCGTCGGCCACGAATATTTCCACAATTGGTCGGGCGATCGGGTCACTTGCCGCGACTGGTTCCAGCTGAGCCTCAAGGAAGGCTTCACGGTGTTCCGCGACCAGAGCTTCTCGGCCGACATCGGCAGCGCGGCGGTCAAACGGATCGAAGACGTGCGGATGTTGCGAGCGGTCCAGTTCCCGGAAGACGCGGGCCCGCTCGCCCACCCGGTGCGGCCCGACAGCTATATCGAGATCACCAACTTCTACACCGCCACTATCTACAACAAGGGCGCCGAGCTGATCGGCATGTTCCACACCGTCCTCGGCCCCGAGAAATTCCGCGCCGGCACCGACCTCTATTTCGATCGCTACGACGGGCAGGCGGTGACCTGCGATGATTTTGTGCAAGCGCTCGAGGATGGCAGCGGCGTCGATCTCACCGCGTTCAAGATCTGGTATAGCCAGGCCGGCACGCCCCGGGTGACGGCGCGGCTCGAGCATGATGCCGAAGCATGCACGGCAACGTTGCACCTCGCGCAGAGCGTGCCGCCGACGCCCGGCCAGCCCGACAAACAGCCGATGCCGATCCCGCTCCGGACCGCGCTGATCGGCGCCAGCAGCGGCGGCGAGGTCGCGCCCGAGCGGCTGATCTTGCTCGACCGCCCCGAGCAAAGCATCCGCTTCGAAGATGTCGCCGAACCGCCGTTGCTGTCGATCAACCGCCGCTTCTCGGCGCCGGTGATCTTCGAAGCCGCCCGCGCGCCGGAAGAGCTCGAACTCCTCGCGCAACACGACAGCGACGCATTTTCGCGCTTCGAGGCGATGCAGGAGCTGATGTTGCGTACGTTGATCGCCGGAGCGCGGGGTGAGGCGGTCGATCCCGATCCCTTGCTCCGGGCGGTCGGCAACACGCTCAAATCCAACGCGCTCGACGCCGCTTTCAAGGCCGAGGCGATCCTGCCGCCGTCGGAAAGCATCGTCGGTGACCGCATGGACCGGGTCGATCCCGATGCGATCCATGCTTCTCGCGAGCAGCTTCGCGCGACCGTCGGCTCCGCACTGCGCGACGAATTGCTGGGGGCCCGGTCGGCCAAAACCGCCGGCGATCTCAGCCCCGCCGCGAAGGGTACTCGCCGCCTCAACAGCGTCGCGCTCGGCCTTCTCGCCGCCGGCGATCCGCGTGATGGCGCCGCGCTGGCCAAGGCTAAGTTCGACGCCGCCGACAACATGACCGACCGCCAGGGCGCGCTGGCGATCCTGGCGTCGCTCGACCAGCCGCAGCGCGAGGCCGCGCTCGACACCTTTTACGATCGCTTCAAGGATGATGCGCTGGTGGTCGACAAATGGTTCGCGCTGCAGGCGGCGGCGCAGCGGCTGGCGACCATCGACGACGTCGAGCGCCTGGCGCAGCATCCCGCCTTCACTATCGCCAACCCCAACCGGCTGCGCTCGCTCGCCGGCACCTTCGCCGCCAACCAGTGGGCGTTCCACCACGTCTCCGGCCGCGGCTACCGGTTCGTCGCCGACATGATCCTCGCCGCCGACAAGTTGAACCCGAGCGTCGCCGCCCGGCTGGTTCCGCCGCTCGGCCGCTGGCGGCGTTTCGACGAGCATCGCGCGGGCCTGATGCGCGCCGAGCTCGAGCGCATCGTCGGCACGTCAGGTCTGTCGAAGGACGTCTACGAGCAGGCTTCGAAAAGCCTCGGTTAGCGCCGGCGGTGCAATCCAACCCCAAAACGTGTATTATTTGGAGGGTGATTGGAGGAGCCTCGGAAGATGTCCGCTGTCATAGTCAGGGCCGGCGAAAGGGAAGCGCTCAGCGTCCTCGGAATGCCGCTCAGAATGCTTTGCGAGTCGCGCGAGACCGGCGGCGCCTGGTCGCTGTTTGAGGAGCAAGTCCCTCTGGGAATGGGACCGCCGCCCCATCGGCATGATTGGGATGAAGCTTATTATATCCTCGAGGGCGAGGTCGATTTCGAGATCGACGGCAAGACGGTGAAATCCGCCACCGGCGACTTCAACTATTTGCGGCGCAACACCGTGCACGGCTTCAAGGGTGCGTCGCAATCGCCTGCTCGCGTGCTCATCTTCGCGGCGCCCGCGCACGGGTCGGAATTCTTCGAGGAGTTGAACAGCGAGGTGCTCTCAATCCCCGAGGATCTGGCGAAAATCCCCGCAATCGGTCAGCGCCACGGGATCGAGTTCATGCCCGCTGAGGAGACCAGTTAGCGCCCGATCCAGGCGGCGGCTTCGGTCGCGACCTGGTTGGCCGCGCGGTTGAGCGCCGGCCCGACGCTGGCGGCATCGCTGCTCGACGGCACCCGCGCCTCGAACCGCCGGGTCTCGACGCTCGCTCCGCTCTGAGTCGTCAGCGCGCCGTCAAAGCGTACGAGGACCGCCTGCTCGGCCGCGTCATAGCCGAACTGGAACAGCTGCCCCGACACCACCACACCCGGATCGAGCGTCGCCTGCTTGGGGTCGAGCACCACTCGGCCGGTGGTCCGCCGCACGGTCTCCGCGAGCAGGTCCTGGAACAGCCGGTCGGGCGTATCGACCCACTGCAAATCCTTGACGTAAGCGACTTCGGTGTCGCTGACCCGCGCCGGCACCCGGATCGTGCGCAATTCCTTGCTGACCACCGGGAGGGCAATCGTCACCGCCTGGCCGGCGTTCGCGCTGCGCGTGGTGTCGGTCGGCATCGGCGCATCGGAAGTCAGCGTCAGCAGCGTCGGCGGGGCCTTGCCGCCGCCCATCAGACTACCCAGGCAGGCGTTCAGCGCCAGTGCCAAGGCGATCGGCAGGGCAAGACGCATCGGCAGCTTCATCACGGTTTCCTCGGCTTGTAGTCGGGCAGTTTCTGGGGGCCGAGCGAACCGCCGATACCGCTTTGCTCGAGCCGCTCGGTGAAGCCGCGCAGCGACACCGTCAGCTCGCGCAGGTCGCGGACCATGCGGTTGGCTTCGGGCAAGGTCGACTTGGTCAAATTCTGCACGCCGGGCCGGGCGTCGGTGACCATTGCATCGAGGTTATCGGCGGCGTGCTGGACCGCGGCGATCGCCTTTCTCATATCCTCGGCGGCCGGCTTGCCTTGCTCGTTGACCAGGCGGTTGGTGCTGTCGGCGAGCACGCCGACGTTGTGAGCGGCGATGCCGGCCTCGCGCGCCGCCGTGCGGGCGTCCTTCATCGCGTCGGCGAGATCGGGCGCGCGCTCGGCCAGCACCTTGGTCGTCTTGTCGATGTTTTCGAGGATGTCGGCGATCGAATTCTGGTTCTTGTCGCTGAGCATTTCGGTCAGCCGCTCGGTCAGCCGCTGGATGCGGTCGATCAGCTCCGGGGCGCTGTTGAGCAGCGCGCCCAGCCCGCCCGAGCTCGACGGGACGACCGGGCAGCCCTGCGGTCCCGGCGTGTTGATCGGGCGGCCGCCCTTGACCGCTCCGGTCAGCTGGATTTCGCTGACTCCGGTAAAGCCGACGCCCTTGATCTCGGCGGTGGTGCCTTGGAGCACCGGAGTCTCCTCGTCGACGTTGATCCGCACCCACACGAACTCAGGCCGGTCGGGGAGCAGCGAGATTTTCTCGATCTGGCCGACCGGGACGCCCGAGAAGCTGACCGTCGAGCCCTTGTTGAGGCCGCCCACCGCCTGTGCGAAATAGATGTCGAAGCAGCGCGTCGTCTTGTTCGACAGGCCGGCCAGCCAGACCGCGAACAGCAAAAGCCCGGCGAGCATCGCCAGGACCACCGCACCGACCAGGACATGATTGGATCGCGTTTCCATCAGGCCTCGACATGTTCCTTGTAGCTATCCGCGGCGGAGCGGCCGCGCGGGCCATTAAAATATTCTTGAATCCAAGGGTGGTCCAAAGACAATAGTTCCGGAATCGTTC
>JBDTMX010000078.1:0-9264 GCA_039934055.1 Sphingomicrobium sp. | reverse complement strand
ACGGCGACACATAGAGCGTGTGCAGCCCCTCGGCCGGCGCCTCGATCAGCTCGCAGACGGTCGGCAGGAACCCGGCCAGCGTCTTGCCCGCCCCGGTCGCCGCGACTAGCAGCCCGCTTCGCCCGGCCCGCGCCAGTGCGAGCATATCCAGCTGGTGACGTCGCGGCTGCCAACCGCGCGCATCGAACCAGTCCTGGACGATTTCGGGCAATGCAATGGCGCTCAGCAATCGTCTCACACAACTCGGTTGGCTACGAGGACGATTAGACCATCGTCGCGATGTTGCGCAGCGCTTCCTGTGCCCGTTCACGGTCGATCACCAACGCCGCGGTCTGGGTGACGAGGTCGACCAAGGTGAGGTCGCGTAACGTCGGTTCGCGCGGCTCGCGGTGATACATGGCGAAGGTGCCCAGCACCTTGCGGCCGCGGGTCATGATCGGCGTCGACCAGCAGGATTGCAGCCCGTGGGGAAGGGCGACATCCTTGTAAACGGCCCACAAAGGATCGGTCGCGATGTCGGTGACGAACACCGGCTCGCCGCGATACGCCGCGGTGCCGCACGAACCGGCGCACGGGCCGATCTCGGCGCCATCGATCGCCGCGGTGTAGGGCGGTGGCAGGCTCGGCGCGGCGCCATGGCGCAGGAGCTTCCCGTCCGGATCGAGCAGCAGGATCGACCCAAGCACGCCGGTGCTGGAGGTCGTTTCTACGATCCGGATCAGCTCGCTCAGCGTCGTCTCGAGCGGGCTGTCCCCGATTGCCAGCTCGAGCACCTTGTTGTGCGCCGCGCGGATGGTGGTGTTGCGTTGGTCGTCGGAGGCCGGGTGACCCTGGACGAACACGCCCGACGTCTTGCCCTCGGCATTGGCCAGCGGCTGGAAGACGACGCTGACAAACACTTCTTCCGGCATGCCGCCCGATCGTACGACCCGCATGCTCATCTTGCTTTCGACCAGCGCCTCGCCCGAGATCGCCGCCGCGTCGAGCACCGCGGCGAATTCCTGGCCGGCCAGTTCGGGCAGGGCCCGGGCGAAAGTCTTTCCGATCAGCTGGCGCTTGCCGATGAGGTCGGTGAACGCCGGATTGGCCATCACAAAGCGGTGATCGTGGCCCTCGAGCAAAGCCGCGAAGCCGGGTGCGGATGCGAACATCTGACGAAGCTGCTCGCGTTCGCCGGGTGAGTCCGCTTGGGCGCTATCGAGGGCAACCTGCTCCGGCATGATGGCGAACATATAGCAACCGCCCACCCCCGTCACGCTCGGGCGCTCGGATGCTCGGACGCTGACACGGCGGGTTAGCCCGATCCACGGACATTCGTTACACGGGTTCAATTGTCGGGGGGCGGCCGTGCCATTCATTGTATTCCTCAAGTCCTTTGAAGTTCTGCTTTTTGAGATCATGTCGTGGCTGGTTTTCTATCCGCGGACGATGTGGCGATCGGTGCGTCATCCGCAGCGGATGATGAAGCGGGCGGAAAATGAGCTGGCCCTGCCGGCCGACGAGCAGTTTCGCGACGTCATCAGTCCGCCCATTTTCCTGTTGCTGACGGTGATCGCCGCGACCGGGATCGAGGTGGCGGTCTTCGGGCATAGCGCGCTGATCGACAGCGGCATCGGGCTCGCGGCGATGATCACCGACAATACCAGCCTGATCCTGTTCCGGCTGATCACCTTCGCTTTGCTACCGATCATTGCCGGTGTTTTCGCGCTGGCGATGCTGCGACGGCCCGTCGATCGCGATAGCTTGCAGCCTCTATTCTACGCTCAATGCTTCGTGACGACCCCGGTGGTGCTCGCCTCCAGCGTCGCGGAAACCCTCACCCGCCTGCCGCAAACGGCGGCGAATCCCCCGGCGGCCTTATTGTTTGCCGTCGCTTTGGCTTTCTACATCGGGGTCGAAGCGTCATGGTTTGCGCGCGAGGCGAAGCGAAGCATTGTCGTGGGCGCTGTTTGGGCGGTCGCGACGTTCGCGATCTCCGTGTTGGTTGTTGCCGCAACTATCCTGCTGTTCAGCGGCCAGTGAGTTTGCGGCCGCCGGCAAGGTATCTTTGGGCGCTATCGAGGACAACCTGCTCCGGCATGAAGCCGAACATATAACAACCGCCCACCCCCGTCACGGCCACGCGTTGATGCACCGGTGTGCATTGAGGCGAAGTGTGGCCAGTCTAGCGGGCATTTGTGATTTGAAAAGCGCAGGCTCATACCGGTGCCCAGTTCTAACGGGAGCGGCTCTTGGATTTTTCGGGTTGGTTCGTTTGTCTAATCGCGATCCCGATCAGCGCGGCAACGCGGTTCTTGACGATCTTCGTCGCACGCAAACGCGAAAGAGCTTGGCGGTGGTTAGCGTATGTAGTTCCGGTGATTGTCATCGAAGCGATGATGATAATGTCCTTAGGCGACATGGACGAAGTCTGGTCATTTGTTGCCCTTCAGGTCTTTTGGACTCTGCTGGGTTCGGCTTTTGGAGCGGCCGCTGCGATTCGTTTGGTGCAGGGGGAAACGAGGATTCACGAGGACGAGTAAGAATATTCAGCGCGAGATCTAGGCCCGCCTGACACCCGATAACCCGAGTTGCTCATCGATCTGGGCAATTAGCCGCCCGACACCCGCCTCGTCTTTTGCTTCGGCCCTCGCAACCAGCACATCTTGCGTATTGGAGGCGCGGAGGAGCCACCAGCCGTCTTCGGTGCTGACTCGCGCGCCGTCAGTCGCGTCGACCTTCGCGCCGTCGGATGAGAGCCGCGCCAGCGCTTCCTCGACCACCGCGAATTTGCGGCTCGCGTCGACCTCGAAACGCATCTCGGGCGTCGCGACGGACTTCGGCATTTCGTCCATCAGCCGGGTCAGGCTCTTGCCCGATTTCGCCACTGCTTCGATCAACCGCACGCCTGCATAGAGCGCGTCGTCGAAGCCGTACCAGCGGTGCTGGAAGAAGATGTGGCCGCTCATCTCGCCCGCCAGCGGGGCGCCGGTTTCCTTCATCTTCGACTTGATCAGGCTGTGGCCGGTCTTCCACATCAGCGGCTTGCCGCCCAGGTCGGCAATGCGGTCGAACAGCACCTGGCTGGCTTTCACATCGGCGATGATAGTCGCGCCGGGAATCTCGTCGAGCACCGGGCCGGCGAGGATCGCCAGCAACTGGTCGCCCCAGATCACGCGCCCCTGGCCGTCGACCGCGCCGATGCGGTCGCCGTCGCCGTCGAACGCGATGCCGAAATCGAGCTCTTCGTAGAGAACCAGCTTCTTCAAGTCGGCGAGATTGGCTTCGACCGTCGGGTCGGGGTGATGGTTGGGGAAGCTCCCATCGACCTCGGTGTAAAGTGTGTGGTGCTCGCCGGGCAGCCGATGGACCAGTTTCTCCAGCACCGGTCCGGCGGCGCCATTGCCGGCGTCCCAACCGATGCGGAACGTGCCGCCCTGGAAATCCTCGACCAGCCGCGCGGCATAGGCTTCGACGACATCTGCTTGCTCGACGTTGCCGGCGCCTTCGCTCCAGTCGCCGGCGGCGGCGCGGCGGCCGAGCGCCTGGATCTCCTCGCCGAATACCGAGCGGCCGTTCAGCAGCATCTTGAACCCGTTATAGTTGGCCGGGTTGTGGCTGCCGGTGACCTGGATGCCGCCGTCGACGCCCAATGTCGCGGTCGCGAAATAGAGCATCGGGCTCGGTCCCATGCCGATCCGCACGACATCCAGCCCGCCGCGGTTGAGTCCCTCGACCAGCGCCCCCTCTAGCTCGGGCGAATGGGTGCGGCCGTCGCGCCCAACGGCGACGCGCTTGGCGCCTTCGCCGATCGCCAGCGCGGCATAGCTGCGACCTAGCGCGAAGGCGTCCGCTTCGGTCAGCGTGTCGCCGACAATCCCGCGAATGTCATATTCGCGAAGGATCGACGCGTGGAACTGGTGGGTCATGCAGTCATAACTCGGGGAAGCCGAGGAAAGGCTCAGCCGGCCGCGGCGACGGGTTCGGGCAGGCTCGCGCCAGGTTCCGGAATACCCAGCCCGGCGATCATCTCGCGCAACTCCTGGCGGGCGGTGATGTGGCCCATGCCGACTTCGCCGAGTTCAGCCAGGTCGAGCAGGGTCAGGCCCTTGGGGAACAGCTCGCGATAGATGACGCGCTCGCCGAGGCCGGGGATGACGCGGAAGCCGACGCGGCGGGCAAGTTCGTCCAATGCGGCGCCGACGCGGCGCAAATTGTGGCTGTCGACGTGCTGCAGGCGGTTGCGCAGCACGACCCAGTCGACGCTGCGGCCGGTGGTCTTGGCGCGTTCGGTGCGGCTGTTCCAGATGAGCTCGGCATAGAAACTCGGCTTGGTGATCTTGTAATTCTCGGGGTGGACCTGGCCGATCAGGTCGAGGTCGACGAAGCTGTCGTTCATCGGCGTGACCAATGTGTCGGCCTTGAGGATCGCGGCGTGCGAAACCTCATCGTCGCGTCCCGGCGTATCGACGACGATCACGTCAACGTCCTCCGACAGCCGGCCGATTGCCGCTGTCAGTCCTTTCACGCTGTGATCGTCGAGCACTTCGTAGCGCGCGTGCGGCAGCTTTTTGTCGAGCCGCCGCATGGTCGCGTCGCGGTTCTCGAGATAGCGGGTCATGGTCCGCTGGCGGCTGTCGAGGTCAAGCGCGCCCACCCTGTGCCCCGATGCGGCCAGCGCGATCGCGGTGTGCACGGCCGTCGTCGACTTGCCGGTGCCGCCTTTTTCGTTAGCGAAGATGATGAAGTGCGGCTGGCTCATGGCTCCCCCCAAGGCGCTGACACCCTTGATCTTTATCGCGCGCCAAGTGCAAGCGCGACAGATACAGGGTGTATCGGAGCGTCGAATCCCATGCAAATCATTCGTCGCCTTGAAGAGCTTGCTCCCGCTCTGGGGATGCTCCGAGGCGGAGGTGAAAAACTCGCATTGGTGCCGACCATGGGCGCGCTTCATGCCGGGCACATCACTTTGATCGCTGAGGCGAAGCGGCGGGCGCCGCGGGTCGCGGCGACGATCTTCGTCAATCCGCTGCAGTTCGGGGCGGGCGAGGACCTCGGCCGCTACCCGCGCCAGGAGGCGGCCGACGCCGCGATGCTCGAACAGGCTGGCTGCGACCTGCTGTGGCTGCCGGCGGTAAAGGACATCTATCCCACTGGATTCGCTACTAAAATCCACGTCGCCGGACTGTCGGGACGGTGGGAGGGGGAGGCGCGGCCCGGCCATTTCGACGGCGTGGCGACGGTCGTCGCAAAGCTGCTTCTTACCATGCGCCCCGACCTCTCTTTATTTGGCGAGAAGGACTTCCAGCAGCTTGCGGTGATCCGGCGGATGGCGGCCGACCTTGGCCTCGGCATCGAGATTGTCGGGGTGGCGACCGTGCGCGATGCCGACGGCCTCGCGCTGTCGTCGCGCAACGCTTATCTTTCGGCCGACGAGCGTGCGCGTGCGGTGGCGCTGCCGAGGGCCCTCGAAACCGCCCGGCAGGCGATCCAGTCCGGTGAGCCGGTCGCAGCGGTCCTCGCGACTGCCCGACAATCGATCGAGGCCGCCGGTTTCTCGAGCATTGATTATGTCGCGCTGGTCGATGCTGCATCGCTCGAGCCGCTGGAGACCCCGTCCGGCACCATGCGCCTGCTCGCCGCGGCGACGATCGGCGGCACTCGCCTGATCGACAATGTCCCAGCCGAATTGGATGCATCTCTGCCACCGTCATCACCGCGTTAACCATTTCTTCGCTTTGGGCTGGTGAAACCCCTGTAACGAATGTCGAGGGGGACAAGTCATGGGTGCAATCAGTCAGAAAGGCGCGGAGTTCCTGATCCGGACCCGCCTCGCCGACGCCGAACGCGGCGATGTCGAAGCATTGTTCGAGCTAGGGGTGAGCTATTCGACCGGGCGCGGCGGAGTGCCGGTTGACCTTATCGAAGCGCACAAATGGTTCAATCTGGCGGCCTTGTCAGGCTGCACCCGCGGCCAGCAGTGCCGGGCCGAAATCGCCATCGAAATGACGGCTCGCGAGATCGCCGAGGCCCAGCGCCAGGCGCGGTCGTGGCTCGGCGCCGGTCATCACCGCTACGCCGCCTGAATCTTTCTTCAGCGCATCAGCACCGTCGACGCGCGGCGGTTGAGCGCCAGCGCCATTTCGCTCGATCCGGCGACGGACGGGCGCTCTTTTCCCCAGCTGAGAATTGTCAGCTGCTCCGCCGGTACCCCCTGCAACACCAGGAAATCGCGGACCGCATTGGCCCGCCGCTCGCCGATCGCCAGCGCATAATCGCGTGGGCTGCGGTCGTCGGCATGGCCCTCGATCCGCGCGCGCATCGCGGGGTTAGCCAGTAGCCAGCGGGCCTGCGCAGTCAGTGTCGCCTGCGCCGCCGCGTCGAGGCCGTATCCGCTGCCGGCGAAAAAGACCGTGTCGCTGCCCGACTTCGCGACCATGTCCGCCTGCAGCCCCTCGAACGTGATCGGCGCTGGCGGCAGCGGAATCCCGCGCGGGCCGACCTGCAACAATGGGGGCACACGCAGCAATTGCGCTGCGGCCAACGTGCTGCCGCCACCCAGCGCAAGCAGGGCCGCGGCCGCGAGAATCGTCCGGCGCATCATTTCGCTCCTCCAGCCGACCATTCGGGATCGGAGCCCTCCTGCGGGGTGGCGATCGGCCGCGGCGTACCGCCGTCGACCGACACCACGGAGAGCCCCGTCCGGCCGCTTGGGTCGCTGTGCTGGAACAGCAATTCGCGGCTGTTCGCGGCCCAGCTCGGTCCCTCGTCCGCAACACCCTGGGTCAACACGCGCTCGCCCGTTCCGCTCGGGCTGATGACACCGATGCTCAAGGTGTTGCCGGCGATCCGGGTGAAGGCGATGCGGTCGCCGTCCGGGCTCCACACGGGCGACCCATAGCGGGCTCCGCCGAAGCTGATCCGGCGCTGGTCTGACCCATCTGCGTTCATCACGTAGAGCTGCTCACTGCCCGAGCGGTCGCTCTCGAACACAATCTGGCGGCCGTCGGGCGAGAAGCTCGGCGCGGTGTCGATCCCGGGCGTGCTGGTCAGCCGCTGAAGCGCGGATCCGTCGGCATTGGCCACATAGACGTCGGTATTGCCGCCGGCCGACATCGCGAACAGGATTCGCGTTCCATCGGCGGAGAAGCGCGGCGCGAAGCTCATCGCATTGCCCGGCAGTAGCGGCCGGTCCTCATTGCTCGCCAGGTCGACCAGTCGCAACTGCGGCTGCCCGCCGGCGAAGCTGACATAGGCCAGGCGATCGCCGTCCGGGGAAAGGCGCGGGGTAAGCACCGTCGCTTCCCCCGCGGTCAGGTAGCGATGGCTGGTGCCGTCGCTGTCCATCACCGAGATCCGCTTGACGCGCGCGTTTCGGGTGCCGCTCTCGGCGACATAGGCGATCTGGCTATCGAACGATCCCGGCCGACCGGTGAGCTGTGTGTAGACGGCGTCCGAGCAGCGGTGCGCCGCGCGCCGCCACTCGGCGGGCGTGACGACGAAACCCTTGCGGGCGATCTCGCGCGCCCCGGGGATGTCGTGAACATAGCAGGCAATGGTCAGCCGGCCGTCCGAGCGCGCCTGGACAAACCCGGTCACCAGCGTTTTGGCGCCGGTCGTCCGCCACTGTGAGAAGGACGGAGCGGTCGCCTCGGGATAGGGATAGATCCGAGCATTCTCGGGGCCGATCGGCATCAGCTCCGGGCTCGAGCGCAGGTCGGAAGTGATGACATCCGCGACGTAGCGCCCGATCAGACCGGTATCGCCGGCCGCGGTCGTGACATTCTTGGGGGTCGCCAGCGGCGGGACGGCGACGACGATCGCCGGCTTGTCCTGGGCCGTCGCGATGGTCGGCAGCATAGCAAGCAGAAGTGCGCAGAACCTGAGTTTGATTGTCATTCCCCTTGCGCGCCAATCGCCTTGAATCGCTCTACCCACTCCTTCGGCTGGCGCTGCGGCCGGCCTTCGGCGGTGAGAAAAGCCGCGGTAACCCGCGCATCGGTCAGTAATTCGGTCCCGCGCATGACCTGCTGATGAATGAGCACCGAGACCGCGCGGACCTGCTCGACGATACTCAGGACGACCAAGTCATCACCGAGGCGCGCGGGACGGAGGTAGCGGATGTCGACCTCGGCGACCGCATAGGCGCCGCCGCCGTCGTGGAGGGCCGAGGCCTGGTCGACCCCGGCGGCGCGGATCATGTCCGACCGCGCCCGCTCCATGAACTTCAGATAATTGGCATAATAGACGATGCCCGCGGTGTCGGTATCCTCGAAATAGACGGTCAGCGCGAAGTGATGCTCGCGGCCGACGAAGCCGCCGCGGTAGGGCTGGTCGAGCGGGGAAGGCGTCATCGCGCCTCCCCCTAGCGAGTGTCGACTCCAGCGGCAAACCGACTTGACAGCTCTGTAACCTTTGCGTTACTTGTCACCTATAGGTTACGAAGAAGGGGCAATCCAATGAGCGAGATTTCGAATGTCGAGCAGGCCGAGCGACTCAGCCGCCGCCGGGCGCGGATGCTGCCATTCCTGGCGATCATCTACATCAGCCAACAGGTGACCTTCTTTTCCGGCGACGCGCCGGAAGGCCTGCGAACGGTCGACCACGTCAAGATCGGCGCGTGGCTGGTGCTATCGATGATCCTGCTGCTGGCGCTGGTGACCAACGGCTTCTGGTTCCGCAGCCCCGGGGTCCGCGCGCTGATGAATGACGAGAGCACGCAGGCCAACCGCTCGAGCGCGATGACCGTTGGTTTCATCTTCGCCATGGTCGGTGGGATGGCGCTCTACTTCCTCAACCAGTTCGAGACGGTCACGGCGCGCGAGGCGATCCACGTCATCCTGTCGTTCGGCCTTGGCGCGGCGCTGGTCCGCTTCGGTATGCTCGAGCGGCGCGCCCACCGCCTTGGCTGACAGCCTCGGCAACCGGCTGCGCGAAGTGCGCGAGGAGCGCGGCTGGACCCAGGCCGAGCTCGCCGCCCGGATTGGGGTCAGCCGGAAGACGGTCAACACCATCGAGAACCGGGTGTTTGTCCCGTCGACCCTGATCGCTCTGAAGCTGGCCCGGGCGCTCGACCTACCGGTCGAGGAGCTGTTCTCTATTTCTTCGGACTAATCGCTTCGATGGTCCGGATGAGGTCGCCCTGCGCTTCGGAGAGGTCGATGAGGTGCATCCCCCAGCCGGGCAGGAAGAAGCCGAGCATGCCGACCTCGCCGCCGATGCGGTCGGTCCGCTTGTCCTTGGGGTCGGCGTTGGTGCGGATCGAGAGATAGCCGCGCGGGCCGT
>JBDTMX010000077.1:0-18282 GCA_039934055.1 Sphingomicrobium sp. | reverse complement strand
GCCAGCCGTTCATGAAGGGCCTGCGCGCCGCGTGCGACGAGCATGACCTGATGCTTGTGCTCGACGAGGTCCAGTGCGGTGTCGCCCGCAGCGGAACGCTCTATGCTTATGAGCAATACGGGATCGAGCCCGACATCGTGGCGACCGCCAAGGGCATCGGCGGCGGCTTTCCGATGGGCGCCTGCCTGGCCACCGAGAAAGCGGCCAGCGGGATGGTGATCGGCACCCACGGCTCGACCTTCGGCGGCAACCCGCTGGCGATGGCCGCCGGCCAGGCGGTGCTCGATATCGTCGCCAACGAGGAATTTCTCAGCAACGTCCGCCAGATGGGCGAGCGGCTGCGCTCGGCTCTGGAGCAAATGATCCCCAACCACGATCATCTGTTCGACTGCGTCCGTGGCACCGGCCTGATGCTCGGCGTCAAGCTCAAGAGCGACAGCCGGTCGTTCGTCAATTACCTCAGGACCCGCGGGCTGCTGACGGTCGCGGCGGGCGACAATGTGATGCGCGTGCTGCCGCCGCTGATCATCGAGGAAAGCCACATCCGCGAATTCGTCGACACCTTGTCGGCCGCAGCCGCCGACTATGAGGTTCCCGCCGCGGCCGCCTGAGGCCCTCTCGGGCTTCAGGTTGAGCCGCTGCTACCCGCTCCCTATCTTGGCGCGATGCAGACAATGGAATTGAACACCGACGTCGCGCTTGGCGTCACTCTTCCGGCGCGCCATGCGCGGGGCCGGGTGGCGCGGATCGGGCCGGTGCTCGATGAAGTGCTGGCCAATCACGGCTATCCGCCGCTGATTGAGAAATTGCTCGCCGAAGCGCTGGTGCTGACCGCGCTGTTGGGGTCGTTGCTCAAGGACCCGACCGGGCAGACCACGCTCCAGGCGCAGACCGAGGCCGGCGTCGTCGATTTGCTGGTGTGCGATTATCTCGGTGGCGAGCTGCGCGGTTATGTGCGCCACGATGCCGAGCGGCTGGCCGAGGCCGGCCCCAACCCGTCGCTCTTCTCGCTGTTCGGCAAGGGTTATCTGGCGATCACTTTCGACCAGCCGGCGACCGACGAGCGCTACCAGGGCATCGTCCCGCTCGAAGGCGGCAGCCTGGCCGAGGCGGCGCAGAGCTATTTCACCCAGTCCGAGCAGATCCCGAGCATCGTCCGGCTCGCCGCCGAGAAGAGCGATTCGGGCTGGAGCGCCGGCGGCCTGCTGTTCCAGCATTTGCCCGAGGGCGAGGAGGGCCGCGACCGGCTGCATACTCGGCTGGACCATCCCGACTGGCCGCATGTGGCGATCCTCGCCGGATCGATTCGGCCGGAGGAGCTGATCGATCCGAAGCTGCCGCTCGACGACCTCGTGTGGCGGCTGTTCCACGAAGAGGACGAGGTGCGGGCGCTTGAGCCGCTGCGCCTGACCAAAGGTTGCCGCTGCAATCCCGACTATGTGCGTTCGGTGATTGCACGGTTCCCGGTTGATGAGCGGCAGGCGATGGTGGGGGAGGACGGGCTGATCCTGGTCGATTGCGCTTTTTGTTCTCTGTCATTCCCGATCGCGCTCGACGAGGTCACCTGATGCGCTTCACTACGCTCGCAAAGGTTTCCGAATTTTGAGGATTCCATGTTAATAGCAATCATGATGCGGCGATCGGCAGCCTTGATGGGAATGGGTGTGGGCGGAGCAGTAGTGCTGCTGCTGCTCGGCGCGGCCGCGCGTCCCGCGACGCTGGCCGAGACCAGCCCGGGCCTGTGGGAATTGAGCGGTCTGCCCAATACCGCGGCGCCCGTACGCCAATGCATGGCCGACACGGCGGCGCTCGCCGCGTTCGAGCATCGCGGGCAGAACTGCAAGCAGGTTGTGCTCAGCGACACGCCGTCGACCACGGTGATCGACTACACCTGCGCCAGCGGCGGCTTCGGGCACAGCAAGCTGACCTTGCTGACGCCACGGTCGCTGCGCATCGAGACCCAGGGAATTTCCGCAAGCTATCCGTTCAACTACGTAATTCAGGCGCGGCGGGTCGGAGATTGCCCCGCTCATTAAGCGGGCGTTTAACCAAGCCGTCGTAAATGGGTCGTGTGCCGGATGGCACGCTTTCCTCCCAATCGGGCAAGTACGTCCGATAACTGGGCCGCCTGTCTGCTGACGGGCGGCCCTTCTTTTTGAGTCGCCTTCTATTGCGAGCAAAGCCGATTTAGAGGGCGGCGATGCTCTATTTACTCGTCAAGGCCGCGATATCGGGCGTGCTGATCGCCATCATCTCCGAAGTGGCGCGGCGGAGCCCGGGCTGGGGCGGGCTGCTGGCCTCGCTTCCGCTGACCTCGTTGATCGCCCTCATCTGGCTGTGGCGGGACACTGGCGACCCGCTGCGAATTGCCGACCAGGCAACCAGCACCTTCTGGTTCGTGCTGCCGTCGCTGCCGCTGTTCCTGATCATTCCGATGATGATCCGCTCCGGGTGGGGCTTCTGGCCGACCATCCTCGTTGCGAGCGTGGTGACGATGGCCCTCTACGCAGGCATGTTCGCGGTCAGCGCCCGGCTCGGGATACGGCTTTGAACAAGCGGGCGGTCGTCCTGTTGTCCGGCGGGCTCGACTCGATGGTCTGCGCCGCGCTGGCGCGCGAGGCGGGGTTCGAAGTGCTGGCGCTGACCATCGACTACAACCAGCGCCACCGGGTCGAGCTGGCGGCGGCGAAAGCGATCGCCGCCGAGCTTGCCGACCGTCACATCATCCTGCCGCTCGACCTCACCCAGTTCGGCGGCTCGGCGCTGACCAGCGATGTGCCGGTGCCAAAGGATCGGACCGGGGAGGGGATTCCGGTCACCTATGTGCCGGCGCGCAACACGATCTTCCTCAGCCTCGCGCTCGCCTGGGCAGAGGCGGCCGGCGCGCGCGACCTGTTCATCGGCGTCAACGCGCTCGATTATTCGGGCTATCCCGATTGCCGGCCCGAGTTCATCGCGGCGTTCGAGGCGCTTGCCAACCGCGCCACCAAGGCGGGAGTCGAAGGGGCCGGAGTCGAAGGCGAAGGGTTCGCCGTCCACGCGCCGCTGCAGCACATGACCAAGGCGGACATCACCCGTGAGGCCCAGCGTCTCGGCCTCGACGCGGCATTGAGCCACAGCTGCTACGATCCGGCGCCCGACGGCAGCCACTGCGGCCACTGCGATGCCTGCCGGCTGCGCGCCCGGGGCTTTGCCGAAGCCGGGCTGCCCGACCCGACGCGCTACGCCTTGCCCGCGGAGGGCTGAGCATGACCTACGCCGTCAAGGAGGCGTTCCTGACCCTGCAGGGTGAGGGCGTCCAGTCGGGCAGCCGGGCCGTCTTCTTGCGTTTAGCCGGCTGCAATTTGTGGTCGGGACGCGAAGCCGATCGGGCGGCGGCGCAATGCAATTTCTGCGACACCGATTTCGTCGGCACCGATGGCCCTGGCGGCGGCAAATTCGAGAGCGCGGACGGGCTCGCGGCCCACGTCGCGGCCCTGTGGGGAGAGGGCGAGGAGGGCCGGCTGGTGGTGGTCACCGGCGGCGAGCCGATGCTCCAGCTGGATGCCGCGCTGGTCGATGCGTTGCACGGGCGAGGTTTTCGAGTCGCAGCCGAAACCAACGGCACGTTGGCGGCGGTGCCCGGGCTCGACTGGCTGTGCGTCAGCCCCAAGGCCGGGACCGAGGTCGTCCAGCGCAGCGGCGACGAATTGAAGCTCGTGTGGCCGCAGCCCGGGATCGATCCCGCCGAGCTGGAGCGCTGGGAGTTCGAGCATTTCTTGGTGCAGCCAATGGATTGCGACGAGCGCGAGGAGGCGGTGGCGGCGGCGATCGCACTGTCGATGGAGCGGCCGCGGTGGCGGCTCTCGCTTCAGGCGCACAAGGTCGTCGGCCTGCCCTGAACCCGGCCGCCGTCGAATCGCGGCAGACGAAAAAAGAGGCTGCCGGTAACGCCGGCAGCCTCTTTAATTCTCACCATACCCCGCGAACGGGGCATCCCACGATTACATTGCGTTGTTGGTCGTGGTCGTGGTGGTGGTCGTCGTCGTGGTGTTGTCCGTCGCGTTCATGGTCATGTTCGCGTCGGCCGCCATATTGGCGTCCATGTTAGTCGTTGCATCAATACCGGTTGTATCATTGGCGACGATGTTCTCGGCTGCGAGATTCTCGTCGACGTTCATGGTGTTGTCGGCGGCGTCGTTGCTGCTGCAAGCCGAAACCGCCAAGGCCGCACCGGCGACCAGGATAAGAGCACGCATTCAAAACTCCCTAGATTATCCGATCTGGAGCGGTAATCCCGCTTTCCAAATCCCGCGTACAATAGGCCGAAGCGCTCGCCGCCTTCAAGACACTTTGTCGGACAGGCCCAAATCGCTGATAAATTGAGGGAAACTGCGCTTGAGGGCATCATCGACGCGGCCCATCGGCATTTCCGTGCCAAGCGCCGAGAGGCTGGTGACGCCATATTCGGCGATGCCGCACGGGACGATGCCGCCGAAATGCGACATGTCCGGCGCGACGTTGATCGCAAAGCCATGCAGGGTCACCCAGCGCTTCACCCGCAGCCCGAGCGCCGCGATCTTCGCTTCGGCCGGCCCTTCGCCGACCCAGATCCCGATGCGGTCCGGAGCGCGGTGAGCGGCGACGCCGAGGCCGGCGAGCGTGGCGATGATCCAGCCTTCGAGTGAGTGGACTAGGCGGCGGACGTCGCGGCCGCGCCGGTCGAGGTCGATCATCAGATAGCCGATTCGCTGGCCCGGGCCGTGATAGGTGTAGCGGCCGCCCCGCCCGGCGGCATGGACCGGAAGGCCGAGCGGGTTGCTGAGCTCGGCCGGGTCGGCGCTGGTCCCGGCGGTGAACAGCGCCGGGTGCTCGAGCAGCCAGACGCATTCTCGCGCGGACCCGGCGCGGATCGCCGCGGCGCGCTCCTCCATGAACGCCAGCGCCTCGGCGTAGGGCACCAGGCCGTCGCTGATTCGCCATTCGATTGGGTTGATGTCGTCCATTGGCAGCAAGCAGATGGCGGCGCCGGGCCGCGGCGGCAAGGACGATTGCGCGAGGCCCCCAAGCTACGCATAAGCGCTCGAAACCATCGAGAGGGGCGCACGTGGTCAAATTGTCGATTTCAAGAGTTTGGGACGAATCGCGCGAGACCATCGCGCGCGATGGCGGATTGATCACGACGGTTGCGCTGGCGCTGTTCGTGCTGCCCGGGACCATCATTGGCACCATCGAACCGCGTCTGGCGGCGGGACTGCTGCCGACGGGCGGCAACTCGGTCGTCAGCTACCTCGGGCCGTTGTTCTTCCTGGTCATCGTCGTTGGACGCCTGGCGGTGGTCCGGCTTGCCCTAGGCGGCGCGGTGTCGGTCGGCGAGGCCATCAGGCAGGGCGCGATCCGGACGCCGGTCGCCATCGCCGCCTTCATCATCTTCCTGCTTCCGTTTGTCGTTCTCGGGGCGCCGATATTGCTGCGCATGCTCGAGGGCGGAGCCAACCCGTCGCCATTGGCCTCGGCGGGGTTGCTGCTGGTCCTGATCGCCTGCTTCGCGCTGGCCATGCGCCTAGTGCTGCTGGTGTTCCCGATCGCGCTGGCCGACCGGCTCGGGCCGTTCGCAATTCTCAAGCGCAGCTGGGACCTGACCCAAGGCAATTGGTGGCGGTTGATCGCGTTCGTCTTCCTGTTCTTTTGTGCCTCGGTGATCGCGTCCCGAGCGACCGCCTGGGTGGTCGGCAGCGCCTTGACCCTGACGGTCGGCGCGATTGAGCCGCTGACCATCGGCGCAATGCTGTTCGCGCTTGCGCTCACCGTCGTCGGCGCAATCTTCGCCGTGTTATTCTCGGTGATGCTCGCGCGGATCTACGTTCAGCTCACCGGCGACACCGCGGCGGAAGCGAGCGTTCCGACCAGCGGCAGCTGAGGCGCGCAGTCGAGCGGCAGGATGCCGAGCAGGCGCGGATCGAGGAAGCGCTCGACCGCGCGCCCATAAGCGATGAAGCCGGCGCGGCGATAAGCGGCGAGCGCCGCCGGATGGTCGAGCGTGCAGGTGTGGACGTGGACCCGGCCGACGCTTTCGCGCCACGCGAGCTCGAGCGCCGCGGCGAGCAGCCAGCGGCCGTGGCCGTGGCCGGCCAGTTCGGGGACGAGACCGATGAACGCGAGCTCGCACTGCTCCTCCTGGCGGAAGTCGAGCTCGAGGAGCCCGGCTTCGTGGCCGTGATCATCGCTGACCACGAACAGCTCGACTTTCGGGTGACCGATGATGGCGCCGAGCTCGGTATCGTCCATGACCAGCCGCGAGAACCACAGCCAGCGCGCTCCGACCAGGCGGAACAGGCGGCGATACTCGGCGAGGTCGGGCGCGATCGGGCGCAGCGACAGCGGCGAGTGCGGCGAGGGCGGAGTCGGCGGAGTCGGCAGAGCGGGCGGCGCGTGCATCTCGAGAAAGGTGACGACCGTGGCGAGCTCGCCGTCGGCCACCGCTTCATAGCTCATGTCCAGCTCGCCAGCGGCGGCAGGCTCATCAGGATCGCGTCGATGTTGCCGCCGGTCTTCAACCCGAACAGCGTGCCGCGGTCGTAGAGCAGATTGAACTCGACGTAGCGGCCGCGGAACTCGAGCAGGCGCTGCATTTCTTCATTGGTGAAAGGGGTATTCATCCGCTTGCGGACGATCTTGGGAAAGATGTCGAGGAACGCTTCGCCGACGTCGCGGGTGAAGGCGAAGTGGGTGTCGAAATGGCCTTCGAGATGGTCGTAGAAAATGCCGCCGACGCCGCGCGCCACATTGCGATGGGGCAGCCAGAAATACTCCTCGGCCCATTTCGCGAAGCGCGGATAGAAAGTCGGGTCGTGGGCGGCGCAGCCGGCGCGCAGGCGTGCGTGAAATGCGTCCGTGTCCTGGGGGTATGGAAGCGCCGGGTTGAGGTCGGCGCCACCCCCGAACCAGCGCTGGGTGGTGGTGATGAAGCGCGTGTTCATGTGCACCGCGGGCACGTGCGGATTGGCCATGTGGGCGACCAGGCTTAGT
Organism: Sphingomicrobium sp.; assembly: GCA_039934055.1. Classification (GTDB taxonomy): domain Bacteria; phylum Pseudomonadota; class Alphaproteobacteria; order Sphingomonadales; family Sphingomonadaceae; genus Sphingomicrobium. The sequence goes on along the minus strand of JBDTMX010000077.1, from coordinate 11,274 downwards.
CCGGTGGCGAAGAAGCTGGGGTCCTCTTCAGCACCGGGGATGGTGGCTGCGAACTCGGGCGAAAAGCGGCCGCCGACGGTCGACACGTTGACCCCGACCTTCTCGAACACCGTGCCAGCCATGTGGCCACGCACACCGCCCCCGCCATTCTTAGCGGCGCCGGGTTCGCCATCGGCGTCCTCGCGGTCCCACGGCGTGTAAGCGAAGGCTGCATCGCTGCCGGCCTCGCGCTCGATCGCTTCGAACGCCGCGCAGATCCGCGTGCGCAAGCCTTCGAACCATTCGCGGGCGGCCCGCTGCTGATCGTCGAGGTCGAGCATGGGCGCTTGTGTAGCGGCAGGGTCACGAATCCTCTAGCGTCCGCCGTTCAGAGCCAATGGCTATGGGGGATCGCCATGCTGACTGCATTATTGGTGCCGCTGGCGCTGGCCATCCTAATCTTCGGGTTTATCCTGGTGAGTTCGGCGATCGCTAAGCGCGCGATCCCGAACCTTGAAGCCGCCGCGGTCGGCGCCCTGGTCAGCTTCTTCGACACGCTCGGCATTGGCTCGTTCGCTCCGACCACCGCCTGGCTCAAGTTCCGCCGCCTCGTCCCCGACCGCCTGATCCCGCCGACCATGCTGGTCGGGCTGACGCCGCCGTCAATGGCCGAATCGATCATCTTTCTGATCGCGCTCGGGGTGATGGTCGATCCCGTCCTCTTGGTCGGCTGCGTCATCGCCTTGTTGATAGGCGGGCTGTTGGGTGCGCCGCTGGTGGCGCGATCGCGCGTGTGGCTGATCCAGCTGATCGTCGCGATTGCCCTGCTGCTTGCCGCGGCGGCCTATGCGATGACCAATCTCCACTGGTTTCCCGGCGGCGGCACCGCGAGCGGCTTGCCGCCGATGCTGATGATCATCGCTATCGCCGCCAATTTCGGCTTTGGCATCCTGCTGAATTTCGGGGTCGGCAATTACGCCCCGACGCTGGTCATGCTGAGCCTGATGGGCATGGACCCAAGGCTGAGCTTCCCGATCATGGCGGCGGGCGCGGCGATGTGCGGGGCCGGGGCGAGCATCCGCCACATCCAGATCGGCGACATCGACCTCAGGATCGTCGGCGGGCTGGCGCTGGGCGGGATCCCGGCGGTGTTCTTCGCCGCCTACATCGTCAAGACCATGCCGCTGGAGCTGCTGCGCTGGCTGGTCATTGTCGTTGTGCTCTACGCCGCCGGGGTAATGCTAAGGTCGGCATTGGCCGGCTGGAGAGATGGCAATGCCGCCGCGCCGCCCGTCCCTGTTATCGGCTGACCAATTCCGCCCCTTGGCAGTGCGGTAAGCGCTCGCTATCAGGCCCGCCAATCGCCTTCGGGGACCCCTGGGGGCAGCGTCTATCATGTGCCTTCCGGCATCACGTCAGCACATCGCGTCACAAGGGTTAACATGGCCACGCTGGAACAGTCCGCAGAGGGTTCCGAGACCGCCCGCGCAGATGGCGGCGACGGCGTCCGGCGCCGCGACTTCATCAATGTCGCGGCACTGAGTTTCGCCGGGGTTGGCGTGGTCGCCGCGGCAATTCCGCTGATCACCGAAATGAACCCGTCGGCGGACGTGCTGGCGATGGCGTCAACCGAAGTCGACGTCTCCAAGATTCTGCCGGGCCAAGGCATCAAGGCCAGTTGGCGCAAGCAGCCGATTTTCATTCACAACCTGACGCCCAAGGAGATCGCGGAAGCCAATGCGGTGCCGCTGAGCGAGTTGCGCGACCCGCAGACGCTCGCCGAGCGTACCAAGCCGGGCAAGGAGAACTGGCTCGTCGTGATCGGGGTCTGCACTCATCTCGGCTGCATCCCGCTCGGCATCGGCGAGGGCGAGACCAAAGGTCCGTATGGCGGTTATTTCTGCCCGTGCCACGGTTCGGCCTACGACACGGTGGCCCGTATTCGGCAGGGACCGGCGCCGCTCAATCTAAAAGTGCCAGACTATCAGTTCACATCGCCGACGGTCCTCCGGATCGGTTGAGGGGAAGACAATCGATGAGCTTTTCCTGGGCAAAATCCTACGAACCGAAGTCGCCGTTCATGCGCTGGCTCGACGACCGGCTGCCGTTGCCGCGCCTCATCTACGGCGCGACGGGCCCCGGCTATCCGGTGCCGCGCAACCTCAGTTACTGGTGGAATTACGGGGTCCTCGCCGGCCTCTTCCTGACCATCCAGATCGTCACCGGGATCGTGCTGGCGATGCATTATTATTCGTCGGCCGATGGCGCGTTCAACTCGGTCGAGCACCTCATGCGCGACGTCAACGCCGGCTGGCTGCTGCGCTATGCCCATATGAACGGGGCGAGTTTCTTCTTCGTTGTCACCTATATCCACATCTTCCGCGGACTGTTTTTCGGAAGTTACAAGGCGCCACGCGAGCTGGTGTGGATGCTTGGGCTGGTGATCTACCTTCTGATGATGGCCACCGCGTTCATGGGCTATGTCCTGCCGTGGGGGCAGATGAGCTATTGGGGCGCGCAGGTCATCACCGGTTTCTTCTCGGCCTTTCCGCTAGTCGGCGAGCCGATCCGCATCTGGCTGCTCGGCGGCTATGCGCCCGACCAGGCCACGCTGACCCGCTTCTTCTCGCTCCATTACCTGCTGCCGTTCGTGATCGCGGCAGTGGTCATCCTCCACATCTGGGCGCTGCACATTCCGGGTTCGAACAACCCAACCGGGGTCGACGTCAAGGACGAGCGCGACACACTGCCGTTCCACCCGTTCTACACCGCCAAGGACGGTTTTGGCGTTGGAGTCTTCCTGATCCTCTATGCGCTGGTGCTCTATTTTGCGCCTAACTATCTGGGGCACCCGGACAATTACATTCCCGCCAACAACATGGCGACGCCCCCGCATATCGTGCCCGAATGGTATTTCTGGCCGTTCTACGCGATCCTGCGTTCGTTCACGGTCGGCTTCATTCTTCCTGCCAAGCTGTGGGGCGTGCTGGCCATGTTCAGTTCGATCCTGTTGCTGTTCTTCCTGCCGTGGCTCGATCGTTCGCCGGTGCGCTCGGGATCCTACCGGCCGATGTTCAAGCGATTCTTTTGGCTGTTGCTGCTCGATGTCGCGTTGCTGGGCTACATCGGCGGGGCGCCGATAAGCCCCCTGAACGTCGCTCTCGGGCAGATCGCCGCGGCTTATTATTTCGCGCACTTCCTGATCATCCTGCCGCTGGTCTCTCGGTTCGAGCGAACGTTGCCGCTGCCCAATTCGATCAGCGAATCCGTGCTCCACGGCGAACTGCAGGAAGCCGCTCCGGCGGGAACCGCGCGGCGCAAGCCTGCGACGGCGAAGTAGGGGGGCAGGGGCGACACAATGATCCGCATAATCGGTTTTCTGGTTGGCCTGGCATTCGCCGGAGTGCTGCTGATCTCGCTGTTCAGCGGCATATCGACCTATGTCAGCAATCCGCCGGCGCCCTTGCCCGAGAGCGAGTTTCACAAGGAGCCGAAGCCTCTCAGCCTGGCAAGCGACGGACCATTCGGCAGGTTTGACCGCCAGCAGCTGCAGCGCGGATTCCAAGTCTACAAGGAGGTTTGCTCGGCTTGCCACAGCCTCAAGCTGGTCGCTTTCCGCGATCTGCAGGAGATCGGCTACAACGAAGCCGAAGTGAAGGCGATCGCCAGCCAGTGGGCGACCGAGGCGCCGAGCATCAACCCGGATACTGGCGAGCCGGCGACGCGCAAGGCAATCCCGTCGGATTATTTCCCCAGTCCCTATGCCAACGAAACCGCCGCTCGCGCAGGCAACAACAATGCGCTGCCGCCCGACCTGTCGCTGATCACCAAGGCGCGCGAGGGCGGGGCGGCCTACGTCTATTCGCTGCTGACCGGTTACCAGCCGCAGCCGGCCGCGCTGCTCAAGCAATTTTCGACGGCCAAGACTCCCCCGAACCTTTATTACAATCCCTATTTCGCGAGTTTGAACGTCGCCATGCCGCCGCCGCTGACCAGCAACGGCCAGGTGACCTATGCCGACGGCACGCCAGCGACCGTCAATCAGATGGCCAAGGACGTCGCGGCATTCCTGGTGTGGACCGCCGAACCGAAGCTCGAGAGCCGCCACCGTTCGGGCATCGCGGTGGTGATCTTCCTGCTGTTCGCAACCGTGTTCGCTTACCTCGCCTACCAGCAGATCTGGGCGGAAGCGCAGCGCAAGGTCAGCCCGACCGGCGTTCTCGGTCCGGAGAACCAGGCCAGGAACCGGCGGTCGAAAGCCAAGCAACGCATCGCCGGCTAGAGCCTTACACTGTTGAAAATGCGTTAATTCACCGGCGGTTCAGCCGCTTGGGACGATTGCGCGCACGACTCCGGATGTAATGGAGAATTGCGATGCGCATTCCTAAACTTCGTCTCGCCGCGATCGCTTTGGCCGGCCTCGGCCTCAGCGGCTGCACCACTTACGATCCGTTTGGATACGGCGGCCTATCGGTCGGCTACGGCAGCGGCGGCTATTACAACCCCTATTACGGGGGCTATGGCTACGGCTATTCGCCCTACGGGTACCAGCCATCGTACGGCTATTCGCCCTACGGGTACCAGCCATCGTACGGCTACGGCTCGTCATACTATGGCTGGAACGGCGGCTATTATTACCCCGGCAGCGGCTACTACGTGTATGACATTAACCGCCGTCCGCACCGCTGGAGCGACAGCCAGCGCCGCTACTGGTCGAAGCGGACCACGGCCACGACGGGCACCACCCCCGTCCGGCAGAACTGGACCGGCTTCACCCGCGGCCGCGACACGGCTCGGACTAAGCGGAGCGACGGGGATCGCTCATCGTCGCATGATGCGAACCGCAATCGTCGCGGCCATCACGGCCAGTCCGACTAGGTCTCCCGCGGCCGGCGCTGGATCATAACGATCGAGGTGAAGGTCATCACGGGATGGCCGTCCTGATTGGTGACAATCATCTCAGTGCGGAATGAACCGATATCGGGCTTGCTTCGCGACGGCGTCTTGCTGACGATCTTGCCGCGGACGTGGAGCGTATCGCCGGGATAGACGGGCTTGCGCCAGCGCAGCTCGTCTATGCCCGGCGAGCCGAGTCCCGCCTGGCCTCCCTCGACCACGTATCGCGCGACCACCGCCATGGTCATGGCGCAGGTATGCCAGCCGCTCGCCGCAATGCGCCCGAAGTGGGTCTTGGCCGCTTCCTCGTCGGACAGGTGAAACGGCTGTGGATCATATTTGCGCGCGAACTCGAGCACTTCGTCGCGGGTCACGTCATAGTGGCCGAACAGGGTCTCGTCCCCGACCTCGATGTCTTCGAAATAGCGCATCGCTGCGCGCATAGCGGCGCGCGCCGGTTGACGCTACGGTGCAGCCGTGGCGACCCAGACCCCGATCACCGGCCGATGGCATCCGCACCTCGTCGAGGCGGCGATGGCGATGAACGAGAACCGGCTTGACGTTGCCGAGCGGCTGTTGAAGCCGCACCTTAAGGAAGACCCGTTCGATGTCTTCGCGATCAGAATGCTCGCCGAACTGGCGTCGCGGATCGGGCGCTGGAAAGACGCCGAGCATCTGCTGCGCCGCGCGGTCGAGCTTGCGCCGGGGTGGACAAGCGCGAGGGCGAATCTCGCGATCTTTCTCGGACGAATGGGGCGTCCCGCCGAAGCCATGGAGCTGCTCGACGACATCCTCGCGGAAGAGCCGGACTGGATCGGACACTGGAACCTCAAGGCCGCAACGCATGCCCGGCTTGGCGATTTTGAGGAGGCGATAACGCTTTACAAGAGCGTGCTCGACCAGACTCCGCGCCAGCCAAAACCGTGGCTGGCTTACGGCCACATGCTCAAGACCGTGGGCCAGCAGGCGGAAGGCATCGCCGCTTACCGCCAGGCGATCACACTTCGACCGACGCTCGGCGAGGCCTGGTGGAGCCTGGCGAACCTCAAGACCGTGAAGTTCGACGAGGCCGATCTTGCGACGATGAAAGCCGCGCTGGAAGCCCCCGACCTCAAGGATGAGGACCGCTACCATTTGAATTTTGCGCTCGGCAAGGCGATGCACGATTTGGGCCGCGCCGCCGAGGCGTTCGATTATTATGCGAGCGCCAATGCGCTGCGGCTCAAAGGCCAGCCCTACGATCAACAGGATGTCACGCAAAAGGTCGACCAGTGCATCACGGTGTTCACCAAGGAATCGTTCGCCGAGCGGGCGGGTGGCTGTGAGGCGCAGGACCCGATCTTCATCGTCGGCATGCCGCGCGCCGGGTCGACGCTGGTCGAACAGATTCTTTCCTCCCACAGCCTCGTCGAAGGAACGTCGGAGCTGCCGGACATTCCGTCACTCGCGCGCAAGGTGGGCTATCCCCGGCCGGCACTGAAACTCACCCCGGACGCGCGCCGTCAGCTCGGGGAGGAGTATCTCAAACGGGCCAGCGTGCAGCGCCGTACGGACAGTCCGTTGTTCATCGACAAGCTGCCCAATAACTGGCTGTTCGTGCCGTTCATCCAGTTGATCCTGCCCAACGCGAAGATCATCGACGCCCGGCGGCACCCGCTCGGCTGCTGTTTCTCGAACTTCCGCCAGCATTTCGCGCGCGGGCAGGACTTCACCTACGGCCTCGAGGACGTGGGGCGTTATTACGCCGATTACGTCCGGTTGATGGCGCACGTCGATACGGTGCTGCCGGGGCGCGTGCACCGGGTGATCTATGAACGCATGGTCGACGACACCGAAGCCGAGGTCCGGGCGCTGCTCGCCTATTGCGGGCTGGAGTTCGAACCGGCCTGCCTTGAATTCTACAAGACCGAGCGCGCGGTGCGCACGGCAAGCTCCGAGCAGGTGCGCCAGCCGATCTATCGCCAGGCGACCGACGAGTGGCGCGCATACGAGCCGTTTCTCGGTCCATTGAAGGACGCGCTCGGGCCGGTGCTCGACGCGTACCCCGATTCACCCGCGTCATTCGCGTAACAGCCAGCCGATAATTGTCACGCGTCCGTCATAACTGCTGTTGACAAGCGTTCGTCGCTCTGTCGCTATTGCCGTTACATAGCGAATGGGGGCATTCGATGAACGACCGCACGTTCCGCACAGCTCTGCTCGGGCTACTCGCATCCTCGGCGTTGACGACACCAGCCTTCGCGCAAGACCCGTCAACGACCGGGCAAGCGCCGGCGCGGGCGGCCGCCGCGCCCGAGGGCGTCGACCAGAGCGACATCATCATCACCGCGACCAAGCGCGAAGAGAGCATGCAAAATGTTCCGCTCAGCGTGCAGGTACTCGGCACCAAGAAGCTCGAACAGCTGAACATCTCCAACTTCGAGGACTATACCAAGCAGCTGCCGTCGGTGACCTTCCAGACGGCGCAGCCCGGATTCACCACCGTCTACATGCGCGGCGTCGCGACCGGCGGCGACGGCAACCACTCGGGCTCGCTGCCGTCGGTCGGCATGTATCTCGACGAGCAGCCGGTGACGACGATCGGCGGAACGCTCGACGTCCACATCTACGACGTCGCCCGGATCGAGAGCCTCGCCGGGCCGCAGGGCACCCTCTACGGTGCATCGAGCCAGGCCGGCACGATCCGCATCATCACCAACAAGCCGGAGCTCGGCGTCACGTCCGGACGAGTCGACGGCGAGATCAACATGGTCGATCACGGCGGCGTCGGCGGCAAGCTCGAGGGCATGATCAACTTGCCGATTGCGGACCGGATCGCGTTCCGCGCATCGGCATTCTGGCAACGCGACGCCGGGTTCATCGACAATGTCTTTAGCGAGCGGACCTACCTCGCTCCCGACCCAGCCGACGATGTCCACGTCGACAACAGCTGCTGCGTCGAGAAGAACTACAACGACCTCGTCACTTATGGCGGCCGAGCGGCGCTAAAGGTCGACCTCAACGACAATTGGACGGCGACCCCGACCTTCCTTTACCAGAAGGCAACGGCCGACGGCTCGTTCTTCATGGACGAGGACCAGCGTGACCTCGATACGGTCCGCTTCAGGCCCGAAGTCGCCAGGGATAAGTACTGGCAGGCGGCGCTCACCATCCAAGGCAAGATCGCCAATTTCGACATCACATATGCCGGCGCTTACATGGACCGGAAGCGGTTCGCGACAACCGATTATACCGACTATACCGACGCCTATAACCAATATTACATCGATTATTACAATGCGTACGTCGATTCCTATGGCTACGCACCGTCGTTCTGCGCGAGCCCGGGAATCCTGGGTTGCAATGTGTATCGGGACAATGCGGGCAACATCATCGACCCGCGGCAGCACATCACCGGCACCGATCACTTCACCAAGATGAGCCACGAGCTGCGCATCGCCTCTCCGGCCGACAAGCCGATCCGCGCGATCGTCGGCGCATTTTACCAGAGGCAGACCAACCACATCCTGCAGGACTATCTGGTCGACAACCTCGCGACCGACCTGTCCGTGACCGGCTGGGCCGGCACCTTGTGGCTGACCAACCAGAGGCGTGTGGACAGGGACTGGGCCGTGTTCGGCGAAGCCAGCTTCGACATCACTCCGCAAATCACCCTGACTGCCGGCGGCCGCCTCTACAGATTCGACAACACGCTGTACGGTTTCGCGGGCTTCGGCTCCGGGAATCCGGTCGGTTCGCATACGGGTGAAGACCGCTGCCTGCCCGTAGTGACTGACCCGTTGGACCCGCTGTTCGGGCTTCACGACCCGTCGGTCCCGTACGCGCAAGGCAATAGTGGCCTCAACATCCCCTGTTACGATGTTGCGGACGTCGGTCCGGACGGGAAAGCCATTCCGCGTCGGAGCAAGGGCTCCGGCCATATCCATCGCCTGAACGCTCAGTGGAAACCGCATGAGGGGCTGATGTTCTACGCGACCTGGTCGAGAGGCTTCCGGCCGGGCGGCATCAATCGTCAGCCCGGCCTGCCGGCCTACCAACCGGACTTCCTGACCAATTTTGAGGGGGGCTGGAAGGTGACCTTCGCGGGGAACCGGATTCGCTGGAACGGCGCGATCTACCACCAGAAGTGGGAGGGCCTCCAGTTCAGCTTCCTTGGCCTGAACAGCCTCACCCAAATCCAGAACGGGCGCAACGCGCGGGTCAACGGTATCGAGACCGACCTCAACTATGTCGCCGGCGGCCTGACGTTGACCGCGGCGGCCGCCTACACGGACGCGAAGACGAAGGGTAACATTTGCCACGTCGCGATTTCGATCGATCCGGCACCCGACTGCAGCGGCGTCGATCTTCGCGGACGTCCTGACTTTATCGTCGCCCCTTCGGGGACGCGCCTGCCGATCACGCCCAAGTTCAAAGCGAGCACGACCGCGCGCTACACCTGGCCGGTGTGGTCCGGGAAGGCGCACGTCCAGGGGGTGGTCTCTTACCAGGGCTCGGCCCCGTCCGATATCGACAAGGCTCAAGCCGCACTGCTTGGGAAGCTCCACGCCTCGACCCTGGTCGACCTGTTCGCTGGTTACGATTGGGGCAATTACAGCATCGAGCTGTTCGGATCGAACATCTTCGATGAGCGCAACGAGCTGTCGCGCTTCGTGGTGTGCAGCATCTGCACGCAAGTGAAGATCGTGCCCGGACGGCCGCGGACGATCGGGCTGCGCGCGGGGGTGAAGTTCTAGCGCGCCACCGGCTGGCCAGTGGCGTCGCCGCACTGGCGGCGCTGTGGCTGGCGATGTTGCTGACCGGCACCGGGGCACTCGACCAACGGCTGCTGCAATTGCTTTACTCGGCCGATCGCCCGGCGATGCGCGCGGCGGTGATCGCGGTGACCAATTTCGGCGAATGGGCGCCGCTGATCGGGCTGACGGTGATCGGGGCGCTGGTGCTGGTCTACCGCCGCCAGCCGCGGTCGGCGATCCTCTTGCTGGGAATCACCCTCGTCGGGCGCCTGCTGGTCGAGCTTCAGAAGCTCGGCATCGGCCGGCTGCGGCCCGAAGACCAGGTCCATCTGGTGCCGGTCAGGAGCCTGTCGTTCCCGAGCGGCCACGCGGGCAATTCGATGATCGTGTTCCTGAGCCTGGCGCTGCTGGTGGCGCCGCGGCGCTGGCGGCGGCTGGCGGTGCCGCTGGCGCTCGCCGCGACCGCCTCGATCGGCATCACCCGCCCGATGCTCGGCGTCCATTGGCCAAGCGACGTGATCGGCGGCTGGGCATTCGGCGCGGCCTGGGTGCAGGCGATGCTCGGGCTTGCCGAACGGCTCGGCGAGGAACAGGATGCAGCAATTCGGACAGGGGATTGGTAACGGGGAGACGGACATGAATACGAGCAGGCCGTTCACGCTGCTGGCGGCAGCGATCTTCGCTTTGATGGCGCTGGTCCATCTCTATCGGATCGTGACCCATTTCCAGATCATCCTCGGCAGCCATGAGGCGCCGATGGCGGCGAGCTGGCTGGCGATCATCATCACCGGGCTGTTGGCGGTGATGCTCTACCGGGAGAGCCAGCGCTAAGAAGCCGGAAAATTGCGTCAGACGTTGAAGCGGAACAGCAAGACGTCGCCGTCCTGGACGACATAATCCTTGCCCTCGGCGCGCATCTTGCCGGCATCCTTAGCGCCCATCTCGCCGCCGCAGGCGATGAAATCGTCGTAGGCGATGGTCTCGGCGCGGATGAAGCCGCGCTCGAAATCGGTGTGGATGACGCCCGCCGCCTGCGGGGCCCGGGCGCCGCGCTCGACCGTCCAGGCGCGCGCTTCCTTGGGCCCGGCGGTGAAAAAGGTGATCAGGCCGAGCAACTGGTAGCCGGCGCGGATCACTCGGGTGAGGCCGGTTTCCGATAGGCCGAGGTCGGCGAGGAAGCCGGCGCGGTCGGCTTCGTCGAGTGTCGCGATCTCGGCTTCGATCGCGGCCGAGATGACCACCGCGCCGGCATGCTCGACCGCGGCTTTTTCGAATACGAGGCGCGACAGCGCGTTGCCGTCCACAGCGTCGGCTTCGTCGACGTTGCACACGTAAAGCACCGGCTTGGCGGTCAGCAGCTGCGCCCGCTCGAGCGCTTTGGCCTCCTCGGCGTCCTTCGGCTTTGTCAGCCGCGCCGGCTTGGACGCCCGCAACAGCTCGAGCGCCTGACCGAGCACCGAGGCCTCGATCTTCGCTTCCTTGTCGCCTTGCTGGGCTTTCTTGACGAGGTTGGGGACACGCCGTTCGAGGCTGTCGAGGTCGGCCAGCATCAGCTCGGTTTCGACCGTCTCGGCGTCGGCGATGGGGTCGACGCGGCCCTCGACGTGAGTGACGTCGCCGCCCTCGAAGCAGCGCAGCACGTGGACGATCGCGTCGACCTCGC
>JBDTMX010000076.1:0-20733 GCA_039934055.1 Sphingomicrobium sp. | reverse complement strand
TTGCGCCACGCCGGCAGGTCGAGTTCCTGCTGGGTCGCGATCTGCATGTGGTGGCCGGGCACCGCCTCATGCGCGGTCAGCGCCGGAATTTCCCACAGCGGCCGCTGGTCCAGCTTGGTGGTGTTGACGAGGTAGAAGCCGGCGATGCCCGCATCCGGGCTGCCCGGCTGGTAGCGCGCAGTGGTGTCGCCGGGCGCAGTCGCCAAAGGCATTGGCCGAATGCCGTACGGCAGCCGCGGTAGCCGAGTGAACAAGCTCGGCATCTTGCCGTCGATGGTCTTGGCCATGCGCGCCGAGGCGGCGAGCAGCTCGTCCGGAGTCTTGGCGAAATATTTCGGGTTGCTGCGCATTTCGGCGATCATCGCCTCGCGTGACGGAAAGCCCGCCTTTTTCGCGACGTCGACCATCTCGCTCCGGATCCGCGCAACTTCGCGCAGGCCCAATTGGTGGATCTCCTCCGGCGTCTTGTCGGTCGTGGTGTGGGTGCGCACCAAATACGCATAATATTCCTTGCCCTGCGGCAGCGCCGAAGCGCCGACGCTCTGCCGGCAAGTCGACTTGAGCTGGGTGTCGTAGAGCTGGCCGAAGCGCGCATAGGATGGGTTGATCTGATCGCGGATCAGCGCGGCCGCGCGGACCTTCAGCGACTCCCATTCGGCCGCGGTGACGATGGCGGGCCGGTCGCCCGCGAACGGCAAATAGAAGCGTGACTGCGTCGGGTCCGCGGCGATGTTCCCGCTGATCGATTGCGGGAAACCGGCCATCGTCACGCACGGCTGGACAAAGCCTTCGCGCGCCGCCTTGGCGCTGATCTCGCCATAGGCGCGCATCCGGTCGGGGACGAGCGCGATCCGCTTGAGGTAATTCTCATAGTCGGCGCGGGCCCGGAACGGCTGGTTCTCGGCCATGCCGGCGAGGAAGTCGTGATAGCTGCCGAGCGTCGAATAAAGCATCTGCCGCTCGCCGAAGCGGTTGGCCTCGACCGCGCTATCAAGGTTGCGCTTGAGGATCAGATAGTTGGTCTGGTCTTCGAGACCCAGCGCCGATTTCGGGATGGCGTTGAGCCGCGCCCGGAAGGCCGCCGCCTCGGCCGCCTGCCGATCCATTTCGGCGAGGCTCAGCACGTCGAGCTGGGCGTCGTATGTGCTCACCCCGATGCTGGTCGCGAGCGACGGCGAGTTCTTGAGCGCCGCCGCCCAATATTGATCCATCAGCGCGTGGAAATCGTCGCTTGGAGCGGCGAGCGCCGGCGCTGCGAGCGCGAGCGACAGAGCGGCGGTGAGCGCGAGCGAACGAATACGCATGGATGGTCTCCCCCGAATGCGAAGCGCGGCGACACTAGCGCCGCGCGCGATCAACTCAATGGCGCTTTCGACGGAAGGCGGCTGCGGCTCGCAAAAAGGGATGTTGCGCACCCGAAAGCTCTGTTAGCCAGTCGCAGGAACTGGGGAGAGCGCGAGCGTGACGTCGGCCGAAGCCACCCTCGATGCACACCCGATCGACGGCGGCCGCACGTTTCTCGGCCACCCGCGCGGACTCGCCTATCTCGGCTTCACCGAAATGTGGGAGCGCTTTTCCTACTACGGCATGACGGCGCTTCTCGCGCTGTACATGATCAATCAGCTGCTGCTTCCCGGCCACGTCGAGCATGTCCTCGGCCTCGGCGCGCTTCGCCGCTTGCTCGAGTTTCGCGGACCGATGTCGGACCATGCGTTCGCCTCGCTGATCTACGGCTGGTACGGTGGGCTGGTCTATTTCACGCCGCTGCTCGGCGGGTGGGTTGCCGACCGCTGGCTCGGAACCCGGACGACCGTCGTTCTCGGCGCGCTGCTAATGAGCGCCGGGCATCTCGCGATGTCGTTCGACCAGAGCTTCCTGGTTGCGCTGGCGCTGCTGATCGTCGGCTCGGGCTGCCTCAAGGGCAACATCTCCGCCCAGGTTGGCCAGCTCTACCCGCGTGAGGACGAATCGCGGCGCACGCAGGGCTTCACGATATTCTCGGCCGCGATCAACATCGGCGCGGTGGCCGGTCCCCTGGCGTGCGGTGGGGTCGCCGCGGTCTATGGCTGGCACGCCGGCTTCGGCCTTGCCGCGGGGCTGATGATCGTCGCGCTGCTGGTCTATCTCGCCGGCCAGCGCCACCTGCCCGACGGCCGCGTCCGCCGCGCCGACAAGCCAATGCTGCCGCCGCTGACCGCCACCGAGCGGCGCCGCACCTGGCTGCTGATCGGGGTCATCGCACTGACCGTCCTGCCCAACATCGCCTACCCGATGATCTGGAACATCGGCATCGTCTGGATCGACGCCCAAGTCAGCCTCGCGACGCCGCTCGGTTCGGTGCCGGCATCGTGGTTCAACTCGGTCGACAGTTTCGCCAGCATCATCGCGGTGCCGCCGCTGGTCGCGCTGTGGCGCTGGCAGGCGCGGCGCGGGCGCGAACCCGGCGCGGTCGCCAAGATCGGCCTCGGCTCGGCGCTGGTCGGCGCTTCGGCGCTGCTGCTCGTTGCCGGCTGCCTGTTGCCCGACGCCACCGGCAAGGTGCCGGTGCTCTGGGCTTTGGCATGCTACACCGGGATGGGGTTCGCCTTCATCTATTACTGGCCGGTGCTGCTCGCGCTGATCTCGGAAGCCGCGCCGGCGAAGGTCAATTCGACGCTGATGGGTGGGGCCTTTCTGTCGCTGTTCGCCGGCAGCGTGCTGATGGGCTGGGTTGGCAGCTTCTACGAGACGATGACTCCCGCCGCTTTCTGGACGATGGACGCCGCAATCGGCTTTGCCGGCGCGCTGATCGTCTTCGCCTTGAACCGCCCGCTGTCGCGAGCATTGGAACTACAACCGAGCGCGAAGGCCTAGAGCCGAGCGCAGAGACAAGGACGATGAAATGAGCGTACCCGACGTCGAACCCGATTTTGAACATTTCGACCACAACGACCGCGCATTCCTCGGCCATCCCAAAGGCCTCGGCTACCTCGGCTTTACCGAGGCATGCGAGCGCTTTTCCTATTACTCCATGCAGACGCTGCTCACGCTCTACATGGTCAACTATCTCCTGCTCGCGGGTCATATCGAGAATGTTACCGGCCTCGCCTGGCTGAGAGCCTGGCATTATCCGGGTCTCGACGGGCAGCCGCTCTCATCGGCCATTTTCGGCGATTACACTTCGCTCGTTTACCTGATGCCAATCCTCGGCGGGATCATCGCCGATAAACTGACAGGCCGCAGAATCGCTTTGATCGCCGGGGCCTTGATTATGGCGCTCGGGCACTTCCTGATGGCGATCGAGGGGGCGTTCCTGTTCGCACTTCTAGCGCTGATCGTCGGAGTCGGCCTGTTCAAGGGCAATATCGCCACCCAGGTCGGTGAGCTTTATTCGGAAAACGATCTGCGCCGGGCGATGGCGTTCCAGATCTTCTATATCTTCATCAACGTAAGCGTGATCGCTGCGCCGCTGATCTCGGGCACGCTCGGCCAAGAAGTTGGGTGGCATTATGGATTCGGCTGCGCCGGGGTCGTGATGGTGCTTGGCCTAGTCATTTATCTGTCGGGGCAAAAATGGTTGCCGTCCGATCTTGGTGTCGCCGACCGTGAACAAAAGCAGCTGATCGGCCGCGTCGTTGCTGGAGCGATCGGGATCGCAGCGCTCGTCATCATCTGGTTGCTGATCTCGGGAATTCTGTTTTCCTCGTGGCTCACCGGGACCGTCGCCGCGTGCGCGATGATTGGCGCGCTCTATTGGTTCCTGACCAGAAACCTCGAACGAGAGGACAAATTCCGTGTCCTCTCGCTGTGCATCCTGATTCCGGTCATGGCGATCTCGCTGCTGACCAACCAGGAGATCTTCAACGCGTATCTCGTCTGGGGCGACCAGCACTTCAACCTGCAGTTCATGCAATACACGATGCCGTCGAGCTGGCTGATCACGCTCGACGCGATCCTCAGTTTCGCCATGCTGGTGGCGGTCGCTTTGTTTTGGAAACTGTGGAGCCTCAAGCTGCGCGAGCCCGACGAGATCACCAAGATGATCATCGGCAGCTTCTTCACCATCGCCGGCGGCCTATGCCTAGTTGCGGCCGCGACGGTCACCCCGACCGGCGACAAGGTGGGCCTGTTCTGGCCGTTCATGTTCCATCTGCTGAACAGCATCGGCTTCGCGCATATTCTGCCGGTGAGCCTCGCGCTGTTCACCAAGATTGCGCCAAAGCAGATTACGGCGACGGTGATCGGTCTGTATTATCTGGCCTTCTTCGGGGCCAATAAGATGGTTGGCTATGTCGGAGGGCTTTATTCGACCCTTCCAACTCCGACATTCTGGCTGATCCACGTCGCCACCGCCGTGGTCGGGCTGGTCGCATTCGTGCTGTTCAAAGTGCTGGTCAACGACCGCATGGTCGCCGCCCACGCCGCCGAGCCGGCAACGACGTAGGTCAAAGGCCCAAGCGCAACGGTGCTCGCACTGTGCGCGGGCTTCCGGGCGTCAGAACATTGTCGTTGAAGGCGAGCCCGATGTAATCCTCGTCAAGCAGGTTATCGACTTTAAGCTGCAGCTCCAGGCCGTCGCGGACCTTGAAAGAGCCGGCCGCGTCGACCCGTGTGAAGCGCGGCACGGCGACCGTGTTGCCGGCTAGCCGCGACGCGCCAGCGTGAGCGGCAATCCTCCAGCCGGGCGCAGCGTCACCGCTCCCGACAGTTCGACCTTGCGCCCCGGCACCGGCGCGAAGCTCCATCGGACGAGCCACACGGCGAGAATTGTCAGGGCTTCCGCCATCGCGAACCGAGCCCCGACGCACGACCGCGGGCCGCCCCCGAACGGGATGTACTGGAACCGGTGCCGACCGGCCTTGCGCTCGGGCGCGAAGCGGGTGTGATCGAACGCGTCGGGATCGTCCCACAGCTTCCGGTGGCGATGGAGCAGCCACGGCCAGATCGACACCAGGTCGCCCGCCCGGACTTCATGTTCGCCGAGGCGGTCAGCCGCGACCGCTTCGCGATCAAAGCGCGGCGCCGACGGATAAAGCCGCAACGCCTCCTCGAAGATCATGCGCAGCAACGGCAACCGGTCGGGCAGCGCCGCATCGACGCCCGCCGCCAGCGCCTCGGCCGCTTCCGCCGCGCCGCTCGCCTGCAGTTCGGCCTGCTCCGATAGCAAATACAGCGTCCAGGTGACAGCGTTGGCGGTGGTCTCGTGTCCAGCGAGGTAGAAAGTCGCGGCGTTGTCGACCGCCAGCTCGATCGCTTCCTCGGTCGGAAAGCGGTCGCGAAGGGCGTGGATCATGCGCGTCACGAAGTCAGGCGGCGCATCGCCGGCTAGCCGCTCGCGCACCAGGTCGGTGAGCGTCCGGCGAAGATAAATCTGGCCACGCCGCCCGCGGTAGCCGCGCAGGCTGACCGGGATCATCGGCAGGTTGAGCAGCACTTGCAGCCGGGCCTCGCTGACCCCGCCGAGCGCCGCTGAGATATGGCCCATCGCCTCGGCGCTGGTCAGGCGCTCGTCCCCGCCGAACAACGCATTGGAGATGATCCGCATGGTCGCCGCAGTTGCTTCCCGCGCCATGTCCCGAACACCGTCTGTCCACCCAGCCGCCGCCGCCTCGGCGACCTCGCCGAATACCGGCACCAGCGCGTCGACCGCGGTCGGGGTAAAGCTGGCGGCGACGATTTTCCTTTGATCACGCCACAGCGCGCCGTCCGAGCTCAGCAAGCCCCGCCCGATCACCGGCGCCAGCAGCCGCTTGACCAACCGCGGCTTCTCGTAATTGGCGGCATTGTCGAGCAGCACATGCTGCACCGCATCCGGGTCAAGCGGGATGTGCACCCGGTAACCGAGCACGTTGCGCTGCATGTAGGGCAAGCGAAACGCCCGCTCCGACCAGCCGTAGACCAGGGTCCGCGCGCGCTCGCCGAAGAAGCCGCGCCAGACCGCCACCGGGCCCGCGCCACGGGCAGGAAAAGGAGGAACGAAGCGGGCGGTCACTCGGCTGCGAGCAGGGTCGCGGCGCTCAAGTCGACCGACACCAGGCGGCTGATGCCCTTCTCGATCATCGTCACTCCATAGAGCCGGTGCATGCGGCTCATGGTCACCGCATTGTGGGTGACAATCAGATAGCGCGTATCGGTCTCCTGCGTCATCCGCTCGAGCAGGTCGCAGAAGCGCTCGACGTTGGCGTCGTCCAAGGGCGCGTCGACCTCGTCGAGCACGCAAATCGGCGCCGGGTTGGTCAGGAACAATGCGAACACCAAAGCGATCGCGGTCAGCGCCTGCTCGCCGCCCGACAGCAGGGTCAGCATCGACAGGCGCTTGCCCGGCGGCTGCGCCATGATCTCCAGCCCGGCCTCCAGCGGATCGTCGCTTTCGACCAGCTCGAGGTGCGCCTGGCCGCCGTCGAACAGGGTCCGGAACAGGCTTCGGAAGTGCGCGTTGACCTTCTCGTAGGCTTCCAGCAGCCGCACCCGGCCCTCGCGGTTGAGGCTGCCGATCGAGCCCCGCAATCGGTGGATCGCCTGGGTCAGTTCCTCGGCCTCGGCGGCGCCGCTGGTCCGCGCCTCGTCGATCTCGGCCAGCTCCTGCTCGGCGACAAGATTGACCGGGCCGAGCCGCTCGCGGTCGGCGGTCAGCCGCTCGAGTTGGGCAGATTCCGTGTCGGGGTCGCGCACCTCGTCGGAGTCGAAGCCGAGCTTCTCGGGCAGCCGCTGCGGCACGCATTCGAAGCGCTCGACGCAGATCCGTGCATATTCGGCGCTGCGCGCCTGCTGTGCCTCGGCGCGGGCAGTCGCCGCGGCCCGGGTTTCGCGCGCCGCGGTCAGAGCCTCTCCGCTGCGCGAAACTTCCGCAGCCGCCTCGGAAAACCCGCGCTCGGCCTCCTGCTCGGCCGCGGCAGCCGCCGCCACGGCCGACTGATTGTCGGCGATAGCCTGTTCAAGCGCATCGATCTCGCCAGTGAGCCGCTCGGGCTCGGCCGCAAGCTCGGCGCGCTCGGCCACCTGGCTCTGCTGCCGTTCGACCGCTTGGGTGAGCCGCGCCTCGGCGTCGCTTTGGCGCTTGCGCCATTCATTCTGTTCGCGGCCCGCAGCACCGTGGCGTTCGCGATCCGCAGCCGTCTCGCGCGCCCGGGTCGCGGCCTCGGCACGCTTGTCGGCGACCACCTCCGCGGCCGCGGCGGCACAGCCCCGCGCGCCGTCGATCTCAAGCTCCAGCGCGGCCGGATCGGGCAGTGTGGCAAGCGCCGATTCTGCTGCCGTCACCGCCTCGGCGGCCGCATCCACTACCGGACCGAGGTCCGCCAGCCGCTCGCCGAGCGCGGCGCGTTGCGCCTCCAGCCGCTCGAGCGCGGCGGCGGCGCTGTCGCCCGCCCGAGCCGCTTCGCGCGCTTCGGTCTCGGCCGTCGCCGCCACCCCCCGCGCCGCTTCGCCGACGCCCCGAAAATGCTCGACCTCCTTGACCGCCGCATCGCGTTCGCCCTGCGCCACGCCAAGCGCCTGCTCGAGCGCTGGAAGGTCGCGCGCCAGCTCGGCCAGCCGGTTCGACCGGATCAGGCGCTCGGCCGCCGCCGCTCCGCCCCCGATCGAGACGAAGCCGTCCCAGCGGCGCAGCAGCCCATCGCGCGTCACCAGCCGTTGCCCGACGCCAAGCGGCTGGCCGCCATCCTTGTCGCTCACGCCGACCTGCCGCAGCCGCCGCTCGAGCTCGCGCGGCGCCTCGACGTGATCGGCCAACGGGCTCAGCCCCCGAGGCAATGGCGGGTCGTCGGGCGCGGGCTCGCTCCCTTGCCAGCGGCGCGGCGCATCGCCGCCGATCGCGGCATCCGCATCCTCGCCGAGCGCTGCCGCCAGCGCCCGCTCATAACCCGGCTCGGCGACAAGGCTGGCAATCGCTGCGCCGCCACCATGGTCGAGCGCCCGGGCCAGCGCATCGTGCTCGGACCTCGCCGCCGACAGTGCCGCGCGGGCTGCTGCAAGCACGCTTTCGGCGGCGTCGCGGCGGTCGGCCGCGGCGGCGCGCCCTTGTTCGGCTGCCACCCGGCTCGCGTCCGCCTGCGCCAAATCCTTTGCGGCAGCTTCCGCCCGGCGCTCAGCCTGCTCGCGGGCATTGGCCAGGGCGCCGCCATCGCCGAGCGCCTCGAGTTGCCCGGCAAGCCGCTGTCGCTCCTGCCCGGTCCGCGCGGCCTGGGCCTGCGCGGCCTCGAGCGCCGCCTCGCCAACCCGGCGTTCCGCCCGCATCGCGGCCTGGCGGGCGAGCAGCTCGGCCAGTGCCGCCTCGGAATTCCGCGACGTCGCTTCAGCTTTGCCGAGCTCGGTCGCAATCCGCGCTGCGATCGCTTCGGCGTCGACCAGCCTACGCTCAATGGCGGCGCGCTCCTCGTCGAGTTGCGCGATCGCCCGCGCGGCATCGCCCTGAAGCGCTTCCTCGCGCTGGATGTCGGCGGCAAGCGACAGGTCGAGCCGCTCCAATTCCTCGAGCCGGCGGACGACCGTGTCGCGCCGCGCCCTGGCCGACGCCAGCTGGTGGGCAAGGTTGAGCGCCGCGTCCCGCGCTTCGCCGAGCTCGCCGCGCCGCTGCGCCAGAAGCGCGTTCGCCTCCCCCTGGCGGGCCTGCGCGTCGGCGACAAGCTTCTGCAAGCTGGCCACTTCGTCGCCCGCAGCGCCGGCCTCGCGGTTGGCACTCTCCGCCGCCCGGTCGGCCTCGGCCCAGCGCGCGTGGACCAGCCGCGCTTCGACGGCCCGGATCTTGTCGCTCAGCTGGCGATAGCGTTCGGCCGCACGCGCCTGGCGGCGCAGCGCCCCGGCCCGCGCCTCCTGCTCGGCGAGGATCTCGCCCAGCCGAGCGAGATTGGCCTCGGTCGCGCGCAATTTCTGCTCGGCATCCTTGCGGCGTGCATGGAGGCCCGAAATCCCGGCTGCTTCCTCGAGCATCTGGCGGCGCTCGGTCGGTTTGGCCGCGATCACCGACCCGATGCGGCCCTGGCTGACCAGCGCCGGCGAATGGGCCCCGGTGGCGGCGTCGGCGAACAGCAATGCGACGTCCTTGGCGCGCACGTCGCGGCCGTCGATGCGGTAGGCCGATCCGGCGCCGCGCTCGATCCGCCGGGTGACTTCGGTTTCTTCAGCCTCCCCGCGCTCGACCAGGATCGAGACCTCGGCGAAGTCGCGCGGCGGGCGGGTCGCGGTGCCGGCGAAGATCACGTCGTCCATGCCGCCGCCGCGCAGCGACTTGGGGCTGCCCTCGCCCATCGCCCAGCGGATCGCCTCCAGCAAATTCGACTTGCCGCAGCCATTGGGCCCGACGATCCCGGTCAGCCCCGGCTCGACGCGAAGCTCCGACGGCTCGACGAAGCTCTTGAAGCCGCTGAGCTTCAGCCGCCGGATCTTCAACGCCTGCTCCCCTTACCGTGCGCCCTTAGCCGCCGCCGTCAGCCACCAATCGCTTTGCGGAGCACCGGCTCCAATACCACCCAGGTCGCGCCGTCGACCAGCTTGCCATTGACGACAAATGTCGGGGTCCCCTTGAAATCCGGATATTGCGTGGTCGCGTCGCTGTTCATCTGGACCAGCCGGTTGACCTCCGCGTCGTTCTGCAGGCACGCGGTGCTCTTGGCCGACGGGACGCCGCGCATTGCCGCCCATTGCTGGAACCCGGCGAGCTTGGCGATTTCGACGAACTGCCGTTCAGGACCGAGGTTGCCGATCGCCTCTTGCTGGGCCGGCGGCACGGTCTGCAGCTTGGCGACCCAAGTGGGCTGGTCCTTGTACATCGCCCGGGTCAGCGGGAAAAAACTCTGGGCGCCGTTGCAGCGGGTGATCAGCGCCCCGGCGAGGTCGTAGGGGTCGCGCACATAGTTGCGGAATTCGTAGCTGACCCGGCCGCTCTTGACGTATTTGGCGATCAGCGTCGGAACGCCGGTTTCGTCGAACTCGCGACAGTGCGGGCAGGTCATCGAGCCGTATTCGATGAGCTTCGCGGCGGCGTTGGGATTACCCATCACGAAGCCGCCCGCCGATGTCGCCGACACTTGCTGGGTCCAGTCGCCACCCTTGGGCGGCGTGACCGCCTTGGCTGCGGCTCCGCCGGGAGCGCTGGCATCCTTGTTCTTTTCCGCATTGCACGCGGCGCTGGCGAAAATCGCCACGGCCGCGACGAGAAGATGGCTGCTCTTGATCAACTGATTACCTCCGGATGATGACAGGAACGGGAGTTTCTTCGGGACTGTCGACGGTCGGCGGACCTTGGCTCGAATCGAGCCGCGCTGCGAGCGCTTCGAGACACGCGCGAAGCTCGGGGTCGGCGATCTGCCGAAGCCCTTCGCCAAGCTCCTTAGGTACGCTGCGAAGCTCGGGCCGGTTGAGCGACTTGCGCGCTACCGACGCCCGGCCTTGGCGAAACACCAGGCGGTTGATCGCCTCATGGCCGAAAAAGCGATTGACCCGCTCGATGATCAGCGGGGTCAAATGCTGCATCAGCGGCGCGTGGGCGCCCTCGACCAGCAGGGTCAGCACGCCGCCCGACTTGCGCCCGGCCGGGAAGCGGATCGATTCCGGCGACGACACCTTGGCATAGCGCTCGCCGACGATCTCACCCCAGCGGCTGACGATCGCGCTCTGGACGAAGCCGAAGCGCTTGAATGCGGTACTGCCGACCTTGCCGAGGATATCCCCGGCAGAGCGCGCGCGGCCGCCGCGGGGCGCATCGGGTGTGCGGGGCTGGCGGGGCTTCGACATCGCGGGCGACCATGCCATAGCCGAACCGTGCCCGCCAATGCCGCAAATCACCTGATTGCACATTATCTTGGCCATGCCCGCCGGCTGCCGTGGCGCGCCGCGCCCGGCGAACCGCCGCCCGACCCCTACCGGGTGTGGCTGAGCGAGGTCATGCTGCAGCAGACCACCGTCGCCGCGGTCGCCCCGCGGTTCGAGCGATTCGTCGCCCGTTGGCCGACCATTGCCGCGTTGGCAACGGCTAGCGACGAGGCAATCCTCGCCGAATGGGCCGGGCTCGGCTACTACGCCCGGGCCCGCAATCTGATCGCCTGCGCTCGCGCGGTGGCGGAGCGAGGAGGCTTTCCGTCGACCGAGGCCGAGCTGCGCCAGCTGCCGGGCGTCGGCGACTATACGGCGGCGGCGATCGCGGCGATCGCCTTTGGCCGCGATGCCACGGTGATCGACACCAATGTCGCCCGAGTGATTGCGCGACTCCACGGGCTCAAACGGCCCGGACGAAGCCAAATTCGCACACTCGTCGAGGCAATGACTCCAGCGGGCAACGCTGGCGATTTCGCCCAAGCGATGATGGACCTCGGCGCGACCATCTGCCGTCCCAAGGCGCCCGACTGCCCGGCTTGCCCGCTCAACCGCGACTGTGGCGCGCGCGCCAGCGGCACCCCTGAGGCCTTTCCGGAGCCCAAGGCCGTTCGAACGCGGCCGCAGCGCCACGGCATTGCCCGCTGGATCGAGCGCGACGGTGCTCTTTGGCTGGTGCGCCGGCCGCCCAGGGGAATGCTCGGCGGAATGGCGTCGCTGCCCGGTGGCGAATGGACCGAAGAGGCGCGGGAACTGCCCTCCCCGCCGCTGGCACGGGTCCGCCATGTGTTCACCCATTTCGCGCTCGACCTGGCGGTGGTCGGTTCGGACGCAACCGACGGCGACGGCTGGTGGCAGCCGCTCGACCGGCTCGACGAAGCCGGCCTGCCGACGCTCTACCGCCGCGCTGCGGAGCAGGTGCTGGCTCGCTCAAA
Organism: Sphingomicrobium sp.; assembly: GCA_039934055.1. Taxonomy (GTDB): domain Bacteria; phylum Pseudomonadota; class Alphaproteobacteria; order Sphingomonadales; family Sphingomonadaceae; genus Sphingomicrobium. Next base: position 9,010 of record JBDTMX010000076.1, on the reverse strand, counting down.
GCGCAGTTACGAAGCCACCACCGACCAGTCCGAGCGCCTGCTTGAAGAAGCTCAAAGTCCTCCCTAAAGGGCAGGCCACTCCAAGACACTCGTCGGCTCGGCCGAGCGGAGATCTGAATGAACGACCGTTTCACGACCATCGCCGGCTGGGTGCTGTTTGCGGGCATCGTCGCCCTTGGTTCGTCGATCGTTAGTGGCTTGTATTTCAACCAGGAACGGCCGGAAAAGATGGGCTACCCGATCGAGGGTGTGGCGGCCGAAGGCGACGGCGGAGCGGTGGCCGAAAAGCCGATCGATTTCTCGGTCGCGGACGCGACCAAGGGTGAGCAGGTGTTCAAGAAATGCGCCGCCTGCCACAATGCCGACAAGGGCGGCGCCAACCAGCTTGGGCCCAACCTGTGGGGCGTGCTCGGCGAGGGGATTGGCAAGGGCGCCAATGGCTTCGCTTTCTCCGACGCGCTGAGCAGCAAGGGCGGCACCTGGAACTTCACAAACCTGAGTGAGTGGCTGACCAGCCCCAAGAAATTCGCCCCTGGAACCAAGATGACTTTTGCCGGCCTGAGCAAGCCCGAGGATCGCGCCAACGTCATCGCTTTCCTCAACGCGCGCAGCGATTCGCCACAGCCGCTGCCCGCGGCTCCGGCTGAAGCGGCCCCCGCCGCTCCAGCCGCTTCTGACACCGCGGCCGCCGGCAAGAACGCGAAGGCGCCGTCTCCAACAACGCAGCCGGCCGAGCCGGCGGGCGCCAAGAAACCTTAGCGCCTAATCCTTTTCGTAGAAGCGCTGGACGAAGTCCCACGCTTCCTGCGCGTCCTCGCACCAGTGGATGAGGTCGAGGTCGCCGGGCGAAATTACGCCCTCGTCGACCAATGCCTGGAAGTTGACCACCTTGTTCCAGAACTCGCGACCGAACAGCAGGATCGGCAGCGGCCGCACCTTGCCGGTCTGAATCAGCGTCAGCAATTCGAACATCTCGTCGAACGTGCCGAAACCGCCGGGAAACACAGCGACGGCCCGCGCGCGAAGCAGGAAATGCATCTTTCGCAGCGCGAAATAGTGAAACTGGAAACTCAGTTCCGGGGTCACGTAACGGTTGGGCAATTGCTCGTGAGGCAGGACGATATTGAGTCCGATGCTGTCGTGCCCCTCATCGTGGGCGCCTCGGTTTGCGGCTTCCATGATCGCAGGTCCGCCGCCCGAACAGACGACGAAATGACGCCAGCCATCTTCGTCCTCTGAGCACTGGCTGGCGAGCCGTGCTAGATCGTAAGCGACGGTGTAATAATGCGATTTGGCCTTGAGCCGCTCGGCCACCGCGCGCTGTTCGTCGGTGGTCGCGGCGGCGATCAAGGCATCGGCCTCGGCCGGCTCGGGAATCCGCGCCGAGCCGTAGAAGACAATGATGGAACCGATTTTGGCCTCGTCGAGGAACAGCTCGGGTTTCAACAGCTCAAGTTGGAAACGCACCGGGCGCAAATCCTCGCGCAGCAGAAAGTCGGTATCCTGGAAAGCGAGCTGATAAGCGGCGCTTTCGGTCTGCGGGCTCGACGGGATATGCCGGGCAGCCTGCGCGTCGACTTTTGAGGTTGGGAAAATGCGCTTCGGCGGGACGTGATCGGTCATGCCGTCGCGTCTAGCCGAGCCGCAAGAATTTCCCAACCACGTCAGGTTTCAGCGCCATCTCTCCTCGCGCTCCAGTCGATCCGCCGGGTCGCGTACATCACCCCGGCCAGCGCCGCGAACAGCAGCAGCGAGCCGATCAGCAGCGAAAACGCCTCGAGGTTCAGCAAGATGTAGAGCACCGCGTAAAGCGCAACCAGCAGCCCGCAGATCAGCCCCGCCCGCCGCCAGCTCTTGAGCACCGCGGCCGAATAAGCGGTGTTGAGGCCGGCGATCGCCGCCGATGCCAGCACGTAGGCGGCAGCGAAGCCGATCACTTCGGCAAAGGCGAGCAGAAGGACGAAGAACAGCACCAGCGCCGCGCCCATCAGCAGATATTCGACCGGCGAGATGCGAATGCCGGCGATGACGTCGAACATCAGCAGCGTCAAAAAGGTGAAGCCGATGAACAGGAAGCCGTATTTGGTCGCCCGGTTGACCTGCGAATAAAGGTCGACCGGCTGGATCAGGCTGATGCTGGCGGTCTGCGGAGCGCCGGAGTCTGCTGCTGCGCGCGGCATGTCCGGTGACGGCGGCGCGACGCGCTCGACCACGTTGGAGCTGCCGGCCGGACCGGTCGACACCAGCGAGCGCCCGAGCGCGAGATTGCCGATCCGATAGCTCGCTTCGAAGCCTTTGTCCGTGACCTTGCGCTGGGTGGGCAGAAAATCGCCGGCGAAGCTCGGATGCGGCCACGACGAGCGCACCGTCCAGCGCGTGTCCCCGGCCTGCGGCGCCACGGCGAGCGACGCATTGCCTCGAAAATCGTAGGCGAATTCGACCTCGAGCGGCCGCCCGGTCAGGCTCTCCGCGTCGATCCAGGCGAAGAATCCGCGCCCGCCGCTACTGCTGCCGCCGCCCGGTTGGAGCCGCAGCGGCTTGCCGTCGGCGGCAACGCGCGGATTGGCGCCGAGTCCGCGCGGGTCGCTCAGGCCGAAGCGCAGCTCGGCGCGGTCTAGCATCATGTCGGCCTGCGTCACCGAGTGCCGCGCAAGGTCCGGCGGCAGTGCGAAGCGCGCCTTCCCCGACACTTGCGCGTCGTACACCACGGCTTCGTAGATCGAGCGCTTGCGCCGCTCGGGCCGAATCGCCGTCGTCAGGTCGACGACTTCGGGCGACAGGCTCAGTTCCTGGATCACGTCGCGGTTGCGGGTCACGCTCTGCCCGTCGGCGATAACGGTGTCGGTCGTGGTCGTTCGATAGGGGATCACCAGTAGCGGCCCGGACACCGCCTGCGGACCGCCCCAGCCTTCGGTAATCGACGCGGCCGCCTGCTCCGACTGGGTCTGGCGGTCGTAGACCAGCAGCCACACCGAGAAGAGCGGGATCGCCAGCGCGACGCCGATCAGGATCGCCAACAGCAGCTTCGAGCTCGGCGTCCGTTCCCCGTCCAACCGCGCCATCATCCGCCTCCATCGTCGCGCCGAAACTCGGTTCGTCTACAGAAATGCACGGTTCGTCGTCAAGTTTCATGCGATGAACCGAGTTTCACGGCCCCGGATCGTCCGATTGGTGGCTAGTAAACCCGCGCCTTGGGCTTGATGTAGGCGATGTCGTCGGTGAGCGTGAAATCGTGCACCGGGCGGGTGTCGATCTTCACCGAACCGCCCTTGCCGCCCCAGCCGTCGAACCACGCAACGCTGTGTTTCATCCAATTCTTGTCGTCGCGCTCGGGGTAGTCCTCGCGCATGTGGGCGCCGCGGCTCTCGGTGCGGTTGGCGGCGCAGTGCATCGTCACCACCGCCTGGGCGAGCAGATTGTCGAGCTCGAGCGTCTCGACCAAATCGCTGTTCCATATGAGGCTGCGGTCGGTCACCCGGACGTCGGCCATCCGCTTGAACACCTTGTCGATGTTGGCGATGCCCTCGGCCAGCGTGCTCCCGGTTCGGAACACTGCGCAATCGGCCTGCATCGTGCGCTGCATCGCCTCGCGGACCACCGCGGTCGGGCTGTCGCCCTTGGCTTGGCGGAAATGGTCGAGCCGGGCGAGCGCGAGCTCGCCGGCGTCTTCGGGCAGTTGCTCGCGCAAGGCTTCGGGTTTGACCACTTCGGCGAGGCGGAGACCCGCGGCGCGGCCAAACACGACCAGGTCGATGAGGCTGTTGGAGCCCAGCCGATTGGCGCCGTGAACGCTGACACAGGCCGCTTCACCGACCGCGAACAGCCCGGACACGACCGCCTCGGGGTCGCCGTCGCGCAACGTCACCACCTCGCCGTGATAGTTGGTCGGGATCCCGCCCATGTTGTAGTGGACGGTCGGCACCACCGGGATCGGCTGGCGGGTGACGTCGACGTCGGCGAATGTTTTCGAGGTCTCGCTGATCCCCGGCAGCCGCTCGGCCAGGATCTTGGGGTCGATATGGTCCAGATGAAGGAACATGTGGTCCTTGTGCTCGCCGACCCCGCGGCCCTCACGGATCTCGGTCGCCATCGAGCGCGAGACCACGTCGCGGGAGGCAAGATCCTTGGCCGACGGCGCGTAGCGCTCCATGAAGCGCTCGCCCTCGGAGTTGGTGAGGTAGCCGCCTTCGCCGCGCGCACCTTCGGTGATCAGCAGCCCGACGCCATAAATGCCGGTCGGATGGAACTGGACGAACTCCATGTCCTGCAGCGGCAAGCCCGCCCGGAGCACCATCGCGTTGCCATCGCCGGTGCAAGTGTGGGCTGACGTGCAGGAGAAATAGATGCGGCCGTAACCGCCGGTCGCGAGCACTACCGCCTGCGCGTTGAAGCGATGCACCGAGCCATCGTCGAGGCACAAGGCGACCACACCGCGGCAGACGCCGTCGACCATGATCAGGTCGAGCGCGAAATATTCGATAAAGAAGTCGGCGTCGTGCTTGAGGCTCTGCTGGTAGAGCGTGTGCAGCATCGCGTGGCCGGTGCGGTCGGCGGCGGCGCAGGTGCGCTGGGCGGGCGGCCCATTGCCCATGTTCTGCGTCATTCCACCGAACGCCCGTTGGTAGATGCGCCCGTCGGCGGTGCGGCTGAACGGCAGCCCCATATGCTCGAGCTCGTAGACCGCGGCCGGCGCTTCGCGGCAGAGATATTCGATCGCGTCCTGGTCGCCGAGCCAGTCGGAGCCCTTGACCGTGTCGTACATGTGCCAGGTCCAGTGGTCCGGGCCCATGTTGCCGAGGCTTGCGGCGATTCCGCCCTGCGCCGCGACGGTGTGGCTGCGGGTCGGGAAGACCTTGGTGATGCAGGCGGTCTTCAAGCCCTTTTCGGCCGCCCCCATGGTCGCCCGAAGCCCGGAGCCGCCGGCCCCGACCACAACCACGTCATAGATATGGTCGATGACCTTGTAGGCGTTCAAGCGGCCCCTCCGAACGCGATCCGGCCAATCGCGAACAAGGCCAGCGAACCGCCGCCGATCGCCAGGAACAGCAGCAGGGTGTTCAAGGCGAAGCGGTTGCCCTCGTCGTGGACATAATCATCGACCACCACCGTCATGCCATCGAGCGCGTGAATGAACGCGGTGACCACCAGCAACGCCATCGGCACTGCTCCGCTCGGCGCGGCCAGCCACTCGGCGAGCGTCGGCTGGTCGAGCGCCGGGAGGAAGAACAGCGACGCGATCAGCCACGCGCCGAGCAGCAGCAGCGCCGCGCTCGACACCCGTTCGGACAGCCAGTGGCCGCCGCCCTCGCGGGCCGAGCCGAGACCCTGGACTTTCCCCAGCGCCGTCGCGCTGTCGCCGCGGCTCATGGCCGCAGCCCCAGCGCCGGCACCCAGATCAGCAAGGTCAGGACCAGCGATCCGGCCATTGTCAGCACCGCGAACCTCTTGTTGGTCTGCAGCTCGAACCCGGCTCCGCTGTCCATCACCAGGTGGCGGACTCCCGACAGCAGATGCTGGCAGAACGCCCAGGTCAGCCCGACCAGAACCACTAGCCCGATGGGATGCGTCGCGGCCTTGATGAAGTCGGCATAGGCATTGGCGCCGCCGGCAATCGCCATCAGCCACCACACCAGCAGCGCCAGGCCGGCAGTCGACAGCGCGACGCCGGTCATTCGGTGCAAAATCGAAACCAGCATATGTGGACCCCAGCGCCAGATGGTCAGGTGCGGCGAAAGCGGTCGGGAGTGATCGATGGCCATTCGGCGGGAGCCTTCCTCAGGTTCGGCTTGGCCGGCCGCCGAACGGGCTGCCAGGGCCGAGGACCGCTTAGGGCCCCGTCCCGCCCGAGGCAAGATTCGGCCCGGATTCGCCGCCAGCCCTAACCGGGTCTTAACCATTGCGAGGCCAAAGACCGTTAGATCACAGTTTGCAACGCAAGCGACACGACGGAGACCCGGGGATGAGCGGCGATATTGGACATCTGCAGCGCCTGACCGAACAGCAGGTGGCTTCGCGGCTTTCCTCCTACGGCGAAAACGGCCATTTCGAAGCTTCGCTGCGCCGGCTGTGGGAAGACGCCGGTCCGGTGATCGAAGCCGCCTCGCACAGCCACTTTGGCGAGGATGTCGGCAACCTCGATCGCGACCATTTCACCAAGCCGGTCGACGAGGCATGGGTCCGCTCGGTCGCCGAGCAGGGCGTCAACATGTTCGCCGCCAAGCGCAGCGTCCCCGAATTCATCGCCGCCCGCGCCCGCATGCACCGGGAAATTGTCCGCGCCTTCGACGAATGCTTCGCCGGCCGCACCGAAGATCGCATCGAGGCGATCGACACCTTGCACCGCGTGATGACCTACAGCCAGGACATCATCCTTGCCCAGATCGCACTGTTGGAGGCCAATGACGCCGCCGACCAGCGCGGCCGCCAGAGCGAGCAGTTCGAACGCCGCGTCGCCGAGTTGGTCCGCAGCAGCACCGAGCAGTCAAAGGCATTGACCGACCGTACCCGGGCGACCGCCGCCTCGGCCCGCGGAATGCTCGGCAAGACCAGCGAAGTCGCCGCCGCGGCCGAGCAATCGGCGGTCGCGATGCGCGAGGCTGCGCAGACCGCCGCCGGGCTCATTCGCGCGATCGAGGATGCCCGGACCGAAGTCGAGACGGCGGCGGGCGTCGCGGTCCGTGCTGGTGGCCAGGCCGAGCAGGCGGTCAAGGTCAGCCAGGCCCTGTCGTCGCACGTCGAGGCGATCGAATCGATCCTGAGCCTGATCCGCGACATCGCCGGCCAGACCAACCTGCTCGCACTGAACGCGACCATCGAGGCGGCGCGCGCGGGCGATGCCGGCCGCGGCTTCGCGGTCGTCGCCCAGGAAGTCAAAAGCCTCGCCAGCCAAACCGCGCGGGCAACCGACGACATCACCAACAAGATCACCGCGATCCAGCAGGCGACCCGCCAGACGGTCGACGCCAACAGCTCGATCCAGGGCACGGTCGAGGAAGTCCAGGTCTCCGCCGACCGCATCCGCGAGGCGATGGAGCTCCAGGCGCATACGGTGACGATGATCACCGCTGCCGTCGACGAGACCGCGCTCGCCGCCGATTCGATGAGCTCGACCATCGCCGCGATCCGCTCCGACACCGAGAATGTCGCCAAGGACATCGACCAGGTCGAGCACGGCTTCGGCCGCTTTTCCGAGCAGATCGCCGACTTCAAGTCGACCACCAAGGACTTCGTCAGCGGCATCGCCGCCTGATCTTCCCCCGTCGCCCCGCCGCCGCTAGGCGGGGCGCATGAACATCCTTGTCACCGGAGCCAGCCGCGGTATCGGCGCGGCCGCTTTCGCCCTCCTGCAATCCACCGGTCATCAGGTCGTCGGCCACTCGACGCGCGGCGGCGGCAACCTGATTGCCGCCGATCTCGCCGAACCCGACGCCCCGCGCGCCTTGTGGGACGCCGCGCTCGAGCGGCTCGGCGGTCGCATCGACGCGCTGGTCAACAACGCCGGCATCTATGAAGCCGTCGCCGACGACGCGCCCGACGGCGAGTGGCACGCCGCCTGGGCGCGCACCCTGACCATCAACCTCCAGGCGCCGGCCGACCTCAGCCGGCTCGCCATCGGCCATTTTCGCGAAGGCGGCGGCGGGCGCATCGTCAACGTCGCCAGCCGCGCGGCCTATCGCGGCGATTCGCCCCAGCACTGGCATTACGCCGCGTCGAAGTCCGCGCTGATCGGCATGACCAAGACCATTGCTCGCGGTTATGCGAAGGAGAAGATCCTCGCTTTCGCGGTCTGCCCGGGCTTCACGGTGTCGGAGATGACCGAGGAATATCTGAAAGGCCGTGGCGGCGCCCAGGTTGTCGCTGAAATCCCGCTCGGCCGGGTCGCCAGCACCGAGGAAGTCGCCGAGGCGATCCGCTGGCTGGCGGTCGATGCACCCGCCGCCGCGACCGGCACGGTGATCGACGTCAACGGCGCAAGCTACGTCCGCTGACAGATGAGCTGGCGCGCGACCCTGCCGTGCACGCGCGCGCAAGCCGAAGCGCTGCCCGATGCCGACGCGCTGTTCCCGGCCGCCGATGCGCCGCCGGTCCTGGTCGCCGACGAGCCCGATCCCGGCAGCCCCGATGAGTGGTTGCTTCACGCTTATTTCGACCATCAACCCACCGGCGAACAGCTCGCTGCCCTTGCCCGGATCGCCAGCGGCCCGGCCCGGGTCGAGCAGCTCGGCGAGGACGATTGGGTGACCATGAGCCAGTCCGGGTTGCAGCCGATCCGCGCCGGGCGCTTCTTCGTCCACACCCCGACCCACCGCGGCTCGGCACCGCCCGACGGCGTCGCATTCGAGATTGACGCCGGACTCGCCTTCGGCACCGGCCAGCATGCAACGACCGCCGGCTGCCTCGAGGCGCTCGACCGGCTCGAGCGCGACGGTCAACGCTTCGCCAACGTGGCCGATATCGGCACCGGCACCGGCCTGCTCGCCTTCGCAGCGCTCAGCCTGTGGCCGCAAGCGCGGTGCATCGCCACCGACATCGATGCGGCAGCCATCGCCGTCGCCCGCGACAATGCGGCAATCAACGGCGTCAAACTCGGACACGGCGCCGGCGAATTGCTGCTGGCGGAGGCGGACGGCATGGACTCGCCATTGCTTAACGCCCGCGCCCCGTTCGACCTGATCATCGCCAACATTCTTGCGGGGCCGCTGATCGGACTGGCGCCGAGTTTCACCACAGCGCTCGCGCCGAGCGGCGTTGTTGTGTTGGCCGGCCTTCTAGATACACAGGCCGAAGCGGTCATCGCAGCATACGACGAACACGGCCTCACCTTTCGCGACCGGGGTTTCGGCGAGTGGCCGGTTCTGGTCTGCGAACTGGTTGGCTGACAGCTTGGCCCCCTTGTTTCGAACAATCCGACGCTGCAACACCGGCGTAATGAAAATTCTCGCCCTGATCGCCGCCGTCGCGCTGCTTGCGTCCGCCGTTGCGCCCGCCTCCGCCGCCGTCCCTCGCCACC
>JBDTMX010000075.1:0-1653 GCA_039934055.1 Sphingomicrobium sp. | reverse complement strand
TGTTCGATTATACCCGCAAAAGCGTCAGCGGCGGCCGCGCCAAGGGCGGCTCGACTATCACCCAGCAGGTCGCCAAGTCGCTGCTTCAGGATTCGAGCTACAGCGTCGGGCGCAAGATCCGCGAGGCGATCCTCGCCTTCCGCCTGGAATCGACGCTGAGCAAGGAGCAGATACTCGAACTCTACCTTAACCAGATCTTCCTTGGCCGCAACGCTTACGGCGTGCAGGCGGCGAGCCGGGCCTATTTCGACAAGGACGTCGGCGACCTGACGCTGCCCGAGGCCGCTTATCTCGCGGTGCTGCCCAAGGCGCCGTCCAACTATGACCCGGTGCGCGCGACCCAAAAGGCGATCAACCGCCGCAACTATGTGCTGCACGAGATGGAGGCCAACGGCTACATCACGCACGATCAGTATCTCGGCGCCACCGCGGCGCCGCTCGGCACCATCCGCTACGGCAGTAATGCCAAGTTCCGCGAAATGGGCGGCTATTTCATGGAAGAAGTCCGCCGCGACTTGATAAAGCGGTTCGGCGAATCCGCCGCCGACGGCCCCAACAGCGTCTATGCCGGCGGCCTGTGGGTGCGCACGTCGATGGTCCCCTACATGCAGGACGCCGCGGCCGATGCACTGCGCGAGGGGCTGGCCAATTTCGACGGCGGGCGCGGCTGGCGCGACCTCGACTTGAGCGTCGACGTGTCGGGCGACTGGCGCGGCCAGCTCGATCGCGCCCAGGTTGGCACCGGTTTTCCCGATTGGCGCAAAGCGGTGGTGCTATCGAAGGACGGCGGCGAAGCGACGATCGGCTTTGCCGACGGCTCGACCGGGATATTGCCGGCTTCGGCGGCGTCGCAACCCAAGCGCGGGGTCGGCGGGGCCGCGTTCAGTTATTTCCGGCCGGGCATGGTCATCATCGTCAAGAAGGTCGCCGGCGACAGCTACGCGCTGCGCTCGATCCCCGAAGTGTCGGGGGGGATGCTCGCCGAAGAAGTCCGCACCGGCCGCGTGCTGGCGATGCAGGGTGGCTTCGACTCGATCGGCGCGAGCTACAACCGGGCGACCCAGGCGCTGCGCCAGCCGGGCTCGGCGTTCAAGCCGGTGGTCTATGAGACCGCGCTGGAGAACGGCATGACTCCGGCGTCGATCGTCGTCGATGCGCCGTTCTGCGTGTGGCAGGGCGCCGGCCTCGGCAACAAATGCTTCGTCAATTTCGACCACCGCTATTCGGGTCCCAAGACTATGCGCTGGGGCGTCGAGCAGTCGCGCAACCTGATGACTATCCGCACCGCGTCGCAGACCGGCATCGCCAAGGTCACGGATACCGCGCGCAAGCTTGGCGTCGGCGACTATCCCAACTTTCTGGCGATCGCGCTCGGCGCCGGCGACACCACCGTCGCGCGGCTGGTCAACGCCTATGCGATCCTCGCCAACCAGGGGCGGTCGGTGAAGCCGACGGTGATCGACTTCGTCCAGGACCGTGACGGCAAGGTCATCTACCGCACCGACAATCGCTGCCAGGTGATGGACAATTGCGACGCCGCCGATTGGGACGGCAAGAGCATGCCGCGGCCGCCGGTCAGGACCCGCCAGCTGCTCGAGCCGATGGCGGCGTTCCAGATGGTGCACATCATGGAAGGCGTGATCGAGCGCGGCA
>JBDTMX010000074.1:0-11555 GCA_039934055.1 Sphingomicrobium sp. | reverse complement strand
GCGACGCCCCCGCCGCCAACCGCTTCGAGAAGATGATCAACATCAAGGATCAGGGCCAGATTTTCCGCGTCGACGTCGATTCGATCGAGCGGATCGACGCCGCCGGAGATTACATGTGCATCCAGACCGGCGACAACACGCTGATCCTGCGCGAGACCATGAAGGACCTTGAGAAAAGACTCGACCCGCGGCGCTTCCAACGGGTCCACCGTTCAACCATCGTCAACCTCGACCTCGTCCGCCAGGTCAAGCCGCACACCAACGGCGAATGCTTCCTGGTGCTCGATAGCGGCGCGCAGGTGAAAGTCAGCCGCAGCTACCGCGATGTCGTGGCGAGGTTCGTGCACTAGGGCTCGAGGCTTTTGTCGCCCGCCTCGTCTGATCCAGCAGGAACCGACATTTGATGAACGATCGCTCGATGACCGACCGCGAGAGGGCGCTTGACGCGCTGACCAAGGTTCCGGCTGTCACGCTTGGTTTCTGGATTATCAAGATTCTCGCCACCACGCTTGGCGAGACCGGCGGCGACAGCGTCACCATGTCGTGGCTCGGCGAGACCACCGCCAACCCGGTGCCGAACGGCTATCTGATCGGGACTGCAATCTTCGGGTTGATCCTGGTCGGCTTGGTCTGGGCGCAGATCAAGGCGCGCAATTTCAATCCGTGGCTTTACTGGGCAACCATCGTCGCATCGACCACGGCCGGCACGACTTTGGCCGATTTCGCCACTCGTAGCCTGGGCATTGGATATACCGGCGGCTCGATCCTGCTCCTAAGCTTGGTCCTGATCTCGCTGTTCTCCTGGCACCGTTCGCTCGGCACGATCGACGTCAATACCGTCGCGACCGCCAAGGCCGAGACCTTTTACTGGGTGACGATTACATTCTCGCAGACGCTTGGAACGGCGCTCGGCGACTGGGTGGCTGACGCTGGCCTCGGTTACTCGTGCGGGGCGGTGGTGTTCGGAGCGGCCCTAGCGGTGCTCGCGATCCTCTACTTTGCCATTCGCATCAACCACGTCGGCCTGTTCTGGGCGGCCTTCATTCTCACCCGCCCGTTGGGCGCGACGGTCGGCGACTGGCTCGACAAACCGGTCGCAAAGGGCGGTCTCGAGTTCAGCCGCCCGCTCGCTTCGGCGGTGCTCGCGGTGGTGATCGTTGTGTTGATCGTGCTGCTGCCCCAGCGCCCGGGGCGGCGCCCTGGCTTGGCCGAAGCGTCGGCTTGAGCAGTCCGTTGGTCGATGGTCGCTTGGCGCGGCGCCAACCACGCTGCTAGACGCGCCGCCATGACCAAGACCCGCTGGCTAGGAGCCGCCGCCGCCCTTTCCGTACTCTCGCTGGTTGCGTGCAACGTCGCGACCAAGTCGGACAATGCCGCGGCCGAAGAAGGTTCGCAGGCGGCCGCGGTCGACAAATTGGCGCGGGTCGAGATGAATGCTGACACCTCTTACCTGACCGATGAGGAAAAGCAGGTGGTCACCCTGCTGAACCAGGCGGCGGACCTGCTCAATCCGATCTATTTGCGCCAGGTTTCAGCCGACAATCCCCGGCTGCGCGAGGAAATCGCCGCCAAGCACGACCCGGCGCTACTCGACCGTTTCGACGCCTTCATGGGACCGTGGGACGAGGTCGACGAGGACAAGCCCTTCGTTGGCAGCGCCAAGCGGCCGGTCGGTGGCGGCTTCTATCCGGCCGACCTGACCAAGGAGCAGTTCGACGCATATCTGGCCGCGCATCCGTCCGAAGCCGAGGCGCTCAAGAGCCCCTACACGGTGGTCAAGCGTCAGGGTGATAAGCTGATCGCCGTGCCATACAGCCAGGAATATAAAGAGTGGCTGGAACCGGCCGCGCAAGCGATGGAGAAAGCGGCGGCGATCAGCACCAATGCCAGCCTCAAGAAGTTCCTGACCCTGCGCGCCAAGGCCTTCCGCACCGACGATTATTTCGAGAGCGAGCTGGCGTGGATGGATCTGAAGGACACGCCGATCGAGTTCGTCATCGGCCCGTACGAGACCTATACTGACGGCTTGTACGGAGCGAAGACCGCGTTCGAAGCCTATGTGACGCTGCGCAACCCCAAGGAATCGGCCGCACTCGACATCTACAAGAGCCACTTGCGCGAGATGGAAGCGAATCTTCCGGTCGAGGAGAAGTACAAGAACTTCCAGCGCGGGTTCGAATCGCCGATCGCCGTAGTCGACCAGATCCACGCCGGCGGCGACAGCAACCACGGCATTCCGAGCATCGCCTTCAACCTGCCCAACGACGAGAAGGTGCGCGAAGCCAAGGGCGCCAAGAAAGTCATCCTGCAGAATTTGCTGGGCGCGAAATACGACCGCATCCTGCAGCCAATGGCGGGCCTCGTGCTGGTCCCCGAGCAAGCGGCGCAGGTCAACAAGCGCTACATGTACATGGAGACGCTGTTCCACGAGCTGTCACACAGCCTCGGGCCAGGATCGATCGTGGTCGGCGGGCGCAAAACCACGGTTGATGCCGAATTGAAGGACGTCGGCAGCGGTTTCGAGGAAGCCAAAGCCGACGTGATGGGCGCCTACAACGTGCTGTTCATGATGGACAAGGGCGTGCTGCCTGCCGCCGACAAACCACAGATCCGCGCCGCTTACGTCGTCGGACTGTTCCGCGCGATGCGCTTTGGCGACACCGACGCGCACGGCCGCGGCGCGGCGATGCAGTACCGCTATTTGCGCGCCAAGGGCGGGATCGTGTGGGACGCGCAGGCCAAGCGTTTCCACATCGACCCGGCCAAGCTCGACGCCGGCATTAGCGACCTCGTCGGCGACATTGTCCGCCTCCAGGGCAACGGCGACTATGCTGGGACCAAGGCGTTCCTCGCCAAATGGTCGGTGATGGACGCCGAGGCCAAGCAAGTCACCGGCACGATGGGCCATATTCCAGTCGATATCCGGCCGGTCTACCCAAGCCGGGTGTGACGCCTAACGCTTGGGCTCGCGCCCGACCGGGTAGAGCAAGTAGCGCTCGTCATAATAGGGTGTGCGCTCGTAGAACCAGCCCAGTCGCGCGTCGGGGTCGGCGGCGAATTTGGGGTCGGACGCGAGTTTGACCTCAAATTCGCGCTTGAGGGCGGGGTCCGTGGCGAGCATGCGTTCGGCCAGCGGTGCGATCGCATAACCCTCGATATATTCAGTGCGCATGAGAATCTCGGGGAAGAAATTCCACGCCAGCAGCGAATCGCCACCCTCGGGCTCGAGCATTGCCGCGGCGAGCAGGCCGAGCGGCTGCGCAGAGGGCACACGCACCGAGTCGGCGGGAAAGGTTTCCTGACGGTTCGCGTGGGTCAGGTCTTTGATACCGAGCGGGATATGCCCCTCGTCGGCGGGCAGGATTTTCGGATTGGCCAGGCTGACCATATCGAGCGTCAGCGTCAGCGGCGCGGCAAGCGTCTCGAACTCGATACCGTGCAGCTTGAGCAAAGCGATCACCTCGGGCTTGGTCGCCGGGACCCACCAGGCGGCGGGGAGCGTGATGACCTTGTCGGGGACCTGACCGAGTACCGGCATGCGCTGGGTGACCGGACGGCCGAGCCAGCGAACTTCGTTGCCGCCCGACGCCGGCGATCTGTAGCTTTCGTGGGCGATACCCTTGAAGTCGGGAATGACGAACCAGGGTTTGGCATCGTCCTTCCAGGTAATGACCTCGGTCGCCGGGCGGCTGGCGCGGTCGGCGGCGATCGCGGCTTCGAGCGCAGGGCCCTCGGCGCCGACCAGCCGCAGCGATTCCTCGATCAGCACATAGTTACCGAGAACACGCTGGCGGTAGGGTTTCAGCGAATGGGCTTCGACCAGCACCGCGGGAATCCGCGCGAGATCGGCGTAGCCGGTCGAGTAGCGCGGCTGGTCGGCGACTAGGCGGATCGCCTTGTCGGGATGACGGCCGTCGGGGGAATCAACATAGGGTCCGGGGATATGGCCGGCGCGGGCCAGCGCGGCCGTCACCGCCGGGCGGTAGCGGCTATCGAGCCAACGGCCGATGCTCGGCGAGTGGGCGTAGCGACCTTCCCAGCCGTTGAACATGAACGTGATGTCGTACTGGTAATCGAGGCCGTCGGTGACGTGGAGATCGAGGTACAGCGCCGGCTTGTACTTGTGGAGCAGCCCGATCATCGCCTTCATCTCCGGCGTGTCAGCCTTGAGGTAATCCCGGTTCAAATTGAGGTTTTGCGCGGTTGTGCGCCAACCCTGGTTGACTGGTCCGCGCTGGTTGGGGCGGTTGAATGACGACGACCGTTCGTGCCCGTCGGCGTTGAAGATCGGCACGAAGATGAAGTCCGCGCGGTCGAGCAGCCGGTCTTTGCCGCGTAGCGCAATGTCGCGCAGCAGCATCAGCCCGGCGTCCTTGCCGTCGATCTCGCCCGAATGAATGCCGGCCTGGGCGAGCAATACCGGCTTGGGCGACCGGCCCGGCTTAGCCGCCCGCACCGCGTACAGCTCGCGGCCCTGCGGGGTGCGGCCAAACACCTCGAGGTGGAGCAGTGGCGAGGCAGCGACCAGTCGATCGATGTAGGCGCGGGTTTGGGCGTAAGACGGCGTCTCGTCGAAGATGCGCGCTTCGGCCGGAGTGATCCACGGGTCGCCGGGCGCGGCGACCAGCCGTTCGCTGGCGCCATGCCACGGGATGGTCGGCGGCAGCGGCGCGGTGAGATCGGCGGCGGCGGGGGCGATCGCGGCAAGCGCGGCAAGCAACTGGAGCATAAGCCAAGCCTATTCGGCGCCGCGAACGGTGGCAATCGCGAGCCCGCTGTTATACCGGACAGCACCGCCGCAGGAGATCGCCATGCCGACTAAATTCCAAGTCTTCGCCGCGCTGCATGTCCCCGGCGACCCGGTGGTGCTGTATAACATCTGGGATGTCGGCAGTGCCCAAGCAGTCGTCCGCGCCGGCGCCAAGGCGCTCGCCACCGGAAGCCATCCGGTGGCGTCCGCCAACGGCTTTCCCGATGGCGAGCAAGTTCCTATCGACTTCGCGCTGGCCAACGCATCGCGGATCATCGCCGCGGTCGAGCTTCCGGTGTCGATCGACTTCGAGGGCGGCTATGCGGTCGATCCCGGCGCGGTCGAGCATCATTTCGCATTGCTCGCGGCGACCGGCGCGGTCGGTTGCAACTTCGAGGATCAGGTAGTCGGCGGTGAAGGGCTTCACCCGCTGCCGCTGCAAAGCCGGCGTATCGCGGCGGCGCGGAAAGGCGCGGGCGACAGTTTCTTCATCAACGCGCGCACCGACCTGTTCCTCAAAAACAAGCCGGAGACACATGACGCGGCGATGGTCGACGAAGCGATCGAGCGGGTGTTGGCCTTTGCGGATGCCGGGGGAAGCGGGTTCTTCGTGCCGCGACTGGGCGATCTGAAGCTGGTCGAGAAACTATGCCGCGCATCGCCGATCCCGGTCAACGCGATCGCCTATCCGGGCGCACCGACCAAACAGCAGTGGGCGAGCGCCGGGATCGCGCGGATCAGCCATGGCCCGTTCCCGCTCAATGCGCTGATGAAGACGTTCGAGGAGATGGCCCGCGCGGCCCTGAACTAGGATCTTGCGGCGGCTTTCGGCGCACGGCGCCACCAGCGGCGCGTGGGCCCGGACTGCAGCACGCTGCGGCGGAACAGCTTGGCGCCGAGGCGCAGGATCAACGCCACCCAGATCAGCTGCCAGCCAATCGCGAGCAAATGAGGCCACAACCCCGGCTGCTCGGCGGCGCGCGCGATCATCACCAACGGCGACGATAAGGGAAAGATCGCCGCAGCCAGCCCCGCCGCCGAATCCGGCGCGCCGATGGCCAGCGTGGCAACGGCGAAAATCACCACCTGGCCCATGGTCACCGGCATCGACAGGGTCTGCACCTCACGCACCGTCGAGGCCTGGGCGCCGATGCTCAGGAAGACCGAGCCGAGCAGCAGATAGTTCATCGCGAAATAGACTACGCCGAGCGTGAAGAAGGCCGGCCAACCGACCGCCGGCGGGGGCAGCGTCGCGAGGCCGCCCTCCGCGAAAAAGGCAACTGCGGCCGCGCCCGCCGATGCCCACACGGCGATGCCGACGATCGATGTCGCCAGCATCGCGAACAATTTGCCGAGGAAGATGGCGTCGATCGGGACCGCGGCGGCGAGCACTTCGATGACCTTGTTCGATTTCTCCTCGATCAGCTGCGACAGCAACATGCCGGCGAGCAGGATGGTGAGAAAGAACAGCAGGAACTGGCCGGCGCGGGCGGTCAGCGCGCGCTGCTGGACCAGCCGGCCAGACGATTGGCCAAGGCTGGTGACGACGATGTCCGGACCCACCTCAATCTGCGGGGCGCGGGCGCCCGCGATCATCAGCTGAAGCTGTTTGGCAGTGGTGCCGGCGGGATTGACCGCGCCGGTCAGGCTCGGGTGCGAGAATGGATCGATCAGCACCGCCAGCACCGGTGGGGTCTTGGAGGCAAGCAAATGCCTTTGCTGGGCGGCAGGGTTCGCAGCGCGGTCGAAGCGGACCAGCTGGACGATCGACGCGTTGTCGAGTGCGGCGGCCAAGTGCTCGCGGGCCGACAACAGTCGCGCAAAGTCGGCCGGCGCAGCGATAACCGCGACCACGGGTTGCTCGGCTTCGCTGGCGACCTGAGCGCCGATCCCCCCGAACACCGCGCCGAGCAGGACCGGGAACAGTGGCCCCAAGAGAAAGAACAGAAACGCCTTGGAAAAAACCGTCGCGGTGAAATCGCGGCGGGCGATGACAAAGGCCGAGCCGATCAGATGTTTCATTGGCCGGCCGCCAGTTCGCCCATGGCTGCGGCGGCGGCGTCGCCGGCGATTGCAACGAACGCGTCGTGCAGGCCTGGGCGCTCGATCGCCAGGGTCTCGATACCCGCGTCGCCGTCAATCAGCGCCTTGAGCAAAGGTTCGGGCCCGCCGGGCGGAAGTTCGAACACCCATTCTTTACCGGCGCGGCGAGCATTGCTGGGGATCGCGGCACGCCACGGCCCGTCATCCGACCGGGTGCGCAGCCGAACGATCGGCCGCAACCGATCACGCGCTTCATCGACTGCGCCTTCGAACGCCAGCCTGCCGCCGGCGATGATCGCGATCCGCTCGCACAGCCGCTCGGCGTGAGAGATGACATGGGTCGAGAAGATGATCGTGGCGCCGTCCCTGGCCTCGGACCGGATCAGCTCCTCGAGCTTGGCCTGGTTGATCGCGTCGAGGCCGGAGAAGGGCTCGTCGAGAACCAGCAGGCGCGGGCGATGGATGATCGTGCCGAGCAACTGGACGGTTTGCGCCATGCCCTTGGAGAGTGTGCGGATCGGCTTGCGACCCCACTCGCTTAAGCCGTGATTGGCGAGCAGCTGGTCGGCGCGGAGGCGGCCCTCGCCGAGCGGCAGACCGCGCAACGCGCCCATAAACGCGATTGCCTCGCGCGCCTGCATGGCGGGGTAAAGGCCGCGCTCTTCGGGCAGGTAACCGACCTGGCGCGCGGCATCGAGCGGACGGTCATGGCCGAGCAGGCGGCGGGTTCCCGACGACGGGTCGATAATCCCCAGCAGCAGGCGCAGCGTAGTGGTCTTGCCGGCGCCATTGGGGCCGAGCATGCCGTAAATCGTGCCAGTCGGCACCGCGAGGCTGATCCCGTCGACCGCACGCGTGGTACCGAAATCCTTGACCAGGTCGACGGCTTCAACCGCATTTCTTTCGTCCTGGTGGGGAGACGCCTGTCGAAGCACTGAAATTCCTACAGAAACGCTGGGCGAAAGTGTATTTGGCCGCCGTGGATAGAGGTCAAAGCCTGAAGGAAGCAATACGGGACGAGGCCGAACGGATCGGCTTTGTCGCGTGCGGCTTCACCAGCGCCGATGCCGCGCCGGAGGCCGGGGTCGAGCTCAAGCGCTGGCTGGCCGCCGGGCATCACGGGACGATGGGCTGGATGGAGGAGCGGGCGGACCAGCGCGTTTCGCCGCTCGCCTTATGGCCAGAAGCGCGGTCGGCGATTGCGCTTGGCATGAGCTACGCTCCGGCTGGGGATCCGCTGGCGCTGGCGGATCAGCCGAGCCTTGGCCGGGTCTCGGCCTATGCCCAGGGCGGCGATTATCACAAGACGGTCAAGAAGGGCTTGAAAGCGCTGGCGCGGTTCATCGTCGATCGCGCGCCCAGCGAATTGAAGGTGTTCGTCGACACCGCGCCAGTGATGGAGAAGCCGTTGAGCGCCGCCGCTGGCATCGGCTGGCAGGGCAAACACACCAATCTCGTCAGTCGGACACATGGCAGCTGGCTGTTCCTCGGCATCATCCTGACCAGCCTCGAGCTCGAGCCTGACGCGCCAGAATCCGATCATTGCGGCAGTTGCACGCGCTGCCTCGACGTCTGCCCGACGCAGGCGTTCGATGGCGCTCGCCGGATCGATGCGCGGCGTTGCATCTCTTACCTGACGATCGAGCATAAGGGTCAGATCCCGCACGAATTCCGCGTCAAGATGGGCAACCGCATCTATGGCTGCGACGATTGCCTGGCGGCGTGCCCCTGGAACCGCTTCGCGGAGGCCGCGGCTGCTAACCGAGCGTTTTTGCCGCGTGCTGAAATGGCGGCGCCGAGGCTGGGCGACCTGCTCGGCCTTGACGATGCGGCGTTCCGGGCGATGTTCGCGGGCTCACCGATCAAGCGCATCGGACGCAATCGCATGGTCCGTAACTGCCTGATCGCCGCGGGCAATAGCGGCGATTCGGCGCTGGTGAACGACGTCCAGCGACACCTCGACGACCCGGATCCGGTGGTCGCGGAGGCGGCCGAGTGGGCGATGGGGCAGCTGGCTTACGCGCCCTCGAGCGCGGCGACGCAGCCTCTCTGATCGGTGTCTGCCCCGGAGCGGAGCCGCGCGTCGACGTGGGTCACTCGCTCGACGCCCTGGCCGCTGACCGGCGGGTAGAGATAGGCGTCGAGAATGCAGCTCGAAGCACGGAACTGGAGCTTGAGACCCTGCCCTTCGCGAATCTGGAGCGCCGGCGTGCCGAGGCGTTGCACCAGTTCGCCCGCGGTCAGGCCGAGCAGGTCGCTGCGGACATGTGGCGACGGGGTGAGCGGCGTCGGTTGCGGCTGCGGTTGCGGCTGCTGCGGGGCGGTCGCGCAGCTGCCGATGAACAAGGCGGCGACGACGAATGTAGTGAAAGCAAGGTAACGGCGCATTTGGGGACGATGGCGAGGCATGGGAGCCGAGGCAACCTTGCCGGGACCGGCAGCCCCCGCTAGTCGGCGCGCTTTCCCGCAACAACCGGAAGCCAAGATGCCAACCCACCGCCTCGACGTGCTGGCGATCGGCAATGCAATTGTCGATGTGATCGCCGACGCCAGCAACGATTTCGTCGCCGCGCAGGGCGTTCCCAAAGGCGCCATGCGGCTGATCGATGAGGCCGAGGCGGAGCGGCTCTACCAGGCGATGGGGCCGGCGCGCGAGCTGAGTGGCGGATCGGCCGCCAATACTGTGGCCGGGCTGGCCGCGCTCGGGCTCAAGGCCGGCTTCATCGGCCAGCTGGCGGACGACCAGCTCGGGCAGATCTTTACCCACGACATTCGCAGCCTCGGCGTCGAGTTCGACACCGCGCCACGCAATGACGTCGGCGCCACCGCGCGCTGCCTGATCCTGGTCACGCCGGATGCGCAGCGGACGATGAACACCTTTTTGGGCGCGGCGCAGATGCTGGAGCCGGCGAGCGTCGATCCGGCCCAGGTGGCGGCCGCCAAGATTGTTTATCTCGAAGGCTATCTGTGGGATCCGGCGGCGCCGCGCGCGGCGATGTACAAGGCCATGGATGCGGCCAGGGCGGCTGGAACCAAGGTCGCCTTCACTTTGTCCGACAGCTTCGTCGTCGACCGCCATCGCGCCGACCTCGTTCGCCTGCTCGACGCTCGCCAGATCGACACATTGTTTGCCAACGAAGCGGAGATTTCGCAGCTGGCCAACACCGTGGCGTTCGACGATGCGATCAATGCGATCGCGAGCAAGGTCGAGACCTTGGTCGTCACCCGCAGCGCCCATGGCGCGGTTGCCGTGCGCGGTGGTGAGCAAGCTCGAGTGCCGGCGGAGCCAATCAAGAAACTGGTCGACACCACCGGCGCCGGCGACTTGTTCGCCGCGGGATTCCTGGCGGGCGAAGTCCGCGAGTTGGGCCTCAAGCGCTCGCTCAAGCTCGGCGCGATCGCGGCGGCCGAGGTCATCCAGCATTATGGCGCGCGACCAGAGAAGGATCTGAAAGCGCTCGCCGGCAACTTGCTCCCATAGAAATGGGGCGGCCCATCGCTGGACCGCCCTTGTCTCGATTGCAGCCAGACTACGGCTGAATAATCGGCTTACCGTCAGGGCCGATCACAGCGTCCTCAGCGAAATAGGGCGGCTCTCCGTCGGCCGGCGCCGGGTGGCCCTTGGCGAGCTCCGAATTGTGCATGCCGTAGACAAAGTAGAGCACGATCGCGGCGACGATGTACCAAGCGAAGAAGATCAGCACCCGATTCTCGACCGTGAAGATCAGCGCAAAGCAGCTGAAGATCCCAAGCGCCGGCAGAACCGGATAGAGCGGCACCTTGTAGCCGCGGGGAATATCGGGATGCGTGCGGCGCAGCCATATCACCGTGAAGCAAACGATGCCGAATGCCGCGAGCGTGCCCACGGACGTCGCATCACCGAGGAAGTTGATGTCGAAGAATCCGGCGGCGGAGGCGACGGCGAGCCCGACCACGATGGTGTTGATCCATGGTGTACGGAATTTCGGGTGCACGCGGGAGAAGAACTTCGGCAACAGCCCGTCGCGGGCCATGGTGTAGAAGATGCGCGTCTGGCCGTACATCAGCACCAGGATTACTGAAGTCAGGCCAATGATCGCGCCGGCCTTGATGGTCTTGGCGAACCACGCCCATTGCGGGCCGAAGGCGTCGACCGCGACCGCGACCGGATCGGGCACGTTCAATGTCGTGTAGGGGACGATCAGTGTCATCACGATCGACACCAGAATGTAGATAACCGTGCAGACGACGAGCGAGCCGATGATCCCGAACGGCATATCCTTCGCTGGGTTCTTGGCTTCCTGACCGGCGGTCGAGACCGCTTCGAAACCGATGTAGGCAAAGAACACGATCGACGCAGCGCGCAGGATCCCGCTCCAGCCGAACTCACCCTTGACGCCGGTCGGCGGCGGGATGAACGGTTCCCAATTGGGCGCGTAGGTCGGCAAGTTCTTGAGAATGATAAAGCCGCCGACGAGGATGAAGGCGACCAGGACGGTGACCTTGATAGCGACGATCGCATTGTTGAACTTGGCCGATTCCGAGACGCCAATGACGAGCAGGATCGCAAGGGCGGAGCAGACCAGGAAGGCGGGCAGATTGAACAGATAGACAATGGGCGATCCATTGACGAGCACATCGACCCCGTCTTTCTGCAGATGATGGCCGGATGGCCCGGTCAAATATGACGGAATGAGTAGGCCGAAGTCGCCGAGCAGGCTGACCACATAGCCCGACCAGCCGACCGCCACGACCGAAGCGGCAAGCCCATATTCGAGCAGCA
>JBDTMX010000073.1:0-10112 GCA_039934055.1 Sphingomicrobium sp. | reverse complement strand
AGTAAAGGGCCGCTTAAGGGCTTGGGCGCGGCCCAACGGCTTGTTATGGAGCCGCACGGACGCATTTATCGCCGAAAATCAGGGGAGCAGCATGGCCAGCGAGCCCGCAACCAATGAATCGCCCGAAGATTTCAAGGCGCATGAGCACGACTATCTCGAATTCACCCGGCTCATGAAATATGGCGCGATCGGGGCCTTCGTGGTCGGGTTTATCGTCCTGCTGATTCTTTAGCGGTGCGCCTGAACACGAAAATGAAAATTGCAGTAATTAAGGAGTCGGCTCCGGGCGAGACGCGCTGCGCCGCGATTCCCGAGACGGTGAAGAAGTTTATCGCGTTGGGCGCGAGCGTTGCGGTCGAGCGCGGTACGGGCGAGCATGCCATGATCGCCGATGCGGATTTCGAAACGGCGGGAGCGGCCGTGGGGTCGCGGGCGGAGGTGCTCAAGGGCGCCGGAGCGATCTTGTGCGTGCTCGGTCCCGACCCGGCGTCGCTCGCCGGTGTGGCAAAGGGCACGCTGCTGATTGGTGCGCTGGATCCGCTCGGCCGGCGCGACGCGATCCAGGCTTATGCCGCCGCCGGCCTGGAAGCGCTGGCGATGGAGTGGATGCCGCGGATTTCGCGCGCCCAGTCGATGGACGTACTCTCGTCGCAGTCGAATCTCGCCGGCTACAAGGCGGTGATAGAGGCCGCCGATACGTATGGCCGGGCGATGCCGATGATGATGACCGCGGCCGGTACGGTCAGCGCTGCCAAGGTGTTCGTGATGGGCGTCGGTGTCGCCGGCTTGCAAGCGATCGCGACCGCGCGGCGGCTGGGCGCCCAAGTCAGCGCGACCGACGTGCGTTCGGCGACCCGGGAGCAAATCCTGTCGCTCGGCGCCAAGCCCATTTTCGTCGAGAATGTCGCTGGCATCGAAGGCGAGGGCGCGGGCGGCTATGCAACGGAAATGTCGCCGGAATATCAAAAAGCGCAGGCCGAGCTGGTGTCGAGCCATATTGCCAAGCAGGACATCGTCGTCACTACGGCGCTGATCCCTGGCAGGCCGGCGCCGCGGCTGATCAGCGACGCCCAGCTGGCGACGATGCGCCCGGGCAGCGTGGTCGTCGACCTCGCAGCAGAAGCCGGCGGCAACGTCGAAGGCTGCGTCTCGGGCGAGAGCGTGCGGCGTCATGACGTCACGATTATCGGCGCCACCAACCTCGCGCGGAGCCTGCCCGCCGACGCTTCGGCGCTGTTCGCGCGCAACGTCTACAGCTTCCTCAGCGCCTTCTGGGACAAGGAAGTGGGCAAGCCGGTGCTTCCCGACGACGACGAGTTGGTCAAGGGCACGCGCCTGACCCACGGCGGCAAGGTCGTCCACGAACGATTGGGCTAGGCGGCTGAACTAGGACGCTTCCCCCGGCAAGCGGCAGAGATCGACCCAGCGGCTGCCGATCAGCTCGAACAGGCGCTCGGGAGCCACTCGCACCGACGTGTTGAGCGAGCCCGCAGCGGGATAGACCATGGCGAACGGCTTGAGGCTGATGTCGAGGAAAACGGGTATGGGCGTGGCGAGGCCGAACGGGCACACGCCGCCGATCGGATGGCCGGTCATCGCGAGCGTTTCTTCCGGCCCGAGCATCCGCGGTCGGGCGCTGAATTCGGCCTTGCATTTGGAGTTGTCGAGGCGCGCATCGCCGCGCGCGACCAGCAGAAAAATTTGGTCGCCGGCGCGTACCGCAAGCGTCTTGGCGATGAGGGCCGGTTCGACGCCCAGGGCGCGCGCTGCGGTTTCGACCGTGGCGGTGCTTTCGGTGACCTCGATCAATGCCAGGTCGGGCGCATTTTGAGCTAGCCAGCTGCGCACGGTTTCGAGACTCACGCGGTCATTCCCCGATGAGGTGAAGCACGATTTGGCGCGGCGGCGGTTCGCGGCGGTGCTCGAACAAATAAATGCCCTGCCAGGTGCCGAGCATCAGGCGGCCGCCCTCGACCGGAATGGCGAGTTGGGTCTGGGTCAGCGCGGTGCGCAAATGCGCCGGCATGTCGACCGGTCCCTCGTCATTGTGGGCGTAGGCGGCGGGATCCTCGGGCGCGAGCCGCGCGAAATAGGCCTCGAGGTCGCGGCGGGCGGCCGGTGCGGCGTTCTCCTGGATCAGCAGCGACGCGGAGCTGTGCCGGCAGAACAGGGTCAGGAGACCGTCGTGGATCGCTGACTCACCGACCCAACCGTCGATTTCACGGGTGATGTCGTGAAGCCCTTGCGCGGTAGCGCGCAGGTCGAGGGTGAAAAATGCCTGTCGAAGCATGGCGTGGCGCTAATCCAGCCGCCGCCGCGGCGCCAGCCCGCGCGCGAATCGTTAAAATGGGGCGGGGTGTTTCGCGCCGAGTCGGCCGGAACTGGATCGTCAGGGTGCCGCTGACGGTGGCGCGCCGCGGGGAGGGTGCGCGGACAGCCGAACTCCACTGGAATCGCAGACGCACAAAAGCGCCCGCAGACCAGCAGGCGCTTGTTTAGGCGCTTGAATTATCAGCTAAAAAACTGGCCGGCCAAGCCGGCCCGTTTTCCTTAGCCGCCGGTGCCCGTCTGGCTCCAGCCACTACCAAGAAGCCAGCTCCAGAAGCCAACTTTCGTTTGTGTTTTCTTTGTCATCGTAACGTCCCCTGTCGAGCAAACTGCGTTCGGCAGTCCGGGGGACGTTAACCCTAATTGGTATGGTTAGCAAACGATTAACTATTAGGCGACGTTTCGCTTTCGATCGACAGTAATTCTCTTGATCAGACTTTCGAGGCTCATTGGCCGTCCGATGGCATAGCCTTGGGCGATGTCGCATTTCATTTCGACCAGCGCTTCGAGAATATCGGCCTGCTCGACGCCCTCCGCGACCACGATGCGGCCGAGCGCGTGGGCGAGGCCGATGGTCGACTGAACCATCAGGCGGTCGCTGCGGTTGTCGCACATCGACTTGATAAAGCTCTGGTCGATCTTGATTTCGCCGGCCGGGATCTTCTTGAGATAGTCGAGCGTCGACAGGCCCGTCCCATAATCATCGATCGAGATGTTGATGCCGAGCTCGCGCAGCCTCAGCAACATGTCGACCGCTTCACCGCTGCCAGACAGCGCGGCGGTTTCGGTCAGCTCGAGCGTCAGGTGGCGCGGCTCGACCCCGTGCCTCGCAAGCAGAGCGGCTAGGCGCAATGTGAAACTGCGGTCGGTCAGCAGCCGGGCCGAAAGGTTGACGGCGATGTTGAAGTCGGGCCCGCGCCGGTTGATCTGGGCGGCCGCCGCGACCGCCTTGTCGAGCACGAAGTCGGTCAATTTGCCGATTCGGTCGTGCTGCTCGGCCGCGGCGACGAACTCGGTCGCGGCGATCGGCCCTTTCTCGGGGTGAGTCCAGCGCGCCAGCGCCTCGGCGCCAATGATTTGGCGAGATGCGAGGTCGAGCTTGGGCTGGTAGGCGACCCACACTTCACCCTTGTCGATCGCGCTATCGAGCTGGCTCAGCATCGACAGCTTCCAGGACGCATCTTCGAGGCTGTCTGGATCATGGTATTTCCACTTGAGGCCGTCGTGCGCGGCTTCCTCGGCAGCGACCAAGGCGCTTGCAAGGCGGTTGGCGAGCGAGCGGCCGCTGCCGATCTCGACGCCGAAGCTGACTGCCGCGTCGACCGCCAGGCGGCCCACCCGGATCGGATTGCGGAACAGCGAGTAAAGCGCGTCGATGTGATTGCCGAACGGCAGCCGCGGCTCCTCGAACCAGGCGAAGATGCCGCCATCCCCCTGGTAGAAGGTCCGCTCGGTTGAGCCGACCGAGAGGCGGGCGACAATCTGTTCGACCAGCTGGCGCTCGCCGTTCGAAGGCAAGGTGGCGACGATTTCCGCATAGTTGAGGATTCGGGCGACGATCAGCGCCTGCTTGCGGCCGCTGCGATTGGCGCGCAGCGCATTCAGGTTGGGCAAGCCCGAAAGCGTGTTGACCAGGCCGCGCACGCGGAACCGCCGCCAAGTGAGCACCGCCGCGACGCAGATGATGACGAACAGCCCCGGAGTGATGTCGACGAAGATCAGATTGGCTTCGAGCAGGGCCGGGCCGAGCAGCAGCGTGCCGGCCGATGCGCCGAGTGCGATCGCCTGTCGGACGGGGCTGGCGCGGAAGGCCGCCCACGCGGTGACGGCCATCGCGAGCAGGTAGGCCGGCAGCCAGCCAAGGTCGACCGGCGTGCCTGAGCGCAGCGTCTCGGCGCCGATCGCCTGGACGTATGCGCCGCCCATCTTGCCCCATCCGGGAATGAAATACTGGTCTCCGACCGCGTCGGAAGAGATCCCGATGACCACGTCCTTGCCCGCGACCTGTCTGCCTGAAACCAACCCTTTGAACACGGTCGCGGCCGAAACCGAAGGGATGGTGTTGGGATTGAGCGAGTAGTCGAGCGGGAATTCCTTGCCGACCGGGCCGGTCACATTGGCGAGCTTGGCGGCGTAGGATGGGACGGCCTTGCCGTTGATCTCAGCTGCGTACGGCAGGCTCCACACCGCGTTCTGGTAATTGTAATTGACGCTGATCGATCCGAGCTCGGCTTCTTTGGCGAACATCCCGAGCGGCACCGAGTCCAGGCCCGAGCCTGTGATCAAGCCTGTCCGTGACCGAACCGGCAATGTCACCCGGCCCGAACGGCGGATCGCATCCGCGAACAGGCGGTCGTCCACGGGATCGCTGGCGCTTTCGAACATGACGTCGAACAGGATGCGCTTGGCGCCCGCCTTGGTCAGCCGGTCGGTCAGCTGGGCGTGATAGCGGCGCGGCCAGGGCCACCGGCCGACTTCTCGCAACGACGCATCGTCGACGGTGACGATCACGACGTTACCGCTGGCATGGTGGGAGTGGAGGCTGTTGCGGCCGGCACGCAGGATATCTTCAGGCAGCTCACCGAATCGGATGAGGCCAAAGATCAATCCCGCGATCGCGACCCACAGCAGCAGCCTGGATGGCGATGGCTCGGACCGCTGTTTCTTCACCCAAGGCACCGAGCGCCTGTTCCTTCTCTTGTACGCATGTCCACGGGTGCCGAGAAAAGGTTAAGAAATAGGAAACCGAGTTTGCGTTAATGGCCCTGCCGCGCCTGACCGCGGCTGACCCCTCGACAGCTTTCACCGGAGCCGCCACAAAGCCCCGCAGACCATCCACGGAAGGGGCCCATGGACTTCATCTCGATCCTGTCGATCTTCGTCCTCGCCTGCTTCGTCGGCTATTTCGTCGTGTGGTCGGTGACTCCGGCGCTGCACACGCCGCTGATGTCGGTGACCAACGCCATTTCCTCGGTGATCATCGTTGGCGCGCTGATCGCGGCCGCGGCGGGAGGGAGCCCGATCTCGAAATGGTTGGGCCTGGTCGCCGTCGGGTTGGCCTCGGTGAACATTTTCGGCGGGTTCGCGGTCACCGCGCGGATGCTCGCGATGTACAAGAAGAAAGAGCGCCGCGATGCATGAGGCGGTGGCGCAGCCTGCCTGGGTGCTGCTTGCGTATCTGGTCGCCGGGGTCTGCTTCATCCTGGCGCTGAGGGGCCTCTCGAGCCCGATCAGCAGCCGCCGCGGCAATTATACCGGCATGGTCGGCATGGCGATAGCTATCGTCACCACGCTGGCAATCCATGAGATCGCTTCGTTGTGGGAAATCGGCGTCGCCATCGCCGTTGGCGGCACAATCGGCTTGGTCACCGCGCGCAAGATCCAGATGACGGCGATGCCGCAGCTCGTCGCGGCTTTCCACAGCCTTGTTGGCATGGCCGCGGTGCTGGTGGGTGCTGCGGCTTTCCTCAATCCAGAAGCGTTCGGGATCGTCGACGCGGCTGGCGCGATATTGCCCGTCAGCCGGGTCGAGATGGGCCTCGGAGTCGCGATCGGCGCCATCACCTTCTCGGGGTCGGTCATCGCGTTCCTCAAATTGAACGGCAACATGTCGGGTGCGCCGATCCTGCTGCCCGGCCGACACGTTCTCAATCTCGCCATGCTGGCCGCGATTCTCGGCCTGATTGCTTACTTCACCCAGGACCAGAGCCCGTGGGTGTTTTTCACTGCCGCCGGGCTCGCGTTCGCCATCGGCTTTTTGCTGATCATCCCGATCGGCGGGGCCGACATGCCGGTCGTGATCTCGATGCTCAACAGCTATTCGGGGTGGGCGGCGGCGGCGATGGGCTTCACGCTCCACAACAGCGCGATGATCATCACCGGCGCGCTGGTCGGAAGCTCGGGCGCGATCCTCAGCTACATCATGTGCCGGGCGATGAACCGCAGCTTCATTTCGGTTATCGCCGGCGGGTTCGGGGCGGTGGCGTCGACCGGAGACGCCGCGGCGATCGACCGCCCCTACAAGCGCGGCTCGGCCGAGGACGCGGCGTTCCTCCTCAAGCAGGCCGAGCAAGTCATCATCGTCCCCGGCTACGGCATGGCGGTCGCCCAGGCGCAGCATGCGCTGCGCGAAATGGCCGACCTGCTCAAGAAGGAAGGCGTGCGGATCAAATATGCGATCCACCCGGTCGCCGGCCGCATGCCGGGGCACATGAACGTGCTGCTGGCCGAGGCCAACGTGCCGTACGACGAAGTGTTCGAATTGGAGGACATCAACAGCGAATTCGCGCAGACCGACGTCGCCTTCGTGATCGGCGCCAACGATGTCACCAACCCCGCCGCCAAGACCGACAAATCGTCGCCGATCTACGGCATGCCGGTACTCGACGTGGAAAAGGCGCGGACCGTCTTGTTCGTCAAAAGATCCATGGGCGGAGTGGGTTACGCAGGCGTCGACAACGAGCTATTCTATCGCGACAACACGATGATGCTCCTCGCCGACGCCAAGAAGATGGTCGAGGAGATTGTGAAGCAGCTCGGGTAGGTCCGGGTTCTTCACCAATTGCATCTGGGTTCAAGCCCCCAGCCGGTCGTCGGTTGGGGTGCGGCCGGAAAAGGGAGCGGGCATTGCGCAAACTGGGCATCGTCGGGGGCACCAGCTGGTCCTCCACCGCGCTGTATTACGAGCACATCAACCGCGGCGTGGCCAAGCGCCTCGGCGCGCTGCACAGCGCTCGACTGGGGATCGAAAGCCTCGACCTCGCACCGATCGCCGAGATGGAGCTGTCCGGCGACTGGGACGGCGTCGCCGCGGCGCTGATCGAAGCCGCCAAGAAGCTTAGGTCGTCGGGCGCGGAAGGCCTGCTGCTGGCGTCCAACACCTCGCATAAGGTCTATGACCAGGTCCGCGCCGCGGTGCGCCTGCCGATGCTGCACATCGCCGAGCCGACCGCCGATCGGTTGGTCGCCGACGGGCGTACGCGGGTCGCTCTGCTTGGCACGCGCTTCACCATGAACGAGGGCCACTTCCGCGACCGGATCGAAGCGCGCGGCATCAAGGTCGCGCCGATCAATGCGGGGTGGGTGAAGGAGGTCGACCGGATCATCTTCGAGGAGCTCGCCGCTGGCCGTGTGGTGCGCGACAGCCAGCGCAAGCTGAAGACCCTGATCACCGAGCTCGCCAAGCAGAAAGTCCAGGCGGTCGTCCTCGCCTGCACCGAGCTGGTGCTCGCGGTCGACGTCCGCGCGAACGTCATCCCGGTCTACGACACCACCGCGATCCACGCCCGCGCCGCTGTCGACTGGATGCTCGCCGACGAGGAGCAGGCCAAGGCAGCGGCCTAGCGCGTTGGGGCCACGCGCCCTAAATCGCGTCCATGGACCGCACCCCCGCCGATCGGCCCGATCATCCGCAAGCGGCCGATCGCTTCAACGAAGACCAGGCCACTTACGCTGTAAAAGGCACGGGTGCGCCCGACCTCGAGGCGGGGGTGGCGGCGATCCGCAATGTGTTGAAGACGCTGCCGGCGCGGCCGGGCGTCTATCGCATGCAGGACACCCGCGGCGACGTGCTCTACGTCGGCAAGGCCAAGGGCTTGAAGTCGCGGGTGACCAATTACACGCAAGTCGCGCGCCTGCCCAAGCGGTTGCAGCGGATGGTGTCGCAGACGCGCTCGCTGACCATCGTCACGACACGGACCGAAGCCGAGGCGCTGCTGCTTGAGGCGCAGCTGATCAAACGCTTCCGCCCGCCTTACAATGTGCTGCTGCGCGACGACAAGAGCTTCCCCTTCATCCTGTTGCGCGAGGATCACCCGTTCCCCCGCATCCAGAAGCATCGCGGCGCCCGGCGAGTCAAAAAGGCGCATTATTACGGGCCGTTCGCAAGCGCCGGCTCGGTCACCCGCACACTTAATGCGCTTCAGAAGCTGTTCCTGTTAAGGAGCTGTTCCGACAGCTTTTTTGCCAACCGATCGCGACCTTGTTTGCTCTACCAGATCCGCCGCTGCTCGGCGCCTTGCGTCGGCCGCATCGACGAGGCCGCTTATGCCGAGCTGGTCGAGGACGCCAAGGCATTCCTGGCCGGCAAGTCGACCGGCGTCCAGGCGCGACTGGGCAAGGCCATGGCCGAGGCGGCGGACACACAGGATTTCGAACTTGCCGCCGTCTATCGCGACCGGTTGCGCGCGCTGACCTACATCCAGGGGAGCCAGACGGTGCATGCCGAAGGCCTGGGCGACGGCGACATCTTCGCACTCGCCGGCAAGGGTGGCGGCACGTGCATCCAGGCGTTCTTCATCCGCGGCGGGCAAAATTGGGGGCATCGCGCATTCTTTCCAGCGCACACCAACGACGTGCCCGAAGCCGAAGTGCTGTCGAGCTTTCTCGTCCAATTCTACGAGGACATGCCGCCGCCGCGTCGCATCCTGGTCGACCGCGAGCTACCCGACCGTGAGCTGATGGAGGAGGCGCTGAGCGCGCGCGCCGGACGCAAAATCTCGATCGACCAGCCGAAGCGCGGGCCGCGCGCCAAGCTGATCGACCAGGCGCGGCGCAATGCCGAGGAGGCGCTCGAGCGGCGGATGGCCGAGACCAGCAGCCAGGCGAAGGTCTTGCGCGAGCTGACCGACACGTTCGAGCTGCCCGACGTGCCCAAGCGCATCGAGGTCTATGACAACAGCCAC
Organism: Sphingomicrobium sp.; assembly: GCA_039934055.1. GTDB lineage: Bacteria > Pseudomonadota > Alphaproteobacteria > Sphingomonadales > Sphingomonadaceae > Sphingomicrobium. The sequence goes on along the minus strand of JBDTMX010000073.1, from coordinate 1,101 downwards.
ATCATGGGCACCAACGCGACCGGCGCGATGATCGTCGCCGGGCCCGAGGGCTTCCGCAAGAACAGCTATCGCAAGTTCAATATCAAGCGCGCCGAGACCCAGCCGGGCGACGATTTCGCGATGATGCGCGAAGTGCTCGAACGCAGATTTGCGCGCCTCGAGAAGGAAGATCCCGACCGGTCGAGCGGCGAATGGCCCGACCTGCTGCTGATCGACGGCGGCAAGGGGCAGTTGTCTGCGGTGTGCGAGATCCTTGAGAACGCCGGGGTCCACGACATCCCGGTGGTCGGTGTATCGAAGGGCCCGGACCGCAACGCCGGGCACGAGACCTTCCATCTGCCCGGCGGGCGCGAGCTGACCCTGCCGCCCAATTCGGCCTTGCTGTTCTATTTGCAGCGGCTGCGCGACGAGGCGCACCGCTTCGCCATTGGCACGCACCGGGCGAAGCGGGCGAAAAGCCTGACCACCTCGACTCTCGACGAGGTGCCGGGCATCGGGCCCAACCGCAAGCGCGCGCTGCTGATGCACTTCGGCACGGCGCGGGCGGTCAAAGGCGCGGCGCTCGACGATCTTGAGCGCGCACCGGGCATCAGCAAGGCCATGGCGCGCCAGCTCTACGACTATTTCCACCCGCGCGGATGAGGATCGAGGCTCCCGCAATCGTCCTATCCCTGCGTGCTCACGGCGAGCATGGCGCGGTGGTACGGCTGATGACAGAGGAGCACGGCTTGCAGGCCGGCTATGTCCGCGGCGCCCGCGGCCGGCGCATGCGCCCGGTGCTGATCGCCGGCAATCTGGTGTCGGCGGTACTCAGCGCCCGCACCGACAGCCAGCTGCCGCAAGCGACGGTCGAGCTGACCCACAGCCGCGCGCCGCTGATGGCCGAGCCGCTACCCGCCGCGGCGATCGAGTGGGCGACGGCGCTGACCGCCACTGCGCTACCCGAAGGGCATTCCTATCCGCGGCTCTATTCGGCGCTCGACGCGCTGCTCGCCGCGATCGAGGCGGCGCCGTCGGCCAGCGGCTGGGGCGCGGCGCTGGTCCGTTACGAGCTGCTGCTGCTCGCCGAATTGGGCTTCGGCCTCGACCTCGCGCGTTGCG
>JBDTMX010000072.1:0-17796 GCA_039934055.1 Sphingomicrobium sp. | reverse complement strand
CGACGGCACCCTGACCAGCGTTACCATCAACATCACCGGCACCAACGACGCCGCGACCCTCTCGGCCGACGTTGCCGACCTCACCGAAGGCAACCTCGCGGCCGACATTTCGACCTCGGGCACGCTGACCATCAGCGACGTCGACAGCCCCGAGACGTTCGTTCCCCAGGCCGCCACCGCCGGCACCTACGGCACGTTCGCGATCGATGCCGACGGCAACTGGACCTACACCGCCAGCTCGGCCCACAACGAGTTCGTCGACGGCACCCTCTACACCGACACGTTCAGCGTCGCCTCGGCCGACGGCACCCTGACCAGCGTTACCATCAACATCACCGGCACCAACGACGCCGCGGTGATCAGCGGCGCGGCGAGCGGCTCGGTGATCGAGGCCGGCTCGGCCAATGGCGGCGGCACGCCGAGCGCGACCGGCCTGCTGACCGACAGCGACGTCGACAATCCGGCCAACACATTCACGGCCTCGTCGGGCAGCGCGACCTACGGCACCTACACGATGAGCGCGGGCGGGACCTGGGTCTACACGCTCGACAACGCCAATCCGACGGTCAACGCTTTGAACGTCGGCGGCACGCTGACCGACACCTTTACCGTGACCACGGTCGACGGCACTAGCCAGCTGGTCACCGTCACCATCAACGGCGCCAACGACGCGGCGGTGATCAGCGGCACGGCGAGCGGCTCGGTCATCGAGGCCGGGTCTTCGAACGCGGGCGGCACTCCGAGCGTTTCGGGCTTGCTGACCGATACCGACGTCGACAATCCCGCCAATACGTTCACCGCGGTCGCAGCACCCGCGGCGAGCGCCAACGGCTATGGCACCTACACCATGACCGCGGGCGGCACCTGGACCTACACCGTCAACAACGCCAACCCAACGGTCAACGCTTTGAACGTCGGCGGCACGCTGACCGACACATTCACTGTGACGACGGTCGACGGCACCCCGCAGCTGGTCACCGTCACCATCAACGGCGCCAACGATGCGGCGATCCTGTCGGCGGATGTGCGCAACCTGACTGAGGCCAATACGCCAGCCGCCATCAGTACATCGGGGACGCTGACCATCAGCGACGTCGACAGCCCGGCGACGTTCGTCGCCCAGGCCGGCACGATCGGCAGCTACGGCACGTTCGCAATCAACGCCGCCGGAGCATGGACCTACAATGCGAGCTCGGCTCACAATGAGTTTGTCGCCGGAACGACCTATACCGATACGTTCACTGTCACTTCGGCCGACGGCACGACTACGTCCGTGACCGTCAACATCGCCGGCACCAATGATGGGCCGGTGATCGACCTTAACGGCGGTGCCACGGGGACTGACGTAACGCTCGCCTATACGGCGGGCGCTGCCGCGACGGCGATCGCGCCGGCGGGGACAATCACCGATGTTGACTCGACCAATTTCGGCGGCGGCACACTGACGGTGGCGTTCACGGCGGGCGGTGCCGTTTCGGACCAGCTCACCATCCAGAACCAGGGTGTTGGCGCCGGCCAGATCGGCATCAGCGGCAGCAACGTCACCTTTGGCGGCGTCGTCATCGGTACCTTCGCCGGCGGCATGAGTGGCAGCAACCTGGTGATCACTTTCAACACCAACGCCACGCAGGCCGCCGCCCAGGCGCTGGAGGAGCACATCCTCTATTCGAACGCGACTAGCGGAACGACGAGCAAGACGCTGAGCTACACGCTGGTTGACGGTGACGGGACAGCGAACGGTGGTGCGGATACGGGCACGGCGAATGCGACGATCAATGTCACAGCGGCGATCGACACGACTCCGCCCACTGTTGTCAGCGAAGTGATCACCAGCGCCACAGGCATTCAGAATAACCGGCTCAACGCCGGCGATGTAGTCACCGCGACGGTGACGATGAGCGAGGCGGTGATCGTGACAGGCACGCCGCGCCTCCAGCTCAACATCGGCGGAACTCTTGTTCAGGCCAATTATGCGTCCGGAAGTGGCACGAACACTTTGTTGTTCACCTATACGATTCTCGCCACCCAGACTGACACGAACGGCATTTCGATCAACGCCAATGCATTGACTCTCAATGGCGGCACCATTCGCGACGCGAGCAATAATAGTGCGGTTCTCACGGCCGGCGCAGTGTTGGATAACGCGAATTTCGTGGTTGACAACACCGCCCCAACTGTAGCTGTGACAGGCACATCGCTGGGGAATTCTACGGGCTCGACTGCTACCGTAACATTCCAGTTTAGCGAGACTGTGACTGGATTTACCGTTGCCGATGTCTCGGTAACAAACGGATCGATCAGCAACTTCACGCAGGTTGACGGCGATACTTACACCGCGACGGTCACACGTACGTCAAACGGGTCAGTCAAGGTATCGGTCGTTGTCAATAGCTATACCGATCTTGCTGGTAATCTGGGCGGTGGCGATACGTCTAACCCGTTACCAGCGGGCGTTGCTGGCTCGCCGATCAACCTCGCCCTCGATGTGCACGCTGACGTGGGGACGCTGGTAAACGTCACCATCGGCAACATGCCGGCGGGTTGGACCCTCAATGGCGGCACGCAAAACCCGGACGGCAGCTGGACAATTCAGTCGACGGACATCACCTCGCTGACCGTCACCACGCCTGCCGGTTATGCGGGAGCGGAAGTGCTCAACGTCTCGGTAACATGGACCAACGCGGATGGGACCACAGGCAGCATGGTCGTCTCTGACAACGTCGAGGTCTTTGCTCCCGGCAACCCGATCTTCGCCTGGTCGGGCGACGACACCCTGACCGGCAGCAGCGGCGCCGACACGTTCGTCTTCTCGCAGCCGATCGGCGCTGATGTGGTCCATAACTTCGACACCGCGGCGGATACGATCGACCTGATCGGCTACGGCTTCGCAAACTTCGCCGCGCTGCAGGCGGCCGTGGCGGACGATGCCTCGGGCAATGCAGTCATCACCCTCGCGGACGGCCAGACGATTACGCTCGTTGGCGTCTCGGCAGCGACCCTGACCGCGGCGAACTTCCAGTTCGACGTCACCCCAACGATGAGCAACGCTGGCACGATCACCATCGGTGACGGTGCGCTGCTGCCGCTGAGCGGGACGATCGACAACAGCGGCACGATCAGCCTCAACGCGGCGGCCGCAACGACCGTGCTCGAGCTGATCCAGAACGGCATCACGCTGCAGGGCGGTGGACATCTCACTTTGTCCGACAGCGCGTACAATGTAATTTCGGGCAGCCTGCCGAGCGTAACCTTCAACAATGTCGACAATGTCATCTCTGGCGCGGGGCAGCTGGGTGGCGGTTCGCTCACGCTGACCAACGGCGGCACGATCATCGCCGACGGCTTCAATGCGCTGGTCATCGACACCGGGGCCAACAGCGTCGTCAACAGCGGCACGATCGAAGCGACCGGCGCCGGCGGGCTCGAGATCGTCGGCTCGATCGTCAACAGTGGGCTGATCTGGGCCGCGGGTGGCAACATTTTCATTGGCGGCGACGTCAGCGGCAGCGGCGAGGTGCAAATCAGCGGCACCGCAACGGTCGAAATCGGCGGCGCAGATTCCAACAACGTAGTGGTCGGCTCCGGCGCCGCCGGGTTTCTTGTGCTCGATGATGCAATCGATTTTACCGGCAAGATCTCAGGCCTGAACGCGGACGACCGCATTGATCTGCGCGACATCGCTTTCGGTGCCAGTACGACGATGACTTACGCCGACGACGGCGCTGGCGGCGGCTTGTTGACCGTCACCGACGGGGTGAACTCGATCCAGCTGGCGCTGGTCGGCTCCTACCAGCTCGGCGATTTCAGCCTCGCATCCGACGGCCAAGGCGGCTCGCTGCTGACCAACACTGCCGGCGCGGGGACTGACTACGGATCCGGGCTCGTCGACCTGTCTCAGGCCCTCAGCGTCGCCGGCGGCACCGACGTCATTGCCGACGGTTACCTCCGGGTTACGACCACCGGCCTGGTGCAGATCGATTCGGATGGCGGTGGCAACAATTGGGTGACCTTGGGCCACGTGGACCCCGCGGCTGGGCATTATACGGTAGAATATCTGTCCGGGGGCGTGGTGACCACGGTCGACTTGACCCCCGTCGCACCTCCGATCGGCATCGACCTCAACGGCGACGGCTTGGTCAGCTTCATCAGCACCGGCGCCGGCGCCACCTTCGACTATGGCGGCGGCCTCGTGGCGACCGCGTGGGTCGGGCCGCAGGACGGAATCCTGGTGCGCGACGCCAACCATGACGGCCAGGTGACCGCCGACGAGATCGTGTTCGCGACCAGCGGCAGCGACCTCCAGGGGCTTGCCGCCTACGACAGCAATGGCGATGGCCAATTGTCCGCCGCCGACGCCAACTTCGGTGATTTCGCCGTATGGCAGGACGCCAACAGCAACGGCAAGGTTGATGCGGGCGAGCTCGTGTCGCTGACCGCTCAAGGCATCGCCAGCATCTCGCTGAGCTCCGACGGCGTCAGCTATGCCGCGGCCGGCGGCGACGTCAGCGTGGTCGGCACCGGCAGCTTCACGCGGACCGACGGCTCGACCGGCGTGCTCGCCGACGCGGTGTTCAAGACCGGCGCGATTGCCACCGAGCAGCAGCGCGCGGTCGAGGCCGCCAACAGCAATACGGTGCTCCTCGGTGCGATTGCCGCCGCCGGGCTCGCCGCGGCGCCGGCTGCCGCGGAGACGCATTTCGTCGACCATGGCGTGCCGACCAACCTCGATCCGGGGGCCGCCCAGAACAGCGTCGCCAATCCGGTCGCGGCGCACGGCGAGACCAGCCTCAGCGCGAGAATCGTCGACATGCTGCAGACTGCGGCCGACGCGCAGGAGGCAGCGAGATTCGCCAGCCATGGCGAGAGCAAGGAGCCGGCGCCTGCTAGCGATCAACACCAGCTGACCGGCAGCGACGATGCGGCCCACTCCGGACCGGCGCAGTTGCTGGCCGCCACCGAAGCGCCCGCTCAACCCGAGCAATCGCCAATGACGGCAGCCGGAGTGATGATGCCTTCGGTTCAGCAAGCGCAAGCACTGGATCTGTCGAACGCGCCTGGTTCCGACGCTCACCAATCGAACGAAGTCGTGAGCAAGGTCCTGGCCGACGCGCTGCACGGCGGCGGTGACGGCCACGATCTCGATGCGCTGCTGAACGCGCTGTCAGGCCATGACGGCAGCGCCGCCAATCCGGCGCTCGATGCTCTCTCGAGCCATGCTTCGGCAGCGGCCGCAGCCTGGGGTGCTGCCGATTTCGGAGGCTTCGGGGGGCAAGCCCTGGCCTTCCACGAGGCGATCATGGTGGTTCATCCGGACGCGGTCCAGGCCACCTAGCCGGGTACGGCCCAGTACAGCGCCCTCACGTGCCTGGGGACAAAGCCCGGCGGGTCTCGCCGGGTTTCGCCGCCAGCCGGCAGGCAAGCCTTATTGCCCAGGCTTGCCCATGCTGAGGAGGAGGACGAGGACGACCAACGCAATTCCGACCGCGGCGACAGCAAGTGTCGTAAAGCTGCTGCTGGTGCGGACCGTGCCGCCGCCGCCGTTGCGAATCTCGGGGTCGTAATCGACCTGGCCGTTCTTGCCGTCGAACCATAACTGGTAGATCAGCGTGCACGCGTCTCCGCTGTTAGCGTCCTCCACCCGCAGCAGATTCTTGCTGCAATGGCCATTGGCGAGATCGATTTGCCCGCCGTTTCCTGGCCCGGTCGGGTAGCTGCCGTCGCCCACCCACATCGCCTGGCTGGCATCGTCCGACTTGCAGCCGGCGAATTCGAGCTTCAGGTCGGTACGGTCGTGGAGCTTGAACTGCAGGACATGGCTGCCGGAACCGGCTGGCAGGACGATGTGCGTGTTGCCATGCCCAACGCCGGGATCGAACCTCCAGTCATGGGAGAATATGACGCCTTTGGGGCCTGGATCGGGGTCTGCAAACACGTCGACGATGACCGGATGACCGACCGTGTTTACCTGCTGGTTGGCCTGAACCTGTTGCTGCATCATGATACTCCTTCCGTGATCGACCTGAGATACTGGGGATGACGATAGCCCATTCCGGCGAGACGGTCCTTGATCCGGGCGCCCTCGCCGAGATTGCCGATGCGCTGCATGAGGATGGCGAAGCGACCCAACTCGTAAGGAGTCAGCATAGCACCCTTGGGCCATTCATCCGCAGCGGTCCGCCAGGATTGCCGGGCGGATTGAGAATTTCCCGAAGCTTGCAGCGCATCGCCGACCAACTGGTCGGCCGAAGCGACGGCAATGGCCCCGTCGATCGGACTGGCGTTTTGATTGGCCTTGGCCACATTCAGCATTTGGCGGGATAGCGCCACCGCCTCTTCGGGTGCGCCGCGTGCGAGCGCGATCTCGGCGCGCCGGCGAAGGCACGAGCGACGCAGGCCGTCCCGCCATGACAGCACCGAGGAGTCTTTCGCGATCAGCCGCGCCGCCATGTCGCAGCCGGAGCGGACGGCGCTGGCCGAGGCCTCGACAACCTTGGCCGCGAGCAGCAGGTCGCCGAACTCGAGCTTGGACACTGCGGCGAACTCCATCCACTCGGTGTTGTTCGGCTCGGAAGCGACCAATTGGTCCGCATACATGTTGGCCAGCCGGGCTTCCTTGAGCCCCGCCGTCAGGTCGCCGCGCGAGGCCAGCAACCGCCCCATGGCGGTGTGCGCGCTCATCGCCTTGCGGCGATATTCAGCGTCGCCGCCGTGAGCGGCGATTAGTCGATCGAGAATGGCGATCTGCCGTTCGCGTTGGGCGAGCGCATCCTCGAGCCGGCCCTCCTTTTCCCGCGCTTCGGACAACCAGGCCAGCGCCTCGAGCAGGGCGACCTGATTGTTGCGGTTGTCGGGCGCGCTCGCAGCCAACACCTCGCTGGCCGAAAGGGACTTCTGGAAGGCCGAAGCAGCATCCGAGAAGCGACGCTGGTCGACCAGGACAGTGCCAAGAGTGGAGTCCGCGTATTTCGCTTCCAGCCGCCATTTCGGCTGGTTGGGCTCTAGGGCAATCATCTGTGCCGCGAGCTGCTGATATTCCCGGAATGCGGATTCAGCCCGATCGAGCCGGCCGCGCTGCCAGTCGATATAGCCGACCCAATAGACGTTCTGGGCGTGGTCGAACAGTCGCTGCGGATTGTTTGGCGCGCGCCTCAGGGCCTCGGCGGTCCCAGCCAGCGCTTCGCGATAGAGCCGCAGCGCAGTGTCGAGATTGCCACGGGTGTTGGCGATCTCGCCCATCAGAGTCAGCGCCTTGGAACGCTGCGCGAGGCTGTCGTCGGACAGGCTGCCCTTGTCCTGACTTTGGTAATAGGCCAGCGCCCGCTGCCCGACCGAATCTAGCACGTCGAGACGGCCCAGCGGCTCGAGTTTCGAACGCAGGTCGCCGAGCATGAAGCCGACCAGGCTCTCGGCCTCCTTGCGCTGGTCGCGGGCTTCGTTACGCGACTGGAGCGCGAAGACCGACAACGTGCTGGTCAACGCCATTCCCGCCAGCGAGGCCGCGGCGACTATCGCCAGCCGCCGCTGGCGTCGCAGCGTCTCGCGCTGGACGATCTCGTCGAGCCCGACGCCGAGCATCCCGGCGACGAGCTTGAGGAGGCCGAGGCGCCGGCCGTCGTGATCGTCGCGAAGGTCTGCCGCCAGAGGTTCGGCGCGGCGCGCGGTCGGACGCCCGCGACGGTCGTACCGGTGGCGCAGCGCCGGCGGAAAGCACTCCTCGGCCTCACGGCCCGGGATCTCGCTAGCGAACGGCTTGCCATCGAGGATCGCGACCAGCACGCAGCCGTCTGGCCGATGCCGCTTGAACATGTCGATCTCGGCGTTGACCCAGTGCGACGCCGCCGCGGTTGGCGAGCACAGCACGATCAGGAAGCGCGACCCATCGAGCGCATCGCGGATGCCGTCGGCGAGATCGGCGGACGCCGGCAGCTCGTGGCGGTCGCGAAAAACGGGCGTCAGCCGGCGCGGAATGACGCCGTTGTCGGTCAGCCGCCCGGCCAGCGCCGATGGTGTCCGGAACCGCTCAAGCGCTTCGTGCAGCCAGTCGGCCGTCGCCTCGTCGGCGTGGCTATAGCTGAGGAACGCGTAATATTTGAGCGAGTGCGCCCTGGCAGGGCGCGAGTCGGGTCCCGAGCCGCGGCCTCGGTCCCACTCCTGTACTCGGGCAAGCTTCGGCATCAGCCGCCCCCGCGCTGTTACTGGGCGATTTACCAGAGTTTAACGAGGAGCACCAACCGGCGGTAGGCGCCGCCTCGCTTATTATCAATCACTTGGGCGCCCCATTGGTTCTGGCGCCGCGGCGGTAACATCGCTGATACTTGACGCCCGGCCGCGCCGCGCCATTTCAGCTCCATGATCGACATCCGCCCATTCGCTTCGCTCGGCCACGCCGACCACGGCTGGCTCGACGCCCGCCACCATTTCTCCTTCGCCGATTATTATGACTCCAAGCGCATGGGCTGGGGCAAAATCCGCGTCTGGAACGACGACAAGATCGCCGCCAAGTCCGGCTTCCCGCCGCACCCCCACCGCGACATGGAAATCGTCACCTACGTCCGCACCGGCGCGATCACCCACCAGGATTCGCTCGGCAACAAGGGCCGCACCGGCGCCGGCGACGTCCAGGTGATGAGCGCCGGGACCGGCGTCACCCACGCCGAGTTCAACCTCGAGGACGAGGCGACCACCCTGTTCCAGATCTGGATCGAGACCGACCGGCCGGGAGCATCGCCGGGGTGGGGCGCGAAGCCTTTCCCGAAGGACGCGCGGGACGGCAATTTCCAGCTGCTCGCCAGCGGGGACGGGCAGGGCGGCGCCCTGACCATTCATGCCGACGCCCACATCCTCGGGGCGACGGTCAAGGCCGGCGACTCGGTCGCGTTCGATGCCTCGCCCGAGCGGCACCTCTATCTGGTGCCGAGCGGCCGGGTGCGGGTCAACGGCGTTGAGGCACAGCCGCGCGACGGCATTGCCATCACCGGCGAAGAGCGGCTGACCATCGAGGCCGAGGACGACGCCGAACTGGTGCTGGTCGACGCCCGTTAATCCACGCTGTGCTTGAAGAGCCGCGGATTGCGCGCCATGAGGCACGGGCGCGCGCCGGGAGGCTGAGCGACTCACAGCAATGAGCGGGATAAGATGAGGGCAGGACTGCGCTTCGGCATTGCGGCATGGGCGGCGGCGCTGGCGCTCGGCCCCGTGCCGGTGCTTGCACAAAGCACCGCGCCGGCCACCAACACGGCTGCCACGACGCCGCCGGAAGCCGACACCATTGGCCCGCGCGAGCTGCAGAATTTCAGTCTCAACGGGACCGTCACCCGCCCCGCGCCATCGACGCCCGACCGCACTACTCCGCTGCCGCGTTCGGGGACGACTCCGACCGCTGTGTCGCCCCACGCCCTCGCTGTGCCCGCGCGCGAGCGGCCCGCCAGCCGGCCGGCAGCGGAGCGGCCCGCTCGCGGTCCGTCAGTTACGACGTCGCTGCCGCCGGCCGATGCACTGTCGGCCGCGCCGACGCCGGCGCCGGCAATCGCACCCGGGCAGGGCTTTGAACCTGCGCTCACGCCAACGCCCGCAGCGGACCTCTCCGAGGAACCGCGCGGCTCCTATATCCCGTGGCTGCTCGCCTTGCTGCTGCTCGGCGGCAGTGCGGGTTACTATGTGTGGCGCCAGCGCTCCCAGCCGAGGTATGCGACCAGCGGCGGGGTTTCGGAGTTGATTGCCGCCGCGCCGCTACCGCTGCAGCGCACGCCGCCGCCGCGCCCGGCTCCGCCGCCGCCGCCTGCTGCCGCTGGAATCGTTGCGACGAGGCTGCGGCCGTGGCTGGAGATCGAATTCACGCCCGGGCGCTGCGTCATCGGCACGGACAAGGCGACCATCCAGTTCGCCGTCGCCGTATTCAACTCCGGCAGCGCTCCGGCGCGCGACGTGCTGGTCGAGGCGAGCATGTTCAATGCCGGCTCGAACCAGGACGAGGAGATCGGCGCCTTCTTCGCCCATCCGATCGCCAAGGGGAACCGGATTTCTTCGATCCCACCATTGAAGCGCATCCAGCTGAAGAGCGAGGTCAGCCTGAGCCGCGCCCAGATGCGCCAGTTCGAAGTTGCGGGGAGGCAGTTGTTCGTGCCGCTGATCGGCTTCAACGCGCTCTACCGCTGGACCGGCGGGGATGGCCAGACTTCCGCCAGCTACCTCGTCGGCCGCGACACCCAGGCCGAGAAGATGGCGCCGCTGCGCCTCGACCTCGGACCGCGGATCTTTCGCGGCCTCGGCGCCCGCCAGCACATCGTCGGCGTGCGTCGATAGCTGCTTTTTAAATGTCCGCTTTGGCTGGAGAGCGGACATTGACGGTAATCGCCATTCAGTCATCATGCACCGCATGAAACGAGTTGGATTGGCCAAGCGCGCATTCTTCATCGCGGCAACAAGCATTGCGCTACTGCCGGCAGGTTCCGCCGTGCAGGCGACCGGCAACACAGGCACTGCCGTCGAACAGCACGTGGCCGCCGCGGCGCTCTCCGCAACCGCGCCCGTGCCTGCGACTCCCGAGAGCGCGCGAACGGTCAATCTTGCGCTCACCGCCGATGACGTGATCCCCACCGGCAACGACTGGATTGCGCTTCCCTCCATCCGCGCCAGTGACGGCGCACTGCAAAATTTCAACGTCATTTCGATGCGCTATCGCGGCCTGCTCGAAGTGGCTGGCGTGGCCGACCGGCCGCTGATGGCGCCGTTCGTCGAGATCGCAGGCGCACGCCGGCCGCTCATGCACCTGCAATGGTCGCTGCGCGATTATTGGATTCCCACGGGGACAATGGAAGCCGACGGCGTGCGCGTCCGGCTGACCTATGTCGCCCCGCCGATCGGCCGCGCCGCGATCGTGCGATTTCAGCTCACTAATCTGCGCGCCGCCCCTGTCCGGGTCGCGCCGGGAATGGAATTGGACTGGGGCCGGACCAACCGGGTCACCTATTCGCCGGAACTGCTGAGCGGCACTCGCGCCATGTCGCCGACCCCGATCGACACGGACATGGAGATATTCAAATATAACACCGACGACACGCAAATGGCGTGGGGCTTCGCCTATGTCGGCTCACAGGGCGTGCTCCACAGCGGCACCGACAATCCCGGTCTTACGGCCCGGCACGAAGCGGAACTGGCGCCGGGCCAGACGCTCGACGTGCATTTCGTGATCGGTGTGGGAGTGGACGAATACAGCGCCGCTTATGCGATGCGCGTGCTCAACAAAAGGATCGATCGCTACGGCCTGGACGGGGTGATCGACCAGGCTGCGGACGACGCGCACCGCCGTACCCGCACCACTGGCGATCCCGAACTCGACCGGATCATGAACCGCAATCTGCTGTTTACGACATATTACGCGTGGGGACGGACGATCGACACCGAACAGTTCGTCGGCATGACCTCGCGCAGCAACCGCTACTATGTTTCGGCCGCTTACTGGGATCGGGATGCCCTCCTGTGGAGCTTTCCGGGCCTTCTCGACAGCGACCCGGCTCGAGCGCGCGAGGCGCTGGATTATGCGCTCGGCACGCAGGCACGCAATAGCGGCATCCACAGCCGGTTCATCGACGGCGTCGTGCTCGAAGATGGTTTCGAGCTCGACGAGTTGGTGGCGCCGATCACCGCGCTCGCTTCCTATCTCGACCAAACTCATGACATGGACATGGTCATGCGGCATCGCGCCGTCATCGCCACTCTGCTCGAGCGGTTGCGTGCGCAGCGCGATCCGGCGACGGGCCTCTACGCGACTTTTCAGGACGCGCAGGACGAATATCTCCGCAAACCCTTCTCGATCTACGACAACGTCCTGACGTGGAAGGCCCTCAGCGATTTGGCGGCGATCGCGGCACGCGAGCACAAGCCGCGCGAGGCGGCTTCCCTGATGTCCGAGGCAGCGAAGCTCGCGACCGCGATCCACCATTATGGCGTGCTCGACGGTGCCGAGGGCGCGGGTGGACCGATCTTCGCTGCCAACGTGGACGCGGTCAGTGGCGATTTCATCGACGTTCCGCCGGGCTCGCTGATGAAACTGCCCGATCTTGGCTTCATCAAGGAGGATAGCCCGCTCTTTCGCCGCACATATGCATGGCTGCATTCGGCGCACCACGCTTACAGCTACGCCGACCAGCCCTACGGCCTGCCGGGTAGCTATCGCCTGCCGTTCACCACCTCATGGGCAGTGGCGGACCATCTGCGGCTGAAGGCCGGCCGCGCCCAGGCGCTGAAGATCCTCAGGCAAAGCCCGTGGGATGGTGGGATTATCACCGAGGGCGTCAAGCCCGATACCGGCATTCCCGACCGCGAGGGCCTCGCGTTCGCGACGGCCGCTGGCTACGTTGGTCACACGATCTGCCAACAGTTTTGTATCGACCGGAAATCGGCCCCGAACGCCCGTTTGCGCGCAAACGGAGGACGTCAGCTCGGTGGAGGATCGTAGCCTACACCAAGTCGAGGTAGGCCGTGTAAGGTCGCGTCCCCAGCGCGGTGAAGGGCGTCAGGACAACCGGGCCTGTGGCGGAGTCGGCCCGCCATTCCGCGGCGCCTGCGCGCCCGGCGCTAAGCAGCGCGGAACGGCTCAGGGCCGGTACGGGCGCGTCTATGTCGGGCTTGACCGCCATCAGCACCAACGGACCGCGCGCCAGCGCAACCGTGCCGGGATGGCGCGGATCGATCGGCTCCAGCCGCATCGGCAGCGGCAAAAGCAGCTCGACCACGTCGCCGCTTCGCCACAGGCGCCGCACCGCCGCGAATCGTCCGGGCACAGGGGCCGGCTGCGCCTCGCCGTTGACCCGGATCTGCGCCCCGGGCGCCCAGGCGGGAATGCGGAAATGCAACGTCGTGTCCGCGGGTTTCGACGCGGCGAGGGAGAAGACGACCCTGCCGTCGTAGGGATAATTGCCGGTCTGGGTCAGCGTCAGCTGCGTGCCGCCTTCTTCCCAGCGCAGGGTCGAAGGGACATACAGGTTGACGTAAACCGACCGCGGCCCGCGCAGGTACAGATTGATCCGATAGTCGGCCGCGACCTGCGGCAAGCTGCCGGAGCAGCACGCCCAACGCGCCTCCTTGTAGACCCGCCGGGCGTCGAAATTGTAATCGGAGTAATAGAAGTGGCGGCCGTCGGCCTGCAGCGGCAGGGCGCCCAGAACGGTGTTGTACATCACCCGCTCCATGCTGTCCCCGTAGCGGGAATCGCCGGTGGCGCGCAGCAGGTAGCGAGTGAGCTTGAAGTGGGCGTAGGAGCCGCACGGAGTCTCGAAGTGGGCGTGGGTGTTGCGCAGGCTGTCGTACAAGGCATCGCCGCCCGGTCCGCGGAGCAACTCATCGGGACCCCAGCCGCCGGTGGCGTAGCTCTGCGCCTGCAGCATGGTGAAGCCGTTCCGCGCCGCGCGCAGATGCTTTTCACTGCCCGCCGCGAAATAGGCCATCATCGCCGAGCTCAGCGAGTTCACGTAACTGTAGGCGTGACGGTCTTTGAGCACATGCTCGCCCCGCGACAGCGGATCAAACCAGGGCTCGTCATCCAGATAGCGACGCCCGAGATCGAAATAGCGCGGGCCGGCCCCGCGCTCCGCGGCAAGGAACATGTTCTCGGGCAGGGTATAGGATTCGTCCCAGGTCCAGGACGCGTCGTCAGGATCCTTGTCCATCCGCCAGCGCTGGTCGTGTTCAACCGCCCGGCCGGGAAGATGCGGCAGGGCGGTATCGGTCGTCCGCTCGAGGATGGCGAGCGCTTGCGGATCGTTCGCCCAGCTGTGGGAATCCAGCAGCCCGATGGTCAGCTTGTCGTAGACGTAGGCGGGAAAACGGCTCTTGCGGTAGAACTCGCCGGAGATGGTCTGGGCGTAGAGCCGATTGAGCCGCAGCACCTTGTCGCGCACCGCCGTGTCGCCGGTGATCGCATAGCCCCGTGCCAGGGCCGACACCCACTGGCCGAAGTGGCAGCCGGGCGCGAAGCCTTCGTCGAAGTTCTTCCGATAGTCGTAATCGGGGCGATAGGCGTACCAGCCGCCCAATTCGACGCCGGGCGCCGGCAGGCCCGCCATCTGCCGGAACGGCATCAGCAGGCTGTCGTCGCTGAGCGACATCAACACCGATTGGGTATTGCGCAACTGCGCCTCTTGCGCGTCGCTGGCCATCGACACGGCGCCATAGCCGAATTCAGCCAGCGCTTCGGTCGCGCGCGGCTCGTCTCCCCATGCGACAGCGCCCGCTGCGAAGCTCCCCGCCGTCGCCAGTGAGCCGATTTGCAGGAGCCGCCGGCGCGACATCCTCCAGTTGCTGAAAGGGTTCATCTTAGGGTTCCGATCACAAGTGCGAGTTTTGCGTTCGGATGCGTCGCGAGGTCAACTCGTCATGACACCCTGGTCGAACCTAAGGATCAGCAGAAGCAACGCAAAGGTCGCATGGATTCCGGCCGCGTCTTCGACCGCACCGCCGACCTCGACGGCGTCCCAGGCGGCTACGTCGACTAGCTACAAAACCGTGCCGACCGCATTGTAGCTGTGCCAGGCGAGCACGGCGGCCGCGCCGCGGTGCGGGCGCCAGGCTTCGCCAAGCTCGCGCAGATGCTTCTCGGTCGGGCGCTCCTTGAGGCCGAGCAAGCGCCCGATCGCGATCTGCACGGCGAGGTCGCCGGCCGGCCAGACGTCGCGCCGCCCTTCCGCGAACAACAAATAGATTTCCGCCGACCAGCGCCCGATGCCCTTGATCTTGGTGAGCATCGCAATCGCTTCGTCATCGTCCGCCGGCAGGTTGGCGAGATCGAGCTCGCCCGACAGGACCAGCTCAGCGAGACTGCGGGAATAACCCGCCTTCTGGCGCGAGATTCCGGCGGCCCGCAGCTCCTCGTCGGTCGCCGTGAGGATGCGCTTGAGGTCTGGGGGCGAGCCATAGGCGGCTTCGAGCTTGCTCCACATCGAGCGGGCCGCGGCGACGCTGACCTGCTGGCCGACGATCGTCCGCAGTAAGGTGGTGGCGCCCGGCTCGCTTACCCGTGGCTCGGGAGCGCCGTGCTGCTTGAGGACGGTGGCAAAGGCGGGTTCGACCGCCGCCAGCGCCTCGATACTCTGCTGCATGGTTTCGACGGTGCGGACCATCAGGCGATGCTCGCCGCGTAGAGCGCGACCGCGGCCGCGTTGGATACGTTGAGGCTTTCCACCTCGCCACCGATCGGCAGCCGCGCCAGCGCGTCGCAATGTTCGCGCGTGTTGGACCTCAGCCCCGGCCCCTCGGCACCGAGCACCAGGGCGATGCGGGGCGGGCCGAGCGCGTCCTTGAGCTCCATGTCCGCTTCGCCGGCCAGCCCGACCCGCCAGAATCCGGCCTCGCCGATCTCGTCGAGCGCGCGGGCAAGGTTGACCACCCGCGCCCACGGGACCCGCTCGAGCGCGCCCGACGCGGCCTTGGCCAACGCTCCGCTTTCGGGCGGCGAATGGCGGTCCTGGGTGACGATACCGACCGCCCCGAACGCCGCCGCCGAGCGCAGGATCGCGCCGACATTGTGCGGATCGGTGACCTGGTCGAGTACCAGCAACAGCGCGCGTTCCCGAGCGTCGGCGATGACATCTCCGAGCCACACGTCCTCGAGCGGTTCGGTTTCAATCACCACGCCCTGGTGCGGCGCGTCGTGCGGCACCAGCCGGCCGAGGTCGGCGACGTCGGCGAGGGTGACCGGCACGTCTTTCGGGAATTGCATCGCCGCCGCCGCGTCCTGGGTGGCCCAGGCGCGCAGCACCTTGCGGTCGGGATTATCGAGCGCCGCGGCCACCGCGTGCTTGCCCCACATGCGCGGACGGTTGGGTGAACCGTGCGGATGCGAGCGTTTGTGGCGGGCCATGGGACGCGCTCATGCGGCGGGAGCGCGGGACAGGCAAGCGGGAGAAACGATGGTGGGTGCGTATCCGATTTCCGCCGAGTTATCGTGGCGCGGTCGCGGGAGCCCTGCGACTCGCTCGCCAGGTCCCAATCACCAAGATCAGCAGGATCGGATAACTCCAGAAGCGCACCGCAAGCCCGTACGCCTGGGGGATCAGATTTGGATCGATCGCCTTGAGGAAATGGGCGACGCTCGTCGTCAGCTGCAGGCCCGCGACCCACAGCGGCCAGAAGCGATCGGATTGCAAAGCCACGGCGGTAAAGGCGGCCAGGACGCCCAGGTCGACTAACAGCGCGCCGCCTTCAACGTGCACATAAAGCCGGTTGAGCGGAGAATTGACGGCAACCGTTGCAATGGTCCCGATGATGCATGCCACGGCTACAGCGCGTTCATACCGGCCGCCTCTGTAAAAGGCGTAACCGCAGGTCAGCGTCAGCAGGGACCAGTATAGAATCGGGTTCATAGGGGCCGACCGAACCAGCCGTAGCTGGTCCGGTCAACTGCTCGTTAGGCGACAATACGAAGATCGGTGTGCGCGATCTTCGGGCACGCGTCGCCGTCGCCGAAGGAGACGGTGCGCAGGCCCGGCACCTTGCCCTTGGCATCGACCAGCGCCGCATGGCAGGCGACGATCGCACCGCGCGTCTCGACCAGTCCGTTGATGGCCGCGGCGAGCTGCTCGAGGGTCTGGTGGATGGTGCCGACGCCGACCTGCGCGACGGAGTTGACGCGCATCACTCGCGCCTGGAGTTCGGCGGTCTCGGCGAGGACCGCGTCGATGCCGTCTTCGACGGTGCGGATCTGGGTGGCGACCTCGTAGGCGGCGTTCTCGATCATTTGTTTGCGCATGACTGCTCCTTCCCCGACGCACGTGATGCGCGGGGTTGCTTGCGGAGTGGGATGCGTTGGGACTAGCGGTTGAGGAGTCTTGAGAGACTTTCGAGCCCGGCGAGGTACATGCCCGCCGAAAATGCTGCCCCCGTCGCGATCAGGACGATCCACAGCAACCGCTGGCCGACACTCATCTCATTCCGGGGGTTGCTCCTCGTTGCGAACGGCATCTGCAGGGAGGGCCGGAATGACGCGGGCCTCTGCTCGGTTATGAAACCCGCGGTCCCAGTCCCCCCTGCACGGTCAGCGTGCCGAATCTGAATACTGACCGTCCGGTCGGGGTGGACGGTCGCGGGGTCCGGCTCAACATACGGTGGTTGATGTATCAATCGCTGATATGGGTCGCCGTGCAGCGAGACGAGGCGAGCGGCCTGCGACCGGCGGTCGACACCGAGGATGTGCAGCGCGCCGCGGACGCGCTGGTCGACGGTGTGCGGTGAGATGTTAAGCTCGTTGGCGATCTCCTTGGATGACAAGTGCTGGTCGACCAGCCGCAGGCAATCGAGCTGGCCGGCGGTCAGCCGCGCAACGCGGCCCGCCATCAGCAGTTCGATCTGTGCAGGATCGTGCGATCCCGCGGCCGCGTTGGTCACCCGAGCTCCTTCCAGACGCATTGACCGGACTCGTTATATGCACCCGAGTCAGTCGAAACTTAAGCCAAAACGGGGGGGGACCGCCACAATATAACCAAAGTTAAGTTATTGGGGTTCGGGACCCTCCGCGCCCGCCGTTGAACGGGGGCTTCGAGCGAGGCTGGTGGAGAGGGCTGGATTCGAACCAGCGTACGCTTGCGCGGGCAGATTTACAGTCTGCTGCCTTTAACCACTCGGCCACCTCTCCAGAGGCGCGGCACATGGCCACCGGGGTTTGCGCTGTCAACCAAGGTGGACGCAGTCAGCTTAGCCCCGGGCCTATTCAAAAAGTCGGCGCTCCATCCTCGCCGATCCGGTCGGTGATGCTGGAGCGGGTGAAGGGAATCGAACCCTCGTCGTAAGCTTGGAAGGCTTCTG
>JBDTMX010000071.1:0-14822 GCA_039934055.1 Sphingomicrobium sp. | reverse complement strand
TCGAAAGCGCCCACAAGCATTATTCGGCGATCGACATGGTGCCGCTCAGGCCGACCACGCGCGTGGATTTGATGCGGACGTTGTGCGCCGTGCACGCCCGGCGCGGCCCCGATTATGGCGTCGGTCTCGGTTTCTACGCTTTCCTTCGCTTCCACATCGACACCACCAAATACCGGCGCTGGGGAGCCGATGCCGGCTCCACCACCTGCCCGCCGATCATTCATCCGGATGACTATGGGACATTTTATCAGCCGCCGCCGCCGCAGCCGGTCCCTGTCCCGGTCGCACCGGCCCCGGTTGATCCACTGGCGCCCGCGCCGGTGCCGGTGCCGCAGCCGAGCGCGCAACCGAATCCCTAACTGCCGCTTTCCCCTTGCGTAGCGGGCGTCCGACCCAATATCGCCGCCTGCCAAGGGGAACTGAATGGACCTCGAGAAACTGACCGAACGCGCGCGGGGCTTCCTGCAGGCGGCGCAGACCATCGCGGTGCGCGAGAATCACCAGCGAATTGCGCCGGTGCATCTCTTGAAAGCGTTGCTCGACGATGACCAGGGCATGGCCGCCGGGCTGATCCAGGCGGCCGGCGGCGACGCCAAGGCCGCTCAGCGCGAAGTGGATGCACTGGTCGGACAAGTGCCGTCCGTCACCGGCAGCGGCGCGAGCTCGGCTCCCGCGCTCGACGGCGACACGATGCGCATCCTCGACCAGGCCGAGCAGGTCGCCAAGAAATCCGGCGACAGCTATGTCACGGTCGAACGGATCCTGCTGGCGATGGCGCTGGCCAAGACCACCGACGTCGGCAAGGCGCTGGCAACGGCCGGGGTGACCGCGCAGGGTCTCAATGCGGCAATCGAGAAATTACGCGGCGGCCGCACCGCCGACACGCAATCGTCCGAGGATCGGTACGACGCGCTGAAGAGATTCTCGCGCGACCTCACCGAGGCGGCGCGCGAGGGCAAGCTCGACCCGGTGATCGGCCGCGACGAGGAGATCCGCCGCACCATCCAGGTGCTCGCCCGCCGCACAAAGAACAACCCGGTGCTGATCGGCGAGCCCGGGGTCGGCAAGACCGCGATCGCCGAAGGCCTCGCGCTGCGCATCGCCAACGGCGACGTCCCCGACGGCATCAAGGACCGGCGGCTGCTGAGCCTCGACATGGGTTCGCTGATCGCCGGCGCGAAGTATCGCGGCGAGTTCGAGGAACGGCTGAAAGGCGTGCTCGACGAGGTCAAGCAGGCGGCGGGCGAGGTCATCCTGTTCATCGACGAGATGCACACCTTGGTCGGCGCTGGCAAAGGCGAAGGCGCGATGGACGCGTCGAACCTGTTGAAGCCGGCGCTGGCCCGCGGCGAGCTGCATTGCATCGGCGCCACCACGCTCGACGAATATCGCAAGCATGTCGAGAAGGACGCGGCATTGGAGCGGCGCTTCCAGCCGGTGTTCATCGGCGAGCCGACGGTGCCCGACACCATTTCCATCCTGCGCGGCCTCAAGGAGAAATACGAGCTCCACCACGGGGTGCGCATTACCGATGCGGCGATCGTCGCCGCGGCGATGCTCAGCAACCGCTACATCGCCGACCGCTTCCTGCCCGACAAGGCGATCGACCTGATGGATGAGGCCGCGAGCCGCATTCGCATGGAGGTCGAATCCAAACCCGAGGAAATCGAGAACCTCGACCGGCGGATCATGCAGCTCAAGATCGAGCGCGAGGCGCTGAAAAAGGAGCCCGACAAGGCGTCGAAGGAGCGGCTGGCCAAGCTCGAGGCAGAGCTTGCCAACCTCGAGCAGCAGTCGGCCGAGATCACTCAGCGCTGGCAGGCCGAAAAGGACAAGATCGGGGCCGCGGCCAAGTTGAAGGAACAGCTCGACCACGCGCGGCTCGAACTAGAGCAAGCGCAGCGTGGCGGCGACCTCGCCCGCGCCGGCGAGCTTCAGTACGGCCGCATCCCCGAGCTCGAGAAGCAGCTCGCCGAGGCCGAGGCGGCGACCCACGGCGCGATGCTGCGCGAGGAAGTGACCGATCAGGACATCGCCGCGGTGGTCAGCCGCTGGACCGGGATTCCGGTCGAACGGATGATGGAGGGCGAGCGCGAGAAATTGCTGCAGATGGAGGCGGTGATCGGCGCCCGCGTGATCGGCCAGGAAGAAGCAGTTAAAGCGGTGGCGTCGGCCGTACGCCGCGCCCGTGCCGGGCTGCAGGATCCCAACCGGCCGCTGGGCTCATTCCTGTTCCTCGGCCCGACCGGAGTCGGCAAGACCGAGCTGACCAAGGCGCTGGCCGAATTCCTGTTCGACGATTCCTCGGCGATGGTCCGCATCGACATGTCCGAATTCATGGAAAAGCACGCGGTGGCGCGGCTGATCGGCGCTCCTCCGGGCTATGTCGGTTATGAAGAAGGCGGCGTCCTGACCGAGGCGGTGCGGCGGCGGCCGTACCAGGTGGTGCTGTTCGACGAGGTCGAAAAAGCCCACGGCGACGTGTTCAACGTATTATTGCAAGTGCTCGATGACGGCCGCCTGACCGACGGCCAGGGCCGCACGGTCGATTTCACCAACACTATCATCATCCTCACCTCCAACCTCGGCAGCCAGTATCTGGCCGCGCTCGGCGAGGATGAGGACGTGACCAAGGTCGAGCCGCAGGTGATGGACGTCGTGCGCGGCCATTTCCGGCCGGAGTTCTTGAACCGGCTCGACGAGATCATCCTGTTCCACCGGCTGTCGGCCGGGCACATGGGCCCGATCGTCGACATCCAGGTAGCGCGGCTCCAGCAGCTGCTCGACGATCGCAAGGTCACGCTCGAGCTGACCGCCGGCGCGCGGGCGTGGCTTGGCCGGGTCGGCTACGATCCGGTTTACGGTGCGCGGCCATTGAAGCGAGCGGTGCAGAAGCATTTGCAGGACCCGCTCGCCGACATGATCCTCGCCGGCGAAATTCCGGACGGAGCGACGGTGCGGGTCGACGAAGGCGATGGCCAGCTGGTGCTGACCCCGGTTACGAAAGTGCGGGACGCTGCCGAATAAAGCTGGGCCGAATAAAGCTGGGCCGATTAAGGCCGGCGTTGCCTAGCAGACCGCTGCTCCGCTGTGGGTATTGACCGTCTGGCACGGTCCGTTGGGGCTGCGCTGGGTCTGGTCGACGACGTCGCGGTCGCGCTGCCGCATCTCGGCCCACTCCGCGCGAGTGGCGCAAAAGCGCTTCACCGCAAGGCGGCTACCGAGCATCTGAACGTCCTCGCACACCTTCTCATTGGGATCGCGGACCTTTTTGGACGGCGACTCGGCAGCCGCGGGCATCGTCACCAGCCCACCGACCAGCAGGGCGATGAGCGGGTAGATTGAGCGCAATATCATAAGTGAAACTCCTGCTGAGTTTGTAACGGCAGCGGCTACTCGCCCTTCCCCTTCATGCCTCGGCCGATCTGGATTTTTTCGATTTCCTGCCGGTCCTGGGCGCGCAGGTCCGCCCACTGGGCGCGAGTCATGCACACTCGCTTAGTCCCGAGCCGGCTGCCGATGACTTCCTGCTTTTCACAGACGACTTGGTTAGGATCGGGGGTCTTGCTCGTGGCGGTGGCCGGTGGCTCCGGCGCATTGGTCTGGGCCGCGATCGGAGCCGCACCCGCGAAAAGAACTGCGCCGGAAAAGGCGATTGCCGCAATTCTCACAACTTCCCTCCTCGGAAACTCAAAGCCCGCAACTAGCACCATAAAACTGAACGCAGCTTGTGCCAAATCCTGCGAGGCGCAAGCGCGTATCGACTAAGGCGCGGATCAAGTCGGCGGACCGACGTCGAATGCGACCGTCAATCGCTCCCCGTCGGCGAACGGGCGCGTGCCGTGCCACATCCACGACGGGAACAGCACCAACTGCGCCGACTTGGGCTCGATCTTGCGCACGGGCGGCAGGTCGAGGCCGAGCAGGTCGTCCGGCTCGCCGAGTGTCAGCCAGCCCGCGTCGTCGGGCTCGCCGTCCTGCCGTTCCGGAAGCGCGATATAGAGCGCCGAGCTGATCCAGCCGCGCGGATGGAGATGGTTGGAGTGCCGGCCGCCCGAGCGCAGCCGGACCGACCAGCTGCCGGAAAAGCGCGTTCGCCGGTCGCGCCTATGGCGCAGCATTGGATGACCGGGGTCGACTGGCGGTAATTGCGCGACATGTAGCTCGACCGCCGCCACGATCGCCTGCCGAATCTCGCGGATGACGGGATCGATGCGGCTGAACAGCGGTCCGTCCGTCTGGGTGCCGCCGCGCACCGACTGGTCGAGATATTCTCCCTTGGCCAAATGGAGCGATCGCAACTTCGAGGCAACAGTTTCAAGCGGCGGGAGAGATTGGCTGAGATCGGTCACGCTCACCAGCCGCGGGTCGCCCTCCAGCCACTCCGAGCGCGGATCTCCGGCGAGGCGCCACGCGGCGCTCGCATAAGCCCACATCTCCACGGTCTGATCCCGCTTGAGCTCGCGATCGATGATCGGCAGCGCGGCGTCCGCGGCGCCCAAGCGCAGCAGGTGACGGATGCGCCATCGGCCGAGGGCTTCGTCGGCGGAGGCAGGTGCACCGTCGAACAGCGCCGACGGGTAAGTCTCGTGGTCGAACTCGGCGGCGTGGATACCTCGGTAGATGGCGAACTCGGGCGAGCGCACACGCGCGGCTTCGGCGCGCTCGACGATGTCCTTGAGCGAGCCATAGGCTCCACGCCGCAATTGGACGTTGAGCAACGTCTCCCACAGCGGCACCGCGTTGGGGAAACGGCCGAGCGCCCGTTCGAGCGAGGCGGTTGCCTGGTCGGCGCGGCCCAGCGTCGCCAGCACCTGGGCAAGCTGCTCATGGCCGTAGAGCCACATTGGCGAGCGTTCGAGCGCCGCGTCGAGCTCGGCAGCGGCAGCGTCTCCATTGCCGGCCGCAGCTCTCGCCGCCGCCAGGCCGATGATCAGCGCCCCGTTCTGAGGCGCCAGCGCAAGGGCGCGCTCGTACAGCGCCTGCGCGTCCACGCCCGCTTCCATCGCTACCCGCGCATGGCCGTGGACGATGCTGACATCGAACGGATCGAGCCGCGCCGCCTCGGCGAACGAATCCAGAGCCCGTTGATGCTCGTCGATCGCGCGTTCGAGCAACCCCTTCCATTGCCACAGCCTTGGCGTCGGGCTTTTCTCCAGGGCGCGCTCGACCAGCGGTAGCGCCCGCTCCTCCTCGCCCTCGGCAAGGGCCAATTCGGCGAGATCGGTAAGGGCGTCCAGATCGTCCCACCGCTCACCGATCGCGGCGAGGGCGGCGGCGAAGGTCACAATCCACCCTGTTCGTGGCCGGCGGCCCTGTCGGTGGACGAGCCGATCAGCGCCGCGACCGCCTCGCGCTCGACCTCTCCAAGTTCGGGATGCCAGACGTCGAAAATAAACACGACGCGCAGCTGATCGCTTGGGTTGAGCGCCTCATGCTCAATTGTGTCGTCGAACACGAACGCCTCGCCCCGACGCCAATGGACGGTCTCGGCGCCGACCCGGAACCAGCATCCGTCGGGCACGATCAGCGGCAGGTGGCACACCAGCCGGCTGTTGTTCACCCCAACGTGCGGCGGGATCGCGGTGTGCGGCGCGAGCAGCGAGAACATGGCGTTGGGGCCGGCGCCGGGGATGACCGGCTGGTCGAGGGTTTCGAGCAGCGCCATGGTCCGCGGGCAATGATCGGCATTGGCGGCGATCCGGCGGCCGTTCTGCAACAAGTGGATCGCGGTCCAGTCGAGGCTCTTGTTGAGCGGCCGCCACTGATCGAGCGGCGCATGGTCGGCATATTGGATGTACGGCACCAGCTCGGCGCGCTCGGCGCTCATCACCGCTTCGAGCTCGGCAGCGATGTCCCCGGTAGCCGCTTCGAGCTCGTCGAGCCACGGGAACAGCCGGCGCGGATGGAATTCGCGCTCGGCGAGGCCGGGGAAATGAAAATCGGTCGGCGAGCTGTGGAACGGGCGCGTGCGGCGCAGGACATTGTTGCGGAAGCGCTCGATCCGCCGGCGCGCTTCCGGGTCAGCACGCTGCTCGGCCGCGGCCATGGCCGCTGTCATCCGCGCCTCGCGCTGGGCCAGCCACGCGGCGTGCCGCTGCTCGGCCTCGGCCACTACTGGCGCCATCTGCGGTGGCAGCTCGGAGTCCGGTTTCTGGGCAAGCGCATTGCCCCACGCTTCCCCGGCGGCCGGTTCGCCCAGCCGCTGGAGCAGGCTGGCGCGCATCAACAGCGCGGTGAAATCGAGCGGAGTGATGGCCAGCGCGCGCTCGATCGAATCGAGGGCGCCGCGCGGATTGCCGGTGCCACGGTGCATGGCGGCCAGCCTCAGCCACAGGCTGACGTCGTCGGGCCGGGCGTCCGCCGCTTGCTGGATCAAGGCGATCGCCCGCTTGAGGTCGCCGGAGGAAACCGCTTGCTCCGCTCCGCTGACGAGGGCCTTAACGTCCATCGGTCAAATCGTATAGCCGAACTTCTTGGCCCACGGCGCGAGCACCGGCAAGATCGGCTCCAGATGCTTGCGGTAATGCTCCCAGCGTCCGGCCGAGCGCTTGTAGATGGGCTCGACCACCTGTGCGTAGCTGGCCGTCTTGATTCTCCCGCGACCCAATGCGGTGGATTGGTGGTCGAGAACCGCATCGTGCCAATCGAGCTTGAGGAAATCGAACAAGGCGCGAAGCTCGCTATCCCGGTTCTCGACCATCCGTTCATACATGAAGACATGGGTCGGCGTCGGCATCAGCGCCTGCACGCGCTCGAGATAGCCGAAGCTGATGTCATACAGGTCCGCGGCCGTATCGAGCCGCACGAAGTTCGCCATTCCGGCGTTCAGCCGGAAGTTCGTGACGTAGCAACTCAGCACGACGTCGCACGGGTGTCGGACGGCGAGGATGATCCGAGCATCCGGAAACATCCTGCGGATGAACGGGACTGCGTTCATGGCCAATGGATTCTTGTCGACCAGCAGGGAGCCCGGCTTGAGCGGTGTGAGCGTAGCGGCCGTTTCGAAATAGGCGTTGCGCGCCGCCTGGATCTGCTCATCGGTCGCGACCGGCATGTCGTCGTAATTCTGGAATATTTCGAACGCTTTATGGAGCGTCGGCTCTTCCTCCAGCACCTCGATCAACGGGTGCCCCATCATCATGGTGTCGAGCAACGTCGTTCCGGAGCGCGGAAAGCCGACGAGAAAAACCGGCGACGCCCGCGGATCCTTATGCGTCTCGGGCCTCCAGCGGCTCACCCATTCCTCGGTCATCGCCTCGTGGCGTCCGCGAAGCATGTCCCGATAAGCGGCCGCGCGCTCTTCAGGGGGCTTGCCCTCCTTGCTCATCAGCTCGTTCATCAGTGCATAGGACTGGAACGCCTCCTCGTAACGACCGACGCCTTCCAGCAGCTGGCCCATGAGATGGGCCCGGCGAGAACTCTCCAAATCGTCGGGCACCAGCTCCAATGCAGCCAGTCCCTCGGCAAACCGCTTGGCCCGCCGATGGTCGAGCGCAGACAAGAAATTCTGGGCGTTTGGACCGACCTTCAGTTTGTCCGCCTGCTTGACTAGGACGGAGAGCTCTTCTGTCCGGTTCGTCAGGTCGAAGCAAACGCCAAGACCGAGATGAGCGAGGGCATTGTCGTGATCGAGTTCCAGCACACGGCGGTAGATCGCTTCCGCACCACTCGAATTGATCATGTAGGACAGGTGGCTCGCGAGCCCAAGCAGGAGCACGAGGTCATCGGGCGCACGCTCGACCGCGCCCTGAATGGCCTCAAGCGCCTCCGTGTCCTCGCCCTGCTCCTTCAAGATGGCGTGGAGCTCGCGCAACGGGTTCGGGTCGTCCGGGAAATCCGCGGCCATTTGCCGCAGCTCGGCTTCCGCCGCCTCCCAGTCGCCGGAGCGAATGATTGCACTGGCGAGGTTTAACCGGATGGGAGCCGAATTGCGGTCCAGTTCTGCAGCCCGGCGCAGCGCCTCTATGCTGCCGTCGTGATCCCCACCACTGCGCCGGGCGTTGCCGAGATTGTTCCAGCTCTCGCAGTCGTCCGGCTCCTTGGCGACTACCTGCTCGTAACAGCGGATCGCGAGGTCGAACTGGTCGGTAATCTGGGCGAGGTAGGCGCGAAGCTTGAGCAGCTGTCCGCCCTTGTCGGCAGCGATGACCTCATCCGTCAGCACGTCCAGGGCCTCGCTCTGGCGTTCAAGCTGTACCAGTGCGTTCACAAGGTTGTTGGCGATAATTGGATCTCGCGGACGCGCAGCGTGCGCCGCCCGCAGATGTTGGACCGCGCGTTCAGGATCGCCCGCTCTCGACTGAAGCATGCCGAGCATGGCGTTGAGAGCGGCAATGTCGCCGCCCTGCGCCAGGGCCTGTTCGCCGACCGCGCACGCTTCCGCGAGCCGCCCCGCGGCCGCGGACGCCAGCGCCCGCCGGATCGCGCCGGCCGTGAGATCGTCGATCGACGTCGTTGAAGCCATTGGTGCTTTCTAGCGGGCGAATTCCGCAACGGACAAGCCACATGCTGTGGGTCACGGGCAAAGAAAAAGGGCGGCGGATCGATGATCCGCCGCCCCGCTATTGAGAAGACTTCGAATTAGAAGTCGAGGGTTACGCCAGCATAGAAGTAGCGGCCGAGCGCATCCCAGGTTCCCGGGTAAGTGTTGCCGTTGCACGGGCCGGCCGGGCAGAGGTTCGATCCGCCAAGGACACCGCTGCCACCCGTAACCAGCGGCGGGTTCTTGTCGAACATGTTGTTCACGCCAAGGCGCAGATTGTAGTGGTCGCCGAAGGTGAACGTCGAGGCGAGGTCGAAGTAGTCGAACGCCTTGATGTGCAGGCCCGGGTTGAGCGGGAAATCGCCGTGAAGCGTTTCGGTCGAGTCCAGGGTTTCGGCGTCAACCTTGCCGATGTGGCGCCACTGCAGCGACAGTCCGACCCCGCTCGGCATCTGTATGCCGATGCGGGCCTTGTGCCGCCATTTCGGCATCGGCGCCGCGCTGGCAACGACCGCGCCGCTGCAGGTCGGACCATAGAGGCCGGCGCAATCATAGACGCCGCCCTCGAGGCCGTTGTTGACCTTATACCGGCGCAGGTACGTGCCATTGAAGCTCGCCGACAGATTGCCGAGGAAGCCACCGAGCGGTTGGCTATACGACCCGCTGAAGTCGTAACCGTCCGTCTTGATCCGCCCAGAGTTGCTCGGAAGATCGGTAACGAACCCGCCAGAAGTCAGCCACAGCGAGCCCGACGGATCGCGGTTGATCAATGCGCACGACGGCGCCACGGCACTGGCAGTCGAGTGATTGACGCAGTTGGTCAGGATTGCGTCCGCGCCAAAGCCCTGGATCGCATTATCCACCAGGATGTTCCAATAGTCGGCAGTCAGCGCGAGGCGCGGGACGAACCGCGGCTGGACAACGACACCGACCGTCTTGGTCGTGGCCTTCTCCGGCGTAAGATTCGGGTTGCCGCCAAGCAGGCCGTTATACTGGCCGGCCGGGTTCGACGTCGGGCTCTGCCCAACAACTAGACCCTGCGCGAGACAGCCATAATCCGTCGCCGTGATGATATGCGAGCATGGATCGTTACTGGCATCGAGGCCAACAAACTGCGGAGCGAACAGCTCCTGGATGTTCGGTGCACGGACCGCGCGGTTGTAAGAGCCACGGAAGCGGACATCGCGGATCGGCGCGAATTCGGCCGATACCTTGTAAGTGTCCGTATTGTACTTCCGGCCGTTGCTCAGCTTGTAGTAGGATTTGCGGTAACCGGCGCCGACCGACAGCTCCTCGATGAAGTTGTGCTGAATGATCGGGATCTGGGTCTCGGCGAAATATTCGAGGACCCGGAAATTGCCGTTGACCGGAAGCGTCGGAGCGCCCTGGCCGGCGAGATCGCCAGTCTGGAATTCCTGATCAGGATTGAGGGTCAGCGATTCCTTGCGATACTCGACGCCGGCGTTGATTCCGACACCATCATCGGCCCACGGCGATTGAACGCCCATTTCGCCCAAGGCACCGGTGATATTGGCGTTGGCGATTTGCTCGGATGTCTGGCCGTCGATCACCCCGAACACGTTGAGGTAGTTGATCGAAGCTTGCGACGGATTGTTGCTGAAGACGTCGTAAGGTTGGCAATTGGGGTCGGTACCCGCAAGCGCCGACCGGCAGATCGGCTGGCCGAACGTTGGGCTCCCGACGCGAGGATCGGTCACGACATCCAAAGCTTTGGTCAGCCGGGAAACCGAGAACTCGTTCTTGTAGACCTGGGTGTAATTGGTCTTTCCGTACTGGAAGTAAGCGTCGTACGAGAAGGCCTTGCTCAAATCGCCCCGCGCTCCGATCACACCGCGATAGCTGATGTGCTTGAGGTCGGCGATGCGCGGACCGCCTTCGGTGTTACGCCGAAGCAGCTGGAAATAAGCCTGGTTGTAGGTCGCTCCGGTGGTCGGATCGATGAAGTCGATCGGAGCATTGCCCGGGTTCGGATTGTACGGCGCGCCCGTTGCGAGCGGGAAGCCGCCCAGTGACCCGTTGATCAGGTTGATCGGGGCGCAGATCACGCCGAATTGCTGAGCGCTCATCAGCGGGTTGTCGCAGTTGATGGTGAGCGTATTGCCGAAGTCACCCGACGGCGCGATCTGCGCCAGCGTGTGATCGTCCATGAACATGAACTCGAGGTACGGCTTGATTGCCGGGGTAATCTCGTAGTCCGCAAACGCGCCGGCGATGTAGCGCTCGTCAGGCCGCTGGAAATAATTCAGCGGCGCGAAGTTGTAGAGGTTCTGCGTGTTCGGCGTGATCGTTCCCGGCCCAAGCGCCGCAACGGTCGACGTCTTGACCGTGACTACGGTGCCCGGAGCTGGGCCCGCCGTTGTCGTGTAAGACGTAAAGATCAGGCCAGTGCCCGGGTTCGCCGTCGCCGAACCGCCGCAACGCGCGTTACGGGGCTCGAAGTGGTACGGATAGCCGAAGCCCGGGAAATCGCCGACCGCCCGAGCCGATTGCTGCAGCACGCACGCGCTGTAATTGCGTCGTCCCTGGAGGACCGGCCGGACTTTGCGGTAGCCAAAATAGGCGACGGCATGGCCGCGGTCGTCGTCGAACTTGGCGCCGATCGAGACGGTACCGTCGAACGCTCCGCCATCGGCGACGCTGCCGCTTGGCGCGCCGAAGTTGCGGCCGGCCAGGATGCTGCTCATGGACTGAGCATCGCCGGCTGCGGCGCAGCCCGAGCTGCCCTGACGGTTGAAGCAATCGGCGCCCAGCGAGATGTCGCGGTTCTGGTGCTGGTAGAAGCTGTATTGGCTGTCGAACCGGATACCGGTGAAGTTGGTATCCATGATGAAGTTGACGACGCCGGCGACCGCGTCGGCGCCATAGACCGACGAGGCACCGCCGGTGAGCACTTCGACGCGCTTGATCAGCGACGACGGGATCAGGTTAAGGTCGGCAGCCTGGGTCGTGCTGTTGGGGTCGCCCGGAGCAAGCCGGCGGCCGTTGACCAGGCTCAGCGTGCGCTTCGAACCGAGATAGCGAAGGTCGACTTCCGCGGTGCCGCTGGCGCCGTTCGACACGCCCGAGCCCTGGGAAGCGCCGACCGACGGCAGCTGGTTAAGAAGATCCTCGATCCTCGTCGTGCCGGTCAGCTTGACGTCCTGGGCCGAGACCACCGTGACGGGCGCCGCGGACTCAAGGTTGGGCTGCGGGATGCGCGAGCCGGTGACGATGATGTCCTGGGACTCTTGAACCGGTTCGCCGGTGGCCGAAGTCGCTGGCGTTGGCTGAGCCTCTACCGGACCGCTAGGATTGGTGACATCCGTCGGCGATCCGTCGGTGGGCGGAGGAGCGTCCTGCGCAAAAGCGGGAGCCGCGAGCAGATTGGCACCGACCAGGAGCGTCGTGCCCAGCAGACGCTGACGAAAATCGAGCTTCATAAAATGTCCCCTCAACATGCCGCGGCACACGCGACAGCTTATATGCGCGGCAACTATGCCTCGCCGTACTACGGCCGGTGATAGGGGATGGACGAAGAGGCTGGCAACGGCTGTGGCCCTGCTGGAACGAAGTTGTGCGGACGCTGTCGCAAATTTGCAACAGAGGTCCCTTGTGCGCACGGGCCCTAATGACGATACACGCGAGAGTGCAATGAGCATGGAAGTAGAGGGGGTTATGAGCAGATATCTGATCGTAGCGGCGGCCTTGGCGATGGTCGGCGGTAGCGCTTCGGCCAAGCAGCCGATTCCGGCGCAAGTGCCCCCGCCGCTGCAAAGATTGCTCGCTTGCCGGAGCCAGAGCGACGGCGCCGCCCGCCTCGCCTGCTTCGACCGCGAGTCCGGAGCGGCCGCCCAGGGCTTTGCGAGCGGCGACATCGTTGCCGTCGACCGCGAGAAGATCCGCTCGACCAAGCGCACCCTATTCGGTCTGTCGATTCCCAACCTCGGCATATTCGGGGACGATGAGAGCGAGCTCAAGCAGGTCGAAGGCGTGCTTTCCGGCGCCGGGTTCAACCGCGATGGGGGCTACATCTTCCGGCTCCAGGACGGTGCCCGCTGGAGCCAGACCGACAGCAAGCCGATCGCCATTGCCCCGCGCGCGGGCGACAAGGTGGTGGTCAAGCGCGGCGCGATGGGGAGCTATTTCCTGAGCATCGGGCACCAGCCCGGAGTCAAGGTGCAGCGCCTCAACTGAGGCATGGATCGACGTGGGGACCGACGTGGGGACCGACGTCGGCGCCGCTCAGCCGGCGCCCTGCTCGGCGCGCAGGCTGGCGGCGGCATCCAAATAGGGTTCCTGCCGCTCGACGCTCCAGTAACGCAGTTCGTGCAGCGGGATGGCGGTCCCGGTCACCGCGCACACCACATGGTCGCCGTCCGCAATCACCCGGAAGGTGCTCGGCAGATATTGCAGCCGGGCGACTTTCCCGGCGCCCCTCATCAACATGGGCTCACTCCTTGGGCCCGTCTAACCCAGAATCATCGAACAGGCCCGGTTGAGGCGGGAGATAGGAGCGAGAGCGGCCGCGCTCAACCCGCTTCGGAGCGTTTTTGGGTGCCGATTCGCCAGCGACCGCTTCGACCTGGCCATCGGCGAAATGCAGCGTCAGCAGCCGCTCGGCGATCGCATCGGCCGCCCGCGACAGGGTCTTGCCGGCGCGGCTGGTGACCCGCGCAAAGCCCTTCGACAGAGGTCGGTCCGGGTGAACCAGCTCGGCCATTTTCCACAGCGACGCCAATTGCTCGCCGGCGCGGGCGACGCGATCGAGCAGCATCTCGTAGCGAAGCCGCGGCGCAATCGCGTTCAAATCGGCGCGCGCGTGGCCCGCGCGGGCGGCGAGCGCGCGAGGCAGCCGCTCGCCCAGTTCGTCGGTGCGCTGCGTAGCGGGCAGGAACAGGGCCTCCGGCTGCGGCCATCGGCAGGCCGCCAGCTCGAGGCGTTCTCTGGCCCGGTCGGCGCGGGCGCTGAGGCACTGCGCGGCCCGGCGGGCAAGGTCCGCAAGCATGGCGAACAGCTCGGCGCGGACCGGCACCGCGAGCTCGGCGGCGGCGGTCGGGGTCGGCGCGCGCAAGTCGGCGGCATGGTCGATCAGCGTGGTGTCGGTCTCGTGGCCAACCGCCGAGATCAGCGGGATCGGGGATTCGGCCGCGGCGCGCACCACCTCCTCCTCGTTGAACGCCCACAGATCCTCGATCGAGCCACCGCCGCGGGCGACGATCAGCAGGTCGGGACGCGGCACGCCCCCGCTGCCGTCCAGCGCGCCGAAGCCGCGGATCGCGGCAGCAATCTTGGCGGAAGCGCCTTCGCCCTGGACCGGCACCGGCCACACGATCACCCGCGTCGGGCAGCGATCCTCGAGCCGGTGGAGGATGTCGCGGATCACGGCCCCGGTGGGGGACGTCACCACGCCGATCACCTCGGGC
Organism: Sphingomicrobium sp.; assembly: GCA_039934055.1. Classification (GTDB taxonomy): domain Bacteria; phylum Pseudomonadota; class Alphaproteobacteria; order Sphingomonadales; family Sphingomonadaceae; genus Sphingomicrobium. The sequence goes on along the minus strand of JBDTMX010000071.1, from coordinate 914 downwards.
AGGAACGGCAGCGGCTGCTTGTGCGCCGGATCGAACAGCCCCTCGCCGGCGAGCGCGCGGCGACGCCGCTCGATCAGCGCCATCAGCGCGCCCTTGCCGGCCAGCTCCATGCGGCTGATGACCAGCTGGTACTTCGATCGCCCGGGGTAGGTGGTGAGCTTGCCGGTAGCGATCACTTCGGCGCCGTCCTCGGGCTTGAACGCCAGCGCACCGACGGACCCGCGCCAAATGACCGCGTCGATATTCGCCGAATCGTCCTTCAGGGTGAAGTAGCAATGGCCCGACGCGTGGTGCTTGAAGCCCGAGATCTCGCCGCGCACGCGGACCTTGTCGAACGCCGTCTCGATGGTACGCTTCAATGCGCCCGACAGCTCGCTGACAGTCAGCGGCGGCGAATTGTCGCCGAGGCGCTCCTCGGCTAACAGGCCGGCATTCTTGTCGTCGGGAAGATCCATGAACATCCTGCTGTTGGGTTCCGGTGGCCGCGAAGATGCGCTCGCCTGGCGCCTGAGGCAATCGCCAAGCTGCGGCCAGCTGGTCGCCGCGCCGGGTAATCCGGGCGTGGCGCGGTGGGCCGAATGCGTTGCGCTCGACCCGACCGATGCCGCGGCGGTGACCAGGCTGGCGGCCAAGCGGGCGATCGACCTGGTCGTGATCGGGCCCGAAGCGCCGCTGGTCGCGGGCGTCGGCGATGCGCTGCGCGCCGCCGGCTTCGCGGTGTTCGGGCCCAACGCCGCGGCCGCCCAGCTCGAAGGGTCGAAGGGCTTCACCAAGGATTTGTGCCGCGCCAACGGCATCCCGACCGCCGATTACGAGCGGGTCGAAACCGTCGCCGAGGCGCGCGCCGCGCTCGAGCGGTTCGGAGCGCCGGTGGTGATCAAGGCCGATGGCCTCGCCGCCGGCAAGGGCGTCAC
>JBDTMX010000070.1:0-11849 GCA_039934055.1 Sphingomicrobium sp. | reverse complement strand
CGCCGAAGCGCATCGCGCGGAACAGGCCGACGACGTAAGCGGCGCGGATCTGCGGTTTGTCGGCGGCGGGCAGTACGCCTTTGTCCATCATGAACAGCACGTTGTAGGCGCCCATCACGTCGGCCTTGGCTTCTTCGAAGCCGCTGCCGACGTCCTTCAGCTCGGCGTCAACGGTGGTCTTGCGGCCGTTGATGGTGATCGATCCCGGCCCGAGGCTGTGCGACAGTTCGTGGAACAGGGTTTCCATGTACATGTAGCGCTTGTTGACCTGGGCCGCCTGATCGGGGACCAGCACCAGGCCCGCCATCGGTTGCAGGATGCGGTCGTATTTCGCGCCCAGCAAATTCTGCAGGATGACCTTCTTGGCGCCCTTGGCTTCGCGCACCCTCTCGTCGTTGGGCAGGTTGAAGGCGATGCTCGGGATGCCGTGGTTGCTGTCGCCGCCGGCGTGGATCTGGTCGACCACCGCAATCGGCGATTCGAAACCGCGCTGGAAGTTCTTGTATTTCTCCTCGACCGGAAGGTTGGCCTCCATCTCGCGCAAATGGCTCTTGTAGATGTCGAGCGCCGCCGATTCCTTGGGATTCTTGAGTGTTACATAGGCTTCGAATGCGGTCTTCGCGCCATAGAGGCCGTCGGTGTAGGTCTCATACGGGCCGATGACGAATTCGATCGGCGTATCCTTCAAGTCCATCCAGGCCAGCTCGGATTCGAAATAATCGTCGGTCCGGAACGCCTTGGCGCGCAGGGTGAGGAATCTCTTCAGCGACGGATTGGTGGTGATCGCCGCCGCTTTCTCCATCGCTTGCGCGGCCGGCTCCAGCCATTGCTTATATTCTTGGGCATACGGCACCGCGATCAGCTTATCGCCTTGGCGTTTGACCACCGTGTAGGGGCTCTTGAGCGCCTCGGCTTCGGACGGATGAACGGCCAGATATGCGTCGAACTGTTCCTTGGTCAGGTCGGCCGGATAGAAGCCGCCGCCGACCGGGCGCTTGGCATTGCCATAGAATGGCTTGTCCTCGTCGACTTCGTCCCACGGCCCCATGAAGGCGTCGAAACGATCGAGCAGCGCCGGGTCGTGCTTGGCCGCAATCTCGTCGCGGATGCGCGGATTGTCGGCCGAAACCTGGCGCACATAGATCGGATTCATCAGCTCGGCCGCTTGGTTGAGCAGGTTGACGACCTGCCGCTCCTTGTCGGTCAAATAGCTGGTGTCGACGTTCATCTCGACCCGCGAGAGCTTGTCTACCGCGGCCGGCTGCGATCCGCCGGGCGTCTCACCGGTTGCGGCGTCCTGTGGCTTGGTCGCGGCGTCGCAAGCGACCAGCGAGAGGATTGAGAGGGCGGCGGCGGCTCCTAGCCAGTGGGTCTTGGTCATGGTGCCCGCATAGCAATGCTGAGGTTCGCGAGGAAGTGAGGCACAGAATGGGCCGATCTGCGTTTGTCCTCCACTCGGTGTAGGAATTTTGCGTCGTGTCGCGCGACGATGACACCCAAACAACCAGCGATCCGGATCTCGCCAAAGCCCGCTTTTCAGAGGGCCTGAGGCGGTGCCGTGCGCTTGTCGCCGAATGCCGTTCCAAGCTTATCCGGACACGACGCCCCGCCAATGATGACCAGCCGCTGATGCGCCGGTGGGACAGGCCGGACGACGACGGTCCATGACCTAATGTGCGGAAAAACCGGCGTTCACGCGGCCGGTTCGGCGCTGCCGGGATGGCGACCGGCGCGCTGCGGCAGCACCAGGATCAACCCGATGATCACGACCGCGAGTACCGCCGAAGCGAGCGGGCGGCTGAACGCTAGCCCGCCCTTGTCGAGCGGCTTGTCGAGGAAGTCGCCGACCGTCGCGCCCAATGGGCGGGTGAGGATGAAAGCTGCCCAGAACAACAGCACTCGGTTGACCGACGTCGCGTAATATAGCGCGACCAGCACCGCGAGCCCGGCCCCGAAGATCAGTGCGCCGCCCGAATAACCGGGGCCTGAATCGGCGACCCAGTCGCCGAGCGCCGTGCCGAGGGTCTGCGAGAAGGTGATCGTCATCCAGTAGAACGCCTCGGACTTGGGCGTCACTACCGTCGCGACGTTGACGCTTCCCAGCGCCCGATGCCAGGCGAATAGCGACAAGAGGACGGAGGCCAGCAGCAGCAGAGAGCCCCCCGGATAACCGATGCCGAGGCTGCGGTCGGCGAAGTCGGCCATGGTCGTGCCGGCGGTGGTCGAAGCGACGATCGTCGCCCAGTAGAGGAACGGGTGAAACTGGTGCGCGCGGATTTGCGCCCAGACCATCGCGATCAACGCTACGCCGAAGATCGCGGTGCCGATCAAATAGCCCAGGTTCCAGCTCATGCTGACGGTGTCGCCGGCGGTCTCGCCGAGCGTGGTGGCGAGGATCTTGATGATCCAGAAGCCGAGGGTCACCGCCGGCACCTTGGTCAGCGCGTCGCGCATCAGGTCGCGGTCGGTGAGCGGGTGATCATTCATCGGTTCAATCCCGAGTGCCGACCTGGTGGCCTGGAGCTGGCGGAGACGGAGGGATTCGAACCCTCGGTAGGAGTAATCCCCCTACGGCGGTTTAGCAAACCGCTGGTTTCAGCCACTCACCCACGTCTCCGTTAAGCAGCAAGGTCGGGGGCTATAGAGGCGGGTTGGCGACGGTTCAACGTCACTCAGGCGGTTTTAACGGAGAGGTCCAGGCGCATGCCCAGATCCATGGCCTGGCCCGGATCGAGGACTTGCATACCTAGCTCAAGCCATTGATTTTCCGGCGCATTCAGCGCGGCGTTGGCGTGGGTCACGGGTTCGGCGACAAAAATCCCGTCCGACCCCGGCGAATGAAGGGGCGAATAAAGCTGGAAGAAGTGCGCGTCGGGCGAGGTCAGCTCGAGGTCGAACGGCCAGCCGGGGTCGGTCAGCCGCGCGGCCCCGCTCCAGCCGCCGAAACCGTGGTCGAGATCCTGCCCGCACACCCGGCGATCGGCGAGGTCGAAGCGGCCCGACGCGGGGATTTTCTCGACCGGGAGGACATGCTCGTCGATGGTCCACACGTCGGTGACCTGCGTGTCGATGCGGGTCGCGCTGCCGCAGTTGAAATAGGGGTGCTGGCCAAGCCCGCACGGCATCGGCTGGTCCGACAGGTTGCGGCAGGTGAGGGTGAGGGACAGCCCCGTCTCATCCAGCGCGAAATGCTGCTCGGCGCGATACTCCCACGGCCACTCGCCCGGCTGGTGGTGGTAGGACAGGACGGCTTCGGAAGGCGCCGCGCGCTCGACCTGCCACGGCGCCAGCCAGCCCTGGCCGTGCAGCGGGCTGACATCCCCGGCCATGTTCGGGGCGAGCGTCACGGTGCGGCCGCGGAACGAGAATTGGCCGCCGCGGATGCGGTTGACGTAGGGGACGAGGGGGAAGCTGGCGGCTTCCAAAACGTTTTCATGACAACTGTTGCATTTGCGCAATACAGGCACGCGGGCGCCGCCGTCGATCCATTCGAGCCCGGAAATACTCCCGCCAATCGAAGGACTTAGGCGCAACTCGAGGGCGCCAGCGGCTAGCATGATCGGTGGGCTGGAGCTCATTTCTGCACGTCGCATTTCCAGATAATTCACAAGGCGGCAACTTGGTTGGGGATAAAACAGGATTAGCCGTTGCGCAGGGATTCGCGCGACTTGTATTTAAAAGCCCCGGGACCGGGGAGGGTCTGGAATGAAACGACGTGTCAAGGAATTCCTCGAGATCGAGGAGCATGCCTCGCTCGACGATTTGATCGCGAAACTGATCGAGGTGCGCGACGCCCTGCCGGCGGACTCCGAGGCCGAGCTGCGGCTCAAGGGCGACGACGTGTTCGGCCGCAAGCTGTCGATCTCCTACTTCCGCGCCCAGACCAAAGAAGAGGCCGAGTGCGAGACGCGTTACGCCGCCGCCTACAAGGAAGCGCGTGAGAAAGAGCTCGCCCGGCTCCAGCAGGAACTCGGCGTGGTCTGCTACGCCCCGCGCAAAGGCAAGCTGCGCATCGTCGCCTGAACGAAGGCGGTTCGCCGTCCGGCGAGGATAAGTCAGCACGGCGTGGAGGGCGAAGGCCCACACTCCCAAAGCGTGAGGCGACCGGGATGCCGGAAGTCAGGGCATCACGCCCCGACGGCCAAGCCAGGTTCCGCAGCCAGTTGGGGTGTGGCAGGTCTGTCGCTTCTCCTGTCGCGACCAAACAAGGCGCGCATCATGAAGATCGCAAACGCGACCACTCCGACCGTGAACACGAGATCTCCCGGTACCCGCATCCAGACCAGCGCCTGCATCAGGGGGCTGTGGATGACCTCGGCGCTGCGCGCAAAAGCGTAATCGCGGGTGAAACTCTGGTAGGTCTGGAACAGCCCCTGCGGGAAGAGCGACAGGAAGACCATCATCGCCAGGCCGATGTTGAGGCACCAGAACGAGGTTTTGAGCAACCGGTTGCTCCACCGCGACGGATCCGACAGGCCGCGCATGCAGAATAAGGTCAGTCCGATGCCGAGCATGCCGTAGACACCGAACAGAGCGGCATGGGCATGGGTCGCGGTCGTGTTCAGCCCCTGCATGTAATAGAGGGCGAGCGGCGGATTGATGAAGAAGCCGAACAACCCGGCGCCGATCAGATTCCACACCAGCACGGCCGAGAAAAAGGCGAACGGCCAGCGATAAACCTCTTGCCAATCATGCCGGTGCTCGAACTTGACGCGGTTATAGGCCTCGAACCCGACCACCATCAGAGGCACCACTTCGAGCGCGGAAAACACCGCGCCCAAAGCGATCACTGCGGTCGGTGTGCCGGCGAAGTAGAGGTGGTGGAACATGCCGAGCACGCCGCCGCCAAGGAAGATGATCGTCGCCAGCAGCACCGATGTCGCCGCCACCGATACCCGCACCAGTCCCATCTTGACGAACAAGGCGGACACGATCGCGGTCGCGAACACTTCGAAGATGCCTTCGACCCACAAATGGACGACCCACCAGCGCCAGTATTCCATGACCGAGATATGGGCGTGCTGGCCATAGAATAGCCCGGTCCCGAACAGCAGGCCGATCGAGATGGTCGCGATCGCGACCAGGAAGACGAGCGAACGGCCGCCTTTCTCGCGGAGGGCGGGCCAAACGCCGCGCAGCACCAGCGCCGTCCACAGCAGCAGGCCGACGAACAGGTAGAATTGCCAGAAGCGGCCGAGGTCGAGATACTCATAGCCCTGGTGGCCGAACCAGAAATTGACCGTCCCGACGGCCATGTGACGGTTGATCGCCAACCACTCGCCGGCGAACGACCCCACCACAATGACGAGCAGGCTGATGAACAGGAAGTTCACGCCCAGGCGCTGGAACTTCGGCTCTCGTCCGCCCAACAGCGGGGCGACGTACAGGCCGGTGGCCAGCCAGGCGGTGGCGATCCAAAGGACCGCGAGCTGCGTGTGCCAGGTCCGCGTGACTGCATAGGGGAAATATTCCGCCATCGGCAGGCCGTAGAGGCCCTGTCCTTCGACCGCGTAATGGGCGGTGACGATGCCGAGCAGCACCTGGGCCATGAACATCGCGGTGACGACGAAGAAATATTTGGCGGTCGCACGCATCGACGGGGTGATCACGGCGCCTTTGAACAGGTCAGTCGTCGCAAACCCTTCGAGCGGCTCGATGTCGCGCCGCCAGACGTCGAACTCGCGCGCATAATACCACACCAGCCCGCCAATTCCGGCGAGCAGCACGAAGATCGAGATGAACGTCCACAGGAAGATCGCTCCTGTCGGCGTGTTGCCGACCAGGGGCTCGTGCGGCCAATTGCTGGTGTAGCTGATCGCCTCGCCGGGGCGCTCGGCGGCGGCCGCCCATGCCGTCCAGAAGAAGAAGCCAGACAACGCGTGTGCTTCGTCCGCGTTCAGGATCGCGTTCTGCGGCATCGCGTAAAGCTCGCGCAAATGCTGGTCGGCCGGTGTGCGGTTGGTGAAGAGATCCTCGAAATGGGCTGCGGTTGCCGTGATGGCCGCCGCCCGCTGGTCGCTGACGGTGATGACGGAGGTTTGCGGATCGTAGCCGTTGGTGCGCATTTCGCGCCTCAAGAGCGCGCCAATCTTCGCCCGATCGGGTTCGGCCATCGTCTCGTTTTGCGCATTCGAGAGCTGGCCGCGCAGCGCGATCGCTTCGCGATGCAGCCAGTCTGCGCTCCAGTCCGGGGCGACATAGCCGCCATGTCCCCAGATCGAGCCCTGTTGCATCCCGCCGGTCGACTGCCAGACTGCCTGGCCGCGCCGAATCTCCTCGCCGCTGTAGAGAATTTGCCCCGAGAAGGCCCGAACCGCGCTCGGTAGCGGTGGCTTGGTGTGATAAATCTGGACGCCGAAATAGAGCAAGATGCCGAACATGATCGCCATGCTCGCGCCAAAGATGATCCACAAACGCCGGATTGAGAATTCAGAGGCGTAGTCGGACATGGCACCGCTCCCCTCACGGGCTTTGTGCCAAGCCGGTCGCTCGCAGAGGGGCCGCGCCCCCTTTAACTTAAGTTATGCGCCTCTTGGCCCGACTAAACAATGCGCGCCACCACGTCTGCAGACTTCCATTTGGCGATCCAGCTTTCACCCATTGCGGACATCGGCCTGGCCGAGCCGTAGGAGCGTGGCGCGGAACCAGACGCCCTTGCCTCGGTTAGTGCCAGACGCCGCCTTAAATTTGCGGCCCATTAGGGAACCAACTTCACTGCCGGCCCATGCCCTCGGATCCCGAGGGTCTGTCGTCGCGGTGGAGCGGAAACAGGAGATATTATGAACAACGCGATCAAGATCCTGGTCGGGGTCAGTTGTCTGTCCTTCACCGCCTGCAACGTCGAAAAGACCCAGGAAGGCAAGATGCCCGACGTCAACGTCACCACGACCGATGGCCAGCTGCCCGAATATAATGTTCAGGGCCCCGAGGTGAATGTCGGCACCGAGAACAAGACCGTCGAAGTCCCGACGATCGAAGTGACTCCGGCCAACAAGAACTAAGCTGGAGCTGGGCGGGGACGGTTTGCAACCCTGCAGAACGTCCTCGCCCAGCCTTCCCGCCCAGCCTCCTCGTTCAGCCTCGTTCGCCCACTGGACAGGCCCCGCGCAGCCATTAGGGGAATCCCGTCCACGATGGGAGTTGCCATGCGCCGCGCCACCTTGCTCCTCGCGTCCAGCCTGATCGCTCTTTCGCTGCCGGCAAACGCAGCCCCGGTCACGCCCCTGGTAACGCCCATGACCCCGGACGTCGTCGCCGCTTACGACGAAGTGCTGCCGGCGGCCGATTTCATCCGCCGCGAGGCGATGGTGCCGATGCGCGACGGGACCAAGCTCTACACCGCGATCGTGATGAAGAAGGGTTCGCACAACGCCCCGATCCTGTTGTCGCGCACCCCCTATGACGCGCACGCCGCGACCCATCGCACCGCCAGCCAGCGGATGGTCGATGTCCTCGACGCGATGGACGGCGTGTTTGCCGACGGCGGCTATATCCGGGTCTACCAGGACATTCGCGGCCTGCACCGCTCGGAGGGCCAGTTCGTCATGAACCGGCCGCTGGCGGGACCGCTCAATCCGACCGGCATCGACGAATCGACCGACGCCTACGACACCATCGACTGGCTGGTGAAGAATGTCCCTGAGGGCAACGGCCGGGTCGGGATCATCGGCTCCTCCTACCTCGGCTTCACATCGCTGATGGCCGAGATCAATCCGCACCCGGCGCTCAAGGCCGCGGTGCCGGAAAGCCCGATGGTCGACGGATGGATGGGGGACGACTGGTTCCACAATGGCGCGTTCCGGGTGAGCGGCTTTGACTATGGGCTGTCCCAGAGCACCGGCAAGGCCGACGCCGACGTGTCCATTCCGCACGGCGGCGGCGACGATTACACCCGCTACCTGGAGGCCGGCTCGATGGGCGATTATGCTGCCCAGTACGGCATCACCGGCGTTCCGTTCGTCCAGAAACTGATGCAGAACCCGGCCTACACCGATTTCTGGAGCCTCCAGGCGGTCGACAAGCTGATGGCCGACCGGCCGCTGACCGTCCCGACCATGCTCGAAGTCGGACAGTGGGACCAGGAGGACAGTTACGGCGCGCCCGCGGTCTACAAGGCGATCAAGGCCAGGCAACCCGACAACCCGCTATTGAGCTTGGTCATCGGCCCGTGGCGCCATTCTGGGGCCAACCACTATGGCTACGAGCTCGGCGCGCTGACCTTTACCGGCGACACTGCGCTCGAGTGGCGCCAGAAATGGGTCAAGCCGTTCTTCGACCATTGGCTGAAGGGCGCGCCCGATCCGCACACGCCGCCGGTGCTGACCTATGCCACCGGAATCAACCGCTGGGAGGTTTCGCAGCGCTGGCCGGTGGGCACGCCGACCGCTTATTATTTGGGTGCGGGCAAGACCGCTTCGTTCCAGCCGGCGACCAGCGCGGGCAGCGACGATTACATCTCCGATCCGGCCAATCCGGTGCCGTTCATCCCGCGGCCGATCAACATGGACGATTCCGACCAGTGGAAACCCTGGCTGGTCCGCGACCAGCGCTTCGTCGACGGCCGCACCGACGTGCTGACGTTCACCGGCGCGCCGCTGGCTTCACCGGTGCACATCATGGGCGCCCCCCAGGCCGACATCTATCTGGCGACCAGCGGCAGCGACACCGACGTCGTGGTCAAGCTGATCGACGTCTATCCCAACGACATCCCGGAAGAGGCATCACAGGGATCGAAGCCGAGCATGGCCGGCTGCCAGTTGCCGGTCGGGATCGAGATCTTCCGCGGCCGCTATCTGAAAAGCTTCGCTAAACCCGAGCCGCTGACTTCGAAACGGCTCGAGCGCTACCGCTTCAGCCTGCCCAACGTCGATCATGTGTTCCTGCCCGGCCATCGGATCGCGGTCCAGGTCCAGTCGACCCTGTTCCCGCTCTACGACCGCAATCCCCAGACCTTCGTGCCCAACATCTTCTTCGCCAAGCCGAGCGACTATAAAAACGCGACGATCACCGTCGCTTATGGCGGCGCCGCGCCCAGCGCGGTGTGGCTACCGGTCGCCAATTAGGCTCTTGCCGCTCAGCCGAAGGTGAAGGCGAAGGCCTCGGCTCCCGGGTCGAGGAACTCGATGGTGAAGGTGCGGTCGCGCACTGGCCCTTTTTGCCGGATCAATTGGTAGAGGCGCTCGCCCGATACGCGGCCGCTGCCGTCGGGCGCGACGTCGACGCCGGCATCGGCGCCGGGCGCGCTGTCGTCGAGCGTCACCTTGAACCGCACCGGCCGGCCGCTGGGCGAACCGAGCACGAGGTGGAGGTCGCGGGCATGGAAGCGGTAATGGATCTTCGCTCCGGGAGCGGCCGAACGCGCGCTCTGCTTGCCGACGATCCAACTGCCCTCGAGCGCCCAGTCGTTGAGCTGCAACGGCGCCGGGCGGTAGCTCGCCGTACGATCGTGAACCAGCCCGCCGGGCGAGGCGAACCGCTCCGCCCGCGCATAGCCGATGTAGGTCTCGGACGATTGCAGCGCCGACAGCGATGCGGCGGCTTCAGCACCGCGCGCAGTGGCCTGCGCCATGCTGGCGGTCATCGGCGCGTGGCCCGCTTCGGCCAGCAGCTGGCGGATGACCCGCTCTGATTGCTCGTAGCCGCCCTCGCCGAAGTGGTGGAAGCGGATGCGGCCGGCGGCGTCGACGAAATAATGAGCCGGCCAGTAATTGTTATGGAGCGCGCTCCACAGCCGGTAATCATTGTCGAGCGCGACCGGGTATCGGATGCCGAGATTCTTGACCGCCTGGCGGACATTGTCGGGATTGCGCTCGAACGCGAACTCGGGCGCGTGGACGCCGATCACCACCAGCCCGTCCTTGGCGTACTGCTCGTACCAAGCGCGCACATAGGGGATCGAGCGCAGGCAGTTGATGCAGCTGTAGGTCCAGAAATCGATCACCACGACCTTGCCCTTGAGCTGGTCGCGGGTCAGTGGCGGTCCGTTGATCCACGGGCCGAGCCCGTCGAGCGGCGGCAGGGTGCCTTCGACGCCGAGCTTGAGCTGGCCGTTGGCACCGATGGCCGCGCTGCTGTCGGCCGCGATCCCGCCGACGCCAAGCTTGCTCGCGAGGCCGCTTTCGAAGGCCGCGGTCTGCGTCGCCGAGAGCTTCGACAGGACGCGGGTGTCGAGCCCCAGGGCGATCGCCGCGACGCCAACCAGGACGAGGACTCCGAGCACTTGGCGGATGCGCTCGCTGGCGCCCAATGACCGTTTCATCCGCGCGAACACCGTGCCGCCGACCAGCAGCGCCAGCGCCAGCGAAGTCGCCGCGCCCAACGCGTAAGCGAGCAGCAGCAGCGTCGTGTTGAGCGTCGCCCCGTTGATCGCCGCGGCGGTGAAGATGATGCCGAGGATCGGACCGGCGCATGGCGCCCATAACAGCCCGGTGGCGGCGCCGAGGACCAGCGACGAGCCGACGCTGTCGCCACCCGGGCGGGTAGCGGAGCGCTCCGACAGCCGTGACCCGAACGCGACCAGCGGCCGCGTCATGCGGTCCGCCAGCGCCGGGAAGACCAGGGCGAGGCCGAACACCGCCAGCAGCGCCAGCGCCAGCCAGCGGCCGACCTCGTTGGCGCGCACCGCCCAGCCGCCGCCGACCGCGGCAAGGGTGGCGACTGCGGCGAAGGTCAGCGCCATGCCGATCAGCAGCGGCAGCGCGCCGCGGGCGAAACCGCGGTCGGCGCGCGCGAACACGAACGGCAGGACCGGCAGGATGCACGGGCTGAGGATGGTCAGCACGCCGCCGAAATAAGCGAGCAGGATGATCAGCATTATTGCGCCCGTGAAACGTTCAAGCTGGCTGGAACCTTAACGCGAGCCCATTCATGCAATAGCGCAGGCCGGTCGGCTTGGGCCCGTCGCCGAAGACGTGGCCCAAATGGCCGCCGCAGCGCGCGCACAGGATCTCGGTGCCGAAGAACAGGTTGTGCGGCCCGCGGGTGACGACGCCATGCGGCAGCGCCTTGAAGAAACTCGGCCAGCCGGTGCCGCTGTCATACTTGGTCGCCGAGGCGAACAGCGGATTGGCGCAGGCGACGCAGACAAAGGTGCCGCGGCGGTGCTCGTCGTTAAGCGGGCTGGTGAACGACCGCTCGGTCCCCGCCTCGCGCAAGATGCGGAAGCGATCGGGGCCGAGCTGCTGGCGCCATTGCGCGGGGGTCTTGGTGACGGGAAAGCGCGGGGCCGCGGCGCGGGTGGCGCGGCCCATGAACAGCAGCCCAGCCGCGACAACCGCGCCGCCGCCTGCCAGCAATGCCCTGCGATCGATCATAGTTACGCCTCTAGCGCGCGTACCTGAACGAAAGCTGGCGGTGGGTGTAGTCAGGCGCGAACTCATCTCCGCTCGCTAATTCCCTGTTTCACAGCAATTTACAGGGAAAAATCGCGAGAAAGCTCTCCCGAGCGCCGTCTTCTGAACCGATTTGCCGCAGTTTTCCGGGATACGTTGGGATAATTCCCTCGTCCAGCAAACAGGGAATTGCCTCCCTTGAACAGCGAATTGATTACGGCCGATCAGCGTATCGAAGTAGCCGAACTCCGAAGACCCTCTAAGGCTGCTATGCGCCCATTCCGGTCCTCACATCCCGCCAACCGATCATCCGTTAACGTACGTTCGTTCAGGCCCTAGGCTAATGTCCGCTTTCGACCCATTGCGGGCATTAGGAGTTGGCACGACGACGCATCCTCGGGGCCGCTGGATCGTTGTAGTGACGTCGCCTGATTTCGTTTCGAGGGAGTTTTTCCATGTCGTTTATCCTGCCCGAGTTGCCCTTCGCCAAGGACGCCCTCGCTCCTCATATGTCGGCCG
>JBDTMX010000069.1:0-15654 GCA_039934055.1 Sphingomicrobium sp. | reverse complement strand
GTCGAGCGCGCCGGGGCGCTGTTCGACGGGCTCGCGCCGGAAACCGAGGGGCGGCTGTCGAACGACCCCGATATCCTCCTCGAAGAGCTGCGGACGATCGGATTCACGGACCCGGCGATTGCCGCGCGCCGGATCGCCGACCTGCGTTCGGGCCGCGCGCGATCGCTGCGCTCGCCGGCTGCCCAGACTGCGTTTGAGGCGATGCTGCCGGGCGTGTTGACGGCGATCGCCGCCGGGCCCGACCCGGAGCATGCGCTCAACCGCCTGACCGACATCGTCGAGCGATTGTCGAGCGGAATCAACCTCTATCGGCTGCTCGAGGCGCGGCCCAAGCTCGGTCTGCTGCTGGCCAAGATCCTCGCCCACGCCCCGGCGCTGTCGGACCAGCTGGCGCGGCGCCCCGAGCTGCTCGAAGGCCTGTTCGATTCGTCGAGCTTCGATCCGCCGCCCTCGGCGGAGGAGTTCGCGAGTGGCCTTGCGGACGCGATGCGCGGCCAGCCGTATGACGTCGCGCTCGATCGCGTCCGGCGGCTGGTCAACGAACGCCGCTTCGCGCTCGGCGTCCAGCTCATCGACCTCAACCATGACCCACTCGCAATCGCCGCCGGCTATGCGCGGGTGGCGGAAGGCGCGCTGCTCGCGCTGGCCGACGCAGCGGTGCGCGAATTCGAGGGCGTCCACGGCCGGATTCCGGGTAGCGAGCTGGTCATCCTCGGCCTCGGGCGATTGGGCGGCGCCGCGCTGACCCACGCTTCCGACCTCGATCTCATCTACCTCTACACCGGCGCCGCCGACTCGCCGTCCGACGGCAAGAAGCCGCTCGGCCCGGCGAATTATTTCAACCGGCTGGCGAGCCGGGTGACGGCGGCGCTGAGCGTGTCGACCGCCGCCGGGCCGCTGTACGACGTCGACACGCGGCTCCGCCCGGAGGGGGCGAAGGGGATGCTGGCGGTGCCGCTCGAAGCGTTCGCCGCCTACCAGCGGGGCGAAGCGTGGACCTGGGAGCATATGGCGCTGTGTCGCGCTCGCCCGGTGTTCGGCTCAGCCGAGGCCCGAGCCGAGACCGCTAGGCTGCTTTCGGAAATTCTGCGCCGCCCGCGCGACCCGCGCCAGATTGCGGTCGATGCCGCGGGCATGCGGGCCGAGATCGAGCGCCACAAACCCCCGGCCGGCAAGTTCGACGTCAAGCTCGGGCCGGGCGGGCTGGTTGATCTCGAGTTCGCCGTGCACGTCATCCAGCTGACCCGCCACGTCGGCCTCGATCCGCGGCTCGAGGAGGCCGTGCGGCAGCTCGCGGACGCGGGATTGATAGAGGAAAACATTGTCTATGCACAACACTTGCTGACGCGTATGCTGGTCATGATGCGGCTGGTCGCACCGGATGGAAACGATTTGATTCCAGGGACTTGGGACTTGGTCGCAGCGGCCTGCGGTGCTTCCGACACCGAGCAGTTGCTTGCCGATCACGATGCGGCGCGGCAAAGCATCGCCGCCTTGTGGCAATCCATCAAAGGAGAGTCGGAATGAGCCAGTCTGATCGTGCACCGGCACTTCTTTTAATTGCCAGCGATGGCTCGAAGACCGATCTCGCCGCTCCCGGCCAATCGGTCGTGCTCTATTTCTACCCGAAGGACGATACTTCGGGCTGCGCCCGCGAGGCGCAGGATTTCACCGCTTTGGCGGACGAGTTCAAGGCGGCCGGAATTCGCGTGATCGGCGTATCGCGCGACCCGATGAAGAAGCACGACAAGTTCATCGCCAAATATGATCTCGCCGTTCCTTTGGTCTCCGATGAGGACGGCCGCATTTCCGACGCGTTCGGCACCTGGGTCGAGAAGTCGATGTACGGGCGCAAATATATGGGCATGGAGCGCGCGACCTTTTTGATCGGCGCCGATGGCCGGGTCCTGCGCGAGTGGCGCAAGGTCAAGGTCTCCGGCCACGCGAACGAAGTGCTGCACGCGGCCCGGGAGCTGGCTCCCGCCTGAGCTATTTCCCGGCGAGGTCGCGCAGCATCAGCTGCCAGTGGACGACATTGTCGTAGAGCGCCTCGATCGGCAGCCGCTCGTCTTTGCCGTGCGCGCGGAAGTCGACCGGGACGACCACCCAGCCGCCATTGGTGCCGTAGACCGGGATTCCACCGACCCGGAACGGCCGCGCGTCGCTGGCGCCAGTCGACATCTCGGGGAACACCGGCATGCCCGGGTGAAGCGTTTGCACCGCCTTGGTGTAGGCGTCGGTGACATCGGGCCGCAGCGGCGAACTGATCGACGCGACGTAATTGTCGTTGCGGCTGACTACCACTTCGGGGTCGGCGACAATTCGCTCGAGCTCGGCCTTGACCGCATTGGGATCGATGCCGGGGAAAACGCGGCAGTTGATCATCGCCGTGGCAAGCTGCGGCAGGGCGTTGTCGGCATGGCCCGCGAACAGCCGCGTCGGGACGCAGCGAGTACGGGTCAGCCCGACCTCGCTCTCGCTCGCCTCGACGACATCGGCGGCGCCGCCGTCATTGGGGTTGGCAAGCCAGGCGCGCATCGCATCGCCGAGCGGCCCCTTTTCCGTCTTTTCGCGCGCCGAGAAATAGGCCCGCGTCGTTTCACTTTGCATCGGCATGAAGCGATACGCCTCGATTTTGTCGAGCGCGTGGGCGAGGCTGTAGATCGCATTGTCCTTGCGCGGCTTGGAGGAATGGCCGCCGCGGTTGCGCACCGTCAGCGTGTAGCTCGCAAAAGTCTTCTCGGCGGTCTGCATGGTGAAGCCGGCGTTGCTGCCGTCGGGGTTAAAGCCGCCGCCACCGCCGTCGGCATTGAGGCCGTATTCGGGGTTGCCGAGCAGCGACAGCCATTCGGATGCGCCATTGTTGGCGCCGATGCCGTTGGTTTCTTCGTCGCCCGTGAACAACACGACGATGTCGCGCTTGGGCTTGAAGCCGGCCGCCTTGAGATTGATCATCGCCTGGGTGATGCCGACGATGCCGTCCTTCATGTCGATCGTGCCGCGGCCATAATAATAGCCGTCTTTCTCGGTCAGCACGAACGGATCGGTGGTCGAATCCTCGCGCTTGGCCTCGACCACGTCCATGTGGCCCATGAGCATGATCGGCTTCGCCTTGGGAGTGCCGGCGGCGCGCCAGCGGACGATGACGGCAGCGGTGTCATCGTCGCCGGTGGTCGCGCTGCCGGTGTGATAGGGCAGGACGTGCACGTCGGCGGCCGGGAAGCCGGCGCCGGTGAACTGGTCGGCGACATATTGCGCCATTGCCGGCACGTTGTGGCGGCCGATTACGGTTGGCGTGTTGATGACATGCTCGAACATCGCGTGGGTCGCGGCGCGTTGCGTCGGCGTCAGCGCCGGCTTGGCCGGCGCGGCGAGCGCGGCGGCGGGCAGGCAGGCAAGTAGGATTGCGGCGAATTTGCGCATGAATTTCCCTCCCAAGAATCGGGCGCGACGCTAGGCTTCAGGTCGCGCCGGTCAAGTGTTCGTCTATTTCCCCGCAAGGTCGCGAATAATCATCTCCCAATGCAGGACATCGTCGTAAATCGCGCGGACCGGCAGGCGCTCGTCGAGGCCGTGGGCGCGCTCATCGTCGGGTGAGATGCCCCAGCTGCCGTCAACGTCGTAGACCGGAATTCCTTTGGCGCGGAAAAAGCTGCCGTCGCTCGCCCCGGTCGACATCACCGGATAGACGTGCATTTCCGGTCCATGGAATCTCTGGATTGCAGTTGTCACGGCCTTGAGCACATCGGGCCGGAGCGGCGACACCGGCGTTGGCGTGCCGATGTAGTTCGGATCAGGCGTCACTTCGATCTTGGGCCCGGCCAGCTGCTTCAATTCGGCCTCGATCACCTTGGGCTCTACACCCGGCATGATCCGGCAATTGACCGTCGCCGTCGCCGACTGAGGCAGCGCGTTGTCGGCATGGCCGGCGCTTAGCATGGTCGCGACGCAGCGCGTACGGGTCAGGCCGACCTCCAGCGGATTGGCCTCGATTGCATCGGCGGCCGCGCCGTCGTTCGGATTGGCAAGCCAGGCGCGCATCTGCTGGCCGAGCGCACTATTGCCTTCCTGCCTTGCCCGTTCCGCAAAATAGCCCCGGGTGACGTCGTTGAGCATCGGCGTGAAGCGGTGCGCCTGCAACGCCTTCAAGGCGTCGGCCAGTTCGTAGATGGCATTGTCGGGGCGTGGGCGCGAGCTGTGACCGCCGGGATTGTGCGAAGTGAAGAAATAGGTCTGGAAGGTCTTCTCGGCGGTCGAAATCCCGCATCCCAACGGCTTGAAATTGCGGTCGTATGAGCCGCAGCCGCCATCGGCGTTGAGACCGAATTCGGCGTCGGTGAGGTTGCGCCATTCGCTCGCGCCCAGCGTCGCGCCGCGGCCCATCGTCTCTTCGTCGCCGCTGTAGAAGAATATGATGTCCCGGGTCGGCTTGAACCCCTGTGACATGAGCTTGACCGCGGCCATCGTGGTCGCGACGTCGCCGTTCTTCATGTCGCTGGTGCCGCGGCCGAGGAAATAGCCACCTTCCTCACGGAACACGAACGGGTCGTATTTCCAGTCCTCGCGCTTGGCCTCGACGACGTCCATGTGGCCGAGGACCAACATCGGTTTCTTGGTCGCGTGCGGCGAGCGCCAGCGGACGATCAACGCCACCGTCTTGTCGCCCGGCAGCGCCTCGTACGGCATGACGTGAATGTCGGCTTCGGGAATGCCGGCGGCGCGGAACTGATCGGCGAGCAGCTTCGCAACGCGCTGCGTTTCGCCGCGGTTGTGAACCGATGGAATTTCGATCGCCTGCTTGAACACTGCGCGGGTCTTGGCCTGCCAGGCGGGATCGAGCTTGGTTGGAACCGTACGTGGATCAGGGGCCGCCATTGCCGACGCGGAAAGGCAGGCGAGCAGCAGGGCAAGTCGGCGCATGATCATTCTCCGGATGGAATTTAGGGAATTGCTAGGCGGCGCCGTGACCCTCGGCAAGATATTCGGCACTGCGCATCTCTTCGAGGCGGCTGACGGTGCGGGCGAACTCGAAGCTGCCGTCGCCATCAGGGTATAGGCCCGCCGGCTCGGCATCGGCGGCGGCGAGCAGCTTGACGCGATGCTCGTAGAGCGAGTCGATTAAAGTCGCGAAACGCGAGGCTTCGTTGCGCATCGCCCGGCTCATCACCGGAATGCCGACGATGATCATTGTGTGGAAGCGGTGGGCGATGGCGAGATAGTCGGCGGCCCCGCGCGCCTCGCCGCACAGCCGCTTGAACGAGAACACCGCGACGCCCTTGAGGCTCTTGGGCACGTGCAATTTCCGCCCGCCGCCGACGTCGAGCTCTTCCGATGGGACCTTGGCGCGGTCCTCGACCGCATAGTCGGTGAGCTTGAAGAAGGCTTCGCTCAGCGCCTGAGTCGCCGCCGGGCCGTTGGGGACGTGCCACGCCTCGACCCCGGCCAGGCGGTCGAGCCGGTAATCGGTCGCGCCGTCGACCGCGACGACTTCCATCCGCTCGCCGATCAAGTCGATGAACGGCAGGAACAGCTCGCGGTTGAGCCCGTCCTTGTAGAGGTCGCCGGGCGGGCGGTTGGAAGTGGCCACAATCTTGACGCCGGCCAGGAGCAATTTCTCGAACAGGCGCGACAGGATCATCGCGTCGGCCGGGTTGTTGACGATCATCTCGTCGAATGCGAGCAATTTGGCCTCGGCGGCGACGCGTTCCGCGACCTCGTCGAGCGGGTCGCCTTGCTCGCTTGTCCGCGCTTCACGCAATCGCTGGTGGGTTTCCAGCATGAAGGCGTGGAAGTGCACCCGGCGCTTGGGCCTGATGTCGATATGGTCGAACGCGAGGTCCATCAACATCGATTTGCCGCGGCCGACCCCGCCCCACAGATAAACGCCGGCGCAGGCGCGGTCTCGCTTGGGCAAGAGCTGGTCGAAGAAGCTGCTGCGCCGGCTGGCGGTATCGGCGAGCCGATCGAGCGCCGTGACCGCCCGCGCCTGGGCCGGATCGGGCTTGAGCTCCCCGGCCGCGACCAGCGCGGCATAGGCTTTGCCAACCGGTCCGGTCATGGCCTTCCGGTCATGCTGGGCGGTTGGGAGTGCGAACGCGCTTCAAGGTGCCGGAAAAACTGTGGGTCGGCTCGCCTTCCTGCTCGCAGGTGCCAATGAAGAAGACATGGCCGCCGGGCGTCTGCCGGACCAGCCGGACCTCGGCCTCGAGCGGAACGTCGGCGCGGCCGCGGCCGATGAAATGAACCGAGCAGTCGAGGGTCACATAATGGCCCTCCTCCATGCCGGCGCAGCGCCCGCCGGCGAACAGCGCCATGTCGATGAAGCTCATCACCGCGCCGCCGTGGATCGAGCCGCCATGGTTGAGCAGCGCCTCGGTCGGGAAAATGCGGCAGCGGGCGCGGCCGGCGCCGTCGGGCTTGAACAGCAGCTTGCCGGTGGCGGCGGCGAAGCTGCCTTCAGGAAAGTCGCCCCAGCTGTACCAGCCGGGGTGGTCGGGATCTTCAGCCGCCCCGGTCGGAACGCCCATCAGGCAGCCCGAGCTGAGGTATTATCCGATTCGCCCCAGATTTCGCTTAGGCGCCGTACCAGGGAGAATAGAGGCATATCTCTCATAGCCGCGGCCAAAAGCTTCAATAGGTCGCTTCGGGTGAGTCTGAGAGAGAAGAGGTACTCGCCATTGAGCGGCGAACCCCGCGTATCAATTCTAAACTGAACCTCGGCCCACCCACAATTTGGCCGGTTTGCTGGCCGGTCTGAAACGAGAATGCGCGGGCGTTCATACGGAATAACTCCAACCTCAGAAGCTACATCTGCATCTGACAGACTGTTCCGATATAGCTCACGCTCTCCATGGTTCCGGTGCCAACCTTCACAAGCTAATCGCATGTCAACCTCCTATCTTATTTTGATGGGGGCTAGAACTTTTTAAGTCAAATCTTAAATAATTTAAGCCACCCGCTCCGCGATCAGTTTCTTGGTCTCGGCGATCGCTTTGGCCGGGTTGAGGCCCTTGGGGCAAGCGTTGGCGCAATTCATGATCGTGTGGCAGCGGTAGAGCCGGTACGGATCCTCGAGCTGGTCGAGGCGCTCGCCGGTCATCTCGTCGCGGCTGTCGGCCAGCCAGCGGTATGCCTGGAGCAGCACGGCCGGGCCGAGGAAGCGGTCCTGGTTCCACCAATAGCTCGGGCAGCTGGTCGAGCAGCAGAAGCACAAGATGCACTCGTAGAGGCCGTCGAGCTTGGCGCGGTCGTCGGGCGACTGCAGGCGCTCTTTCGACGGCGGCGGCGTCGCGGTCTTCAGCCACGGCTGGATCAGCGCATATTGGGCGTAGGCATGGGTGAGGTCGGGGACGAGGTCCTTGACCACTTCCATATGGGGCAGCGGAGTGATCTGCACCTCGCCCGCGATGTCGGCGATCGGCGTGGTGCAGGCGAGGCCGTTGCGGCCGTCCATGTTCATCGCGCACGAGCCGCAAATGCCCTCGCGGCACGAGCGGCGGAAGGTCAGCGTGGGGTCGACCTCGTTCTTGATCTTGATCAGCGCGTCGAGGACCATTGGACCGGTCTTGTCGAGATCGATGGTGTAGGTGTCGAAGCGCGGGTTGGCGCCGCTGTCGGGGTCGTAGCGGTAGATTTTGAACGCCTTGAGCCGCTGGCCGCTTTCGGGCGTGTGTGCGCGCCCCTTGGTAACGCGGCTGTTTTTCGGCAGTCGAAACTCGGCCAACAGCGATACTCCGTTCCCGTGAGCGAGCCGCTAGCATGGCCATGTAGGCAAAGAAAAGGGCGGGCCGCGCAAAGAAAAGGGCCGCGCGGCCAGGGATCCCGCGCGGCCCCTATCGGCCAATGCCGTCGGCGGGGCTAGCGCAGGACGGCGTTAAGGATTTGCTCGACGACCATGGTTTTGGGGTCGACGCGATAGAGATAATTGTCTCGGTAGATGTAGCGGTCGTTGTAACCGAGGCCGTACTGGCGCCTGAGGCCGGAGGGGATCTGGCTGTACGGCGTGTAGCCGTTGTAGCCGTAGGGTATCCGCTGGCCGACGTTGAACAGCTTCTTGGCCTGGCCCGGAGGGATGCAGGCGGGGGACTTCTTGGCGAGGCCCGGCGGGCAGCCGCCCTTGCCGTAGCCGTACTTTGAGCCCTGGCCGTGGTCTTGATAGCCGTAGGCGTGATTATTGCCGTGGCCGTTGCCGGGTTTGGCGGCAGCGGGGGAGGCGAAGGCGAGCACCGTGGCGCCCGCAACTAGGATCAGTGTTTTCATGGTTTGAAGGGTAGGCGCCGCCAGATGAACGGCTGTTGACCGCCTTTTTCAGGCGAAGAAAGGGCCGCCGAGCACTGCCCGGCGGCCACTCTTCAAGGTCGGTGCTGTCGCTTAGCGGGTCAGCGCCGCGATCACCCGCTCGACCGCGTAGGTGCGCGGGTTGACGACGTAGATGTAGTTGTCGCGGTACACGTAGCGATTATTGGGCCGCAGGCTGTATTGGCTCACGTACGTCCGCGGCAGAGCGTCGTAGGATGTGTAAGCGTAGCGCGGCGCGAACCGATAGCCGACGCGGTACATCGCGGCATGACGGTTGGCGTGCCGCATCGAAACGCACTGGCCGTGACGCCACTTAGTGCAGACCGTTCGTGAATGATGCTTGGCGTAATGCTTTGCATGAGGCTTGGCATCGGCGGGGGCGGCGGCGAAAGCCACGGCCGCAGCCGCGAGTGCAAGAATCGTCTTCATGATGAATTTTCCTTCAGCTTGACTGATAAAGCGACGGAGCCCGCGCTCCTTCCCTGTCGGCCGCTCAACGATTGGCGCGAGGCCCAGTTGCCTAGGTTGTCGAATGGTAATGTTACGGGACGGTCAGGCGTCTCCGACGTCAGCATCCTAAGCACGTTCGAGGGTGCGAAGATTAGCAACCGTACGCCGGTTGCCCGACTCTCCCTGCCGGTCTAGAGCGCCGCCAATTCGCGGCGCCGGTCCTCGGCGCTCCCAGAACAACAGAGGAAAGCGATAGCTCGATGGCTCGCAGGAAAATCGCGCTGATCGGCGCCGGCATGATCGGCGGCACCCTAGCCCACCTCGCGGCGATGCGCGAGCTTGGCGACATCGTCCTGTTCGACATCGCGGAAGGGATTCCCGAGGGCAAAGCGCTCGACATCGCCCAGGCGGGGCCGGTCGACGATTTCGACGCGAAGTTGAAGGGCAGCTCCGATTACGCCGACATCGCCGGCGCCGACGTGTGCATCGTCACCGCCGGCATCGCGCGCAAGCCCGGGATGAGCCGCGACGATTTGCTCGGCATCAATCTGAAGGTGATGAAGGCGGTCGGCGAGGGCATCAAGACCCACGCGCCCAACAGCTTCGTGATCTGCATCACCAACCCGCTGGACGCGATGGTGTGGGCGCTGCGCGAGTTCTCGGGCCTGCCGCACAGCCAGGTGGTCGGCATGGCCGGGGTGCTCGACAGCGCGCGTTTCCGCCATTTCCTCGCCGAAGAATTCAACGTCAGCGTCGAGGACGTCACCGCGTTCGTGCTCGGCGGCCACGGCGACACGATGGTCCCGATCGTCGAATATTCGACCGTCGCCGGCATCCCGATCCCCGACCTCGTAAAGATGGGCTGGACGACGAGTGAGCGGATCGACGAGATCGTCAAGCGCACCCGTGGCGGCGGCGGCGAAATCGTCGCGCTGTTGAAGACCGGCAGCGCTTATTACGCTCCGGCGACCAGCGCGATCGCGATGGCCGAGAGCTTCCTCAAGGACAAGAAACGCGTGCTTCCGGCGGCCGCGCATTTGACCGGCCAGTACGGTGTCGACGACCTCTACGTCGGCGTTCCGGTGGTGATCGGCGAAGGCGGCGTCGAACGGATCGTCGAAATCCAGCTCGACGACGCGGCCAAGGCCAATTTCCAGGTCAGCGTCGACGCGGTCAAGGAATTGCTGGTGGCGTGCAAGGCGATCGACGGCAGCCTCAAGTGAGCATCCTCGTTGACAAGAACACCAAGGTCATCACGCAGGGGATGACCGGCGAGACCGGGACGTTTCATACCCAGCAGGCGCTCGATTACGGCACGCAGATGGTTGGCGGGGTGACGCCGGGCAAGGGCGGCACGACCCATCTCGGCCTGCCCGTGTTCGACACGGTCAAAGAGGCTGTGGAAAAGACCGGCGCGACCGCTTCGGTGGTCTACGTCCCGCCGCCGTTCGCCGCGGATTCGATCCTTGAGGCGATCGACGCGCAAGTGCCGCTGATCGTCACCATCACCGAAGGCATTCCGGTGCTCGACATGGTCAAGGTCAAGCGGGCGCTGTGCGGGTCCAAGTCCCGGCTGATCGGGCCCAATTGCCCGGGCGTGCTAACCCCCGACGAATGCAAGATCGGGATCATGCCCGGCAACATCTTCATGAAGGGCAGCGTCGGCGTCGTCAGCCGCTCGGGCACGCTGACCTACGAGGCGGTGTTCCAGACCACCAACGAGGGCCTCGGCCAGTCGACCGCGGTCGGGATTGGCGGCGACCCTGTCAACGGCACCAATTTCATCGACGTGCTCGAGCTGTTCCTGGCCGACGACGCAACCCAGTCGATGATCATGATCGGCGAGATCGGCGGAGCGGCCGAGGAAGACGCCGCGCAGTTCATCATCGACGAAGCCAGGCGCGGGCGCCGCAAGCCAATGGTCGGCTTCATCGCCGGGCTGACTGCTCCGCCGGGACGGCGAATGGGCCATGCCGGCGCGATCGTGGCTGGAGGCAAGGGTGGCGCCGAAGACAAGATCGCGGCGCTGGAGGCGGCTGGAATTACCGTTAGCCCAAGCCCATCTGAGCTGGGCAAGACGCTGAAAGAACTGCTGAAGAGTTAGGTGGTCATGGACGCCCTAAGTATCGAACGCGACGCTGGACCGAGCTGGGCGCGACCGAACTGGCCGTTGGCGGAGCTCGACGAGCTCAATCTCGGCCTCGATCCGACGCAGGCGGTGATCGAGAAGGTCGCCGCGGCGGTGAAGGCGCAGGCCGAAGCGGCCGGCGCCGACCCGGACGCGGTACGCCGCGCGGCCGACGATTCCGTGCGGGCGATGATGCTCATCCGCACCTATCGCGTGCGCGGGCATCTGGCGGCCAAGCTTGACCCGCTCGGCCTCACGCACAGCGAACTGCCAGCGGATCTGACGCCGGCCTATCATGGATTTTCCGATGCCGATCTCGACCGGCCGATCTATATCTGCGGTGCGCTCGGCTTCGAGCAGGCCAGCGTGCGGCAGATCGTCGAGCGCCTGCGGGCGAGCTACTGCGGCACCATCGGCATCGAATATATGCACATCAACGACCTCGAGGAGCGGCGCTTCCTGCAGGAGCGGATCGAGGCCGAGCAGCCCATCCAATTCACCGCCGAGGGCAAGCAGGCGATCCTCGCGAGGGTGATCGATGCCGAGCAGTGGGAGAAATTCCTCGCCCGCAAATATGTCGGGACCAAGCGCTTCGGACTCGACGGTGGCGAAAGCGCGATTCCCGGCCTCGAGGCGGTGCTCAAATATGGCGGCCAGTATGGCGTGACAGACGTCGCCATGGGAATGTCGCACC
Source organism: Sphingomicrobium sp. (assembly GCA_039934055.1). GTDB lineage: Bacteria > Pseudomonadota > Alphaproteobacteria > Sphingomonadales > Sphingomonadaceae > Sphingomicrobium. The sequence goes on along the minus strand of JBDTMX010000069.1, from coordinate 4,084 downwards.
GCGGGCGCTTGAACGTCTTGTCGAACGTCATCGGCAAGCCCTACCGCGCGATCTTCCACGAATTCGCCGGCGGGGCGACCAACCCGGCCGATGTCGGTGGGTCGGGCGACGTCAAATACCACCTTGGCACATCCAGCGACCGCGAATTCGACGGCAACACGATCCATTTGACGCTGCTGCCCAACCCGTCGCACCTCGAAGCGGTCGACCCGGTGGTGCTCGGCAAGGCGCGGGCGGTAATGACCGCCAAGGGCGACAAGCACGGCAAGACGGTGCTGCCGATCCTGCTCCACGGCGATGCCGCCTTCGCCGGCCAGGGCGTGGTCGCCGAATGCCTCGGCTTCTCGGGCCTGCCCGGCTACGGCACCGGCGGCACCATCCACTTCATCATCAACAACCAGGTTGGCTTCACCACCAGCCCGCAGTTCGGGCGATCGTCGCCTTACCCGTCCGACATGGCCAAAGCGGTCCAGGCGCCGATCCTTCACGTCAACGCCGACGACCCGGAAGCGGTGACCTTCTGCTGCAAACTGGCGATCGAGTTCCGCCACCAGTTCGGCCGCGAGATCGTCGTCGATATGTGGTGCTATCGCCGGTTCGGGCACAACGAAGGTGACGAGCCGAGCTTCACCCAGCCGCTGATGTACGCGGCGATCCGCAACCACCCGCTCATCAGCGAAATCTACGGCAAGCGCCTGATCGAGGAAGGCGTCGTCGACGCAGGCTGGGTCGAGCAGCATACCAAGGCCTACGTCGATCACCTCGAGGAGGAATTTCAGGCAGCGGTCAGTTACATGCCCAACAAGGCCGACTGGTTCGAGGGCCGCTGGGCCGGTTTCGGCCGGCCGGACGAACCGGTGCTCGGCCGCCGCAACATCGCGACCGGGATCAGCGAAGAGGCGGTCGCCAAGCTCGGGCATACGCTGACCACGATCCCGACGGGGTTCCACATCCACAAGACGCTCGGCCGGATTCTCGAAGCCAAGCAAGCGATGTTCGATAGCGGCGTCAACTTCGACTGGGCGACTGCCGAAGCGATGGCGTTCGGCAGCCTGATCCTCGAAGGCCATAACGTCCGCTTGTCGGGCCAGGACAGCGGCCGCGGCACCTTCAGCCAGCGCCACGCGATGTGGGTCGACCAGGAAACCGGCGACAAATATATCCCGCTTACGACCGTCGAGCCGGGGCGCTTCGAGGTCCGCGATTCGCCGCTGTCCGAATTCGGCGTACTCGGCTTCGAATATGGCTATTCGATCGCCGATCCGCGGACGCTGGTGCTGTGGGAAGCGCAGTTCGGCGATTTCGCCAATGGCGCGCAGATCATCATCGACCAGTTCATCGCGTCGGGCGAGGCGAAATGGTTGCGCGCCAGCGGGTTGGTGATGCTGTTGCCGCACGGCTACGAAGGGCAGGGGCCGGAGCACAGCTCGGCGCGGCTCGAGCGCTATTTGCAGCTGTGCGCCGAGGACAATCTTCAGGTCGCCAACTGCACCACGCCGGCCAATTATTTCCACATCCTGCGGCGGCAGTTGCTGCGCGATTTCCGCAAGCCGCTGATCGTCATGACTCCCAAATCGCTGCTGAGGAACAAGTTGGCGGTGTCGGACATCGAGGATTTCACCGGCCAAAGCCATTTCCGCCGCATCCTGAGCGACTTGAACCCGCCGGCCGAAGGGCGGACGGAGCGGCTGGTGCTGTGCTCGGGCAAGCTCGCCTACGAGCTGATTGAGGCCCGCGATGCCGCTGGCGACATCGCCACCGAGGTGGTCCGCATCGAGCAGCTCTATCCGTTCCCGTCCGAGCCGTTGGTCAAGCGCCTGTCGGCGATGCCGAACCTCAAGGACGTCGTGTGGGCGCAGGAAGAACCGAAGAATGACGGCGCCTGGCAGTTTGTCGAGGACCTGCTCGAATGCTGCCTCGCCGAGGCCGGGTTCGGGGGCATGCGCCCGCGCTATGCCGGTCGCGACCCGGCCGCATCGCCCGCCACCGGGCTCGCCAAGCGCCATGCGGCCGAGCAGACGGCCTTGATCGCCGAGGCTCTGGGGCATAGCAGCCCGTCGGAAGTCGCGACGAGTGGCGCCTGAGTGAAGGATCATCATGACGACTGAGGTTCAGGTACCGGCGCTCGGGGAGTCGATCACCGAAGGGACGCTCGCCCAGTGGCTAAAGCAGCCTGGCGAAGCGGTCGCGGCCGACGAGCCAATCGCCAGCCTCGAGACCGACAAGGTCTCGGTCGAAGTGCCGTCGCCGGTCGCCGGCGTGCTCGCTGAGCAGCTGGTCAAGGAAGGCGATACGGTCGCGGTTGGAGCGGTGATCGCGCGCATCAACGAAGGCACAGGGGCGACGACGCCGGCCGAGAAGGGCGCGGAATCGACCAAGACCAATCCGGCCGGTGCCGGCGAAAGCCCGGCGTTGCGCGGCGACGACCACGCGCCGCACGCGGTGGAAACGCAAAGCGAGGCCGAAGCGCCGGCGTTGTCGGACACCATTACAACGCTGTCGCCGGCGGTGCGCCGCGCGGTGCTCGAGCACCATGTCGATCCGTCGAAGATCCGCGGCAGCGGCAAGGACGGGCGGCTGACCAAGGACGATGTCATTGCCGCGGCGGAGGCGCAGAAGAGCGGCATACAGCCTGAGGCTAAGGCACCAGCCGCGCCTGCGCCGGCGCCGAAGCCGTCAACGCCCGCACCCGCTCCGACGGGGGAGCGCAAGGAAGAGCGCATCAAGATGTCGCGGCTGCGCCAGACTATCGCCACGCGATTGAAGGAGGCGCAGAACAATGCGGCGCTGCTGACCACCTTCAACGACGTCGACATGATGGCGGTGATCGAGGCCCGCGCCCGTTACAAGGATCTGTTCGAGAAGAAACACGGCATCCGATTGGGCTTCATGGGCTTTTTCGTCAAAGCCGTGGCGCTGGCGACGCGCGATGTGCCGTCGGTCAACGCCAGCCTCGATGGCGACGAAATCGTCTACCACGATTATCTCGACGTCTCGGTTGCGGTCTCGGCGCCCAAGGGCCTGGTTGTGCCGGTGGTCCGCAACGCGCAGGCGCTGAGCTTCGCCGAGATCGAGCAAGCGATTGCCGCCTATGGCAAGAAGGCCAAGGACGGCACGCTGACCCTCGAGGAGATGCAGGGCGGCACCTTCACCATCTCCAACGGCGGCGTGTTCGGGTCGCTGCTGTCGACGCCGATCATCAACCCGCCGCAATCGGCGGTGCTCGGCATGCACCGGATCGAGGAGCGGCCGGTGGTTAGGGACGGCCAGATCGTCGCCCGGCCGATGATGTATCTGGCGCTGACCTACGACCACCGGTTGGTCGACGGGCGCGAGGCGGTCACCTTCCTGGTGCGGGTCAAGGAAGCGATCGAGGACCCGACGCGGATTCTGATCGACTTGTAAGGATTTTGAATGGCTGAGTATGATTTCGACGTGCTGGTGATCGGGTCCGGACCGGGCGGCTATGTCGCCGCGATCCGCGCCGCGCAGCGGGGGCTCAAGACCGCCTGCGCCGAGAGCCGCGAGACGTTGGGCGGGACCTGCCTCAACGTCGGCTGCATCCCGTCGAAGGCGATGCTCCACGCGTCCGAATATTTCGATGCTGCCGCCAATGGAGCGATGGCCAAGCTCGGTATTAAGGTCACGCCCGAGCTCGACTTGCCGGCGATGCACGGCCAACGGCTAGACGCAGTCAAGCAGCTGACCGGCGGCATCGAATTCCTGTTCAAGAAGAACAAGGTTGAGTGGCTCAAGGGGCAGGCGAGCTTCGAGAGCGCCGACACGGTCAAGGTCGGCGACCGGACCGTACGCGCGAAGAATATCGTCATCGCCACCGGCTCGTCGGTGACGCCGTTGCCGGGCATCGAGGTGGACCAAAAGCGCATTGTCGACTCGACTGGCGCGCTGGAGCTGGCCCAGGTGCCCAAGCATTTGGTGGTAATCGGTGGCGGCGTGATCGGGCTCGAGCTGGGCAGCGTGTGGTTGCGGCTTGGCGCAAAGGTCACGGTGGTCGAATTTCTCGACCAAATCCTGCCCGGCATGGACGGCGACGTGCGCAAGGAAGCCAACAAGATCTTCAAGA
>JBDTMX010000068.1:0-2638 GCA_039934055.1 Sphingomicrobium sp. | reverse complement strand
TCGCCACCGACGCCATCGGCATGGGCCTCAACATGGACGTCACCCACGTCGCCTTCGCCGGGCTGGAAAAGTTCGACGGCCATCGCGACCGCCGCCTGACCATCCCCGAAATGGCCCAGATCGCCGGCCGCGCCGGGCGCCACCAGCGCGACGGCAGCTTCGGCACGCTGGGGCTGGGCGGCGACGGCGGCGCGGCGTTCGGCGACGAGGAAATCAGCGCCATCGAGGAGCATCGCTTCCGTGCCCTCGACCATCTCTACTGGCGCAACCCCGAGCTCGACTTCACCGACGTCGGCGCGCTGATCGCCAGCCTCGAAGCGCCCAGCGATGATCCGCTGCTGCGGGCCGCACCGCTGGCGGTCGATCTCGCCGTGCTCAAGCTGATCGCCGAGGATCCAGCGGTGCTCGCCAAGCGCGGCGCGGTCGCGCGGCGGCTGTGGACGGCGTGCGGCCTACCCGATTTCCGCAAGGTCGGCCCGATGCACCACGCGCGCATGGTGCGGCGGATCTTCGGCTATATCGGCGAGGGCGGGCATATCCCGCACGAATGGTTCGCGGCCGAAGTCGCGCGGCTCGACAATGTGTCGGGCGATATCGAAGCCTTGGCCGACCGCCTCGCCGGAGTCCGCAGCTGGGCGTACATCGCGCACCGGCGCGACTGGCTGGCCAACCCGCCCAAATGGGCCGAGCGAACGATCGAGGTCGAGGCGCGGCTCAGCGACGCGCTGCGTGAGCGGTTGACCCAGCGGTTCGTCGATCGCCGCACCGCGGTACTGGTGCGCGATATCGGCGCCCGCGGCAGCGACGCCTTGCCGGTGACCGTCGCGGCGGACGGCGAGGTCAGCGTCGGCCCCGAGCCAATCGGCCATTTGACCGGTTTCGATTTTCGCGTCGATCCGTCGGCGCGCCTCGCCGACAAGCGCTTGCTGCTGGCCGCTGCCGAGCGCCGCCTCGGCGACGAGCTCGACCGCCGCGCCAGGGCCCTGCTCGAAGCGCCCGACGAGGCGTTCGAGCTGATCGTCGACAGTGAGGGCCAGGTCGCCGCCGGCTGGCAGGGCCATGTGCTCGCCCGCCTCGCGCCCGGGCGGTCGCTGCTCGAGCCGGCGCTGCGTACCAGCCGCGCGCTCGACCGGCTGTCGGCACCGAGCCGAGCCGCGCTGCGTTCGCGCCTCGAGGCGTGGCTCGACGCGGCGATCGGCGAGCATTTGGCGGCGCTCAAGCAACTGGCCGCGGCGGCGACCGACCCGATGAGCTCACCCGGCGTCCGCGCGCTGGCGGCGATGCTGGCCGACGCCGGTGGAGTCGCGCCGCGCCGAGCGATGCTGGCGCCGATCGCCGCGCTGGTGCCGGACGATCGCCGCGCGCTGCACCGGCTGCGCGTGCGTCTTGGCCCGCTCGACCTGTTCGTGCCGGCGTTGCTCAAGCCTGCCGCCCAGCGCTGGCGGGCGGCGCTCGGAGCGGTTCGCTCGGGCCAACCGATGCCGGCGCTGCCGCCGTCGGGGGCGGCCATGCTCGGGCCCGAGGCCGATCCGCGCAGCGCGGTCCAGGCTTACCGCCGCCTCGGCCGCGAGTGGCTGAGGATCGACCTCGCCGACCGGCTTGCCAGCCATGCCCACAAGGTGCGCGCGGCCGGCGGTGCCGACCCGGTCGATGCCGCGTTTGCAATTTCTGTCGGGCTCGACGCCGACGGCATTGCCCGGCTGATGACGGAAATCGGCTTTGCCCGGGCCGGCGACGCCTGGCGCTGGCGCGGTCGCCGCGGACGCCGGCCGGAGGGAGCGGACAAGCGCGGCAGCCACGCCTTCGCGGCGCTCGCCAACCTCAAGCGATGAGAGCTGGGCGTCGGCTCGGACGTTGACGGGGAAAGCGCTCCGACTTAGCGAACATGGGAGAGGGAGCCGCATTCATGACCTACGTCGTCACTGAGGCCTGTATCAAATGCAAATATATGGACTGCGTCGAAGTCTGCCCGGTCGACTGCTTCTACGAAGGCGAGAACATGCTCGTCATCAACCCCAATGAGTGCATCGACTGCGGGGTGTGCGAGCCCGAGTGCCCAGCCGAGGCGATCTTGCCCGACACCGAAAGCGGGCTCGAGAAATGGCTCGAGGTGAACACCAGTTTCAGCGCGTCCTGGCCCAACATCACGCGCAAGAAGGACAGCCCGGCCGATGCCGACGAGCATAAGGGTGAAGAAGGCAAGTTCGAGAAGTATTTCACACCCGACCCGGGCGAGGGCGACTGAGCCAAAACGGCGCGACACTGGGTTCAAAAGGAACATTCGCTGGCCCTGCGCGCTCGCGGGGGAACAACAGGAGTTCCGCAATGCGCTATTCTTCGCTCCTCGCGCTGGCCGCGTGCTGCTCTGCGCCGGCTTTCGCGCAAGACCAGCAGCCGCTGCCGACCCCAGAAGAGATCAACAGCGCCGACAGCTTCACGATCGCCGGCGGCGGCGCCTATGTCCCGGATTATGAAGGCTCAGATGACTACAAGCTGATCCCGGCCGTCGCGATCCGCGGCAAGCTTCACGGCATCTCCTTCGCGACCCGTGGAACCTACCTGTACGTCGATGTCGTCAACGGTTCGGGCAAGGTCGACTTCGATGTCGGGCCGATCGCCGGCGTCCGCCTCAACCGCA
>JBDTMX010000067.1:0-6519 GCA_039934055.1 Sphingomicrobium sp. | reverse complement strand
CAGGTCAAGAACTTCCTGATCACCGAAGCCGTGCGCGGCGAAGGCGGGCAATTGAAACTGCCCCCCGGCGTCAAAGGCGGCGGCGAGCGATTCATGCAGAAGTTCGACAAGCGCGCCGAGCTGGCGCCGCGCGACATCGTCGCCCGCGCCATCGACCATGAGATCAAGCGGCTTGGGCTGGACTACGTCCACCTCGATATCTCGCACCGCGACGAAGACTTCGTCAAGGCGCACTTCCCCAACATCTACGAGCGGCTGCTCGGCCTCGGCATCGACATCACCGCTGAGCCGATCCCGGTTGTCCCGGCCCAGCATTATACCTGCGGCGGCGTGGTCGTAGACTTGGACGGCAGAACCGACGCGCCGGGACTGTACGCGGCCGGCGAAGTCACCCAGTCGGGGCTGCACGGCGCCAACCGCCTGGCCTCCAACAGCCTGCTCGAATGCCTGGTGTTCGGCGAGGCGGCGGCGCGCCACATCGTCAAATGCTGGGACGAACTGGCCGCGTCGCCGGCGATCCGCGCGTGGGACGAGAGCCGTGTCACCGACAGCGACGAAGAGGTCGTGATCACCCAGATCTGGGGCGAAATCCGCCGCTTCATGTGGAACTTCGTCGGCATCGTCCGCACCACCAAGCGGCTTGAGCGGGCCAAGCGCCGGATCGACATGTTGCGCCAGGAAGTCGGCGATTATTACCGCAACTTCCGCGTCACGCCCGACCTTATCGAGCTGCGCAACCTGCTCGAGGTCGCCGACCTGATCGTCCGCAGCGCTTTGAGCCGTCACGAGAGTCGAGGCCTCCACTACACGCTCGATTATCCCGAGATGCTCAAGCAGGCCCGGGACACGATTCTGGTGCCGTGAACGGCCGGCCGCCCGATACCCGAGACAGGCGGCCAGCGGACACCGAAAAACAGCCGACATGTCATCGTGGCGTCACACGATTCCTGCTATGAACGAACCGTCCTCGCGACCGAGTCCCGGCGTTCGACGGATGCGGCTGTAAACGCCCGCCAACTGCGACGTCCGCTACCGACCATTCACGAGACGCAGCTCCGGTCCTGCCGGCCGGTATCCCACAGCGGAGGGCTTCCGCATGACCACGATTACGACCAGAGACGGGACCAAAATCTTCTACAAGGACTGGGGCCCGAAATCCGCGCAACCCATCGTTTTTCATCACGGCTGGCCGCTCAGTTCCGACGACTGGGACGCACAAATGATGTTCTTTCTTGGCGAAGGCTTCCGCGTCATCGCCCACGACCGGCGCGGTCATGGCCGCTCGACCCAGACGTCCAAAGGCAATGAGATGGACACCTATGCCGCCGACGTCGCGGAGCTGGTCGCCCATCTCGACCTGAGGAACGCGATCCACATCGGACATTCGACCGGCGGCGGCGAAGTCGCCCGCTATGTCGCCCGCGCCGAGCCCGGACGGGTCGGCAAAGCGGTGCTGGTCGACGCCGTGCCGCCGGTCATGGTCAAGAAGGATTCGAACCCGGGCGGATTGCCGATTGAAGTGTTCGACGGCTTCCGCGCCGCGCTCGCCGCCAACCGTGCCCAATTCTACCTCGATGTTCCGTCGGGTCCGTTCTACGGCTTCAACCGGCCCGGCGCGAAGGTTTCGGAAGGCCTGATCCGCAATTGGTGGCGGCAGGGCATGATGGGCAGCGCCAAGGCGCAGTATGAATGCATCAAGGCGTTCTCCGAGACCGACTTCACCGAAGACCTGCAGAAGATCGAAGTGCCGGTGCTGGTGATCCACAGCGAGGACGACCAGATCGTGCCCTATACGGATTCGGGGCCGCTGACGGTCAAACTGCTCAAAAACGGCACGCTCAAGACCTATAAGGATTTGCCGCACGGCCTGTGCTCGACCCACCCCGAAATCGTCAATCCCGAGATACTCGCCTTCATTCGCGAAGAGGCGCCGGTGACGATCGACGAGCGGGCCGAGCGGCCGGTCATGGCCTAAGCCCGATGCGGGCCCGGCTACGGGGGTCAGGCCCACAAAGGTCGGGGCTTGGTGCCATAGCCGCAATGCTCACGGTCACAGGGTAAATCCGGGGGGTCGTGAGTTTCGTGAGCTTTGTGGCCTTGGGATGCCGGTCAACTGCCCGCCGTCGCGGCGGATTTTTGGCTGCGTAGCGGGTCGCTGGTCCGAGTCGGCGCTCATTAACCAGCTTGGTACATATTCGACCGCTTGTAGGACAGCGTTTTCTTTTGCATCCGTGCTACGGCCGTGGCGTTGAAGGGGAGGGATCACATGCCCGTCGAGCTAAGGATTGCCGCATTTGGAGCGGTGCTTCTATTCATCCATATCTTCGCCGCGATCCGCGCCAAGACCGCGCAATATGGCCGCGCCTGGAACACCAGCGCCCGTGACGAGGCACTGCCGCCGCCAAACCCGATGGTTGGCCGGCTGACCCGCGCCCAGGCCAATTTCGCCGAGACCTTCCCGATCGCCATCGTCGCGCTGATCGGTGTCGTCGTTGCCGGGCGGACCAGCGAGTGGACGGCCATCGGCGGCTGGATCTGGCTCGGCGCGCGGCTGGTCTATTTGCCGCTCTACGCGATGGGCGTGCCGAAATGGCGGACGCTGATCTATCTGATCAGCATGATCGGCATCGCCATGGCCCTGTGGCCGCTGCTGGCCCCCTAGCGCAGCCTGCCGATCTTGAGTTGTCCGACCCGGCGCGGTCTGGACCTAATGGCCGTCAAGCCGGGAGTTGCGGCGACGGTTGAGTTTCTTGCGCCACCGATTGGCCGGAGGAAGCGACCCTTTCTTCTGCGCGCACGACCAATTCCTCGAAGCGCGGGTCATCGCGCATCGGGTCGAGATCGGTGTCGAGCCGAAGGTATTTCACCATCGGTGCCGGCAGTCGGTCGGTGAAGCTGGCGAGAAGCTCAAACGCCGCGTCATTGTCGGCCAGGTATCGGGTCAGGCCGCACACCAGGTTCCAGCGCATGGTCAGATTGTCCGGGTCCATCAGCAACGCGCGCTTGACCCATTCCTTGGCCCGTTCGCCGTCGCCAAGCGCCGCCAGCGAGACCGCGCCAAAGCCCAGCGCGGACCCGTTGGACGCGTCCTGCGCCAAGACCTTTTGGGTTCGATCCAAAGTCATTTGCGCGGCCCGTTTGACGCCTTCGGCATCGTCCAGCGCCCCATAGCAAGTCTGCAACATCCCCGTGGAATGATAGTCGCTTTCCATCAGCGACGCCGCTTTCTCGAAATAGGGGATCGCATCGCGCATCCGGCCGCGGCGATTGAGCAGGCGGGCGGCTTCCTTGTTCACCTCCCACGAGTCGTGATCCAGCCGCAGCGCGGTCTGTATCTGTCGGTCCGCAGCTTCAGGGTCGCCATCCTCGTCGGCGAGGTAGCGCGCCTTGACGCAATGCGCCTCCGGCAGGTTCGGATCCAGTTCGAGCGCGCGTTCGGCGGACGCGAGGGCGTCCTCCTGCGTCATATGGCGAAATCGCATTTCCGCCTGGGCAAGCGCAATCAACGCCCATGCCTTCGCATAGTTGGGATCGATTTCCGTCGCTTGTCTCGAGATTCGGACGACGACCTCGTCGCGGCGGATGTCGCCATCGTTGCCGCTGATCCAGTGCTGGCGTGCCATCAGATAGAGATTGTACGCCTCGACGCTCGACGTGCCGCGATGCTCGATCGCTTTCTTTTCCTTGGGCAGCAGCTTCAGCCGCAACGCACTGACGATCGCCTTGGAGATTTCATCCTGGATCGCGAAGATGTCGGTCAGATCGCGGTCGTAGCGGTCGGCCCAGACATGATCGCCAGCCTCGCCATCGATCAGCTGGGCATTGATCCGGACGCGGCTGCCCGACTTGCGAACGCTCCCTTCGAGGACGTGGGTGACGTTGAGCTGGCGAGCAAGCTGGCCGACATCCACCGTCTGACCCTTGAAGTTGAATGCGGTGTTGCGGGCGACGATCGACAACGCCGACACCTTCGACAGGTCGGTGATAATGTCTTCGCTGATGCCGTCGCTGAAATATTCCTGCTCGGCGTCGCCGCTCATGTTGATGAACGGCAGGACGCAGATCGCGACTCGCCGGGCGGGGCCGGCTTTCTGCTCCGCTGCTGGGCTCGCGTTGCCGACCAGCAATGCGATGCTGCTCTCGACCTTGCGCCAGCCGGCGGTGCTGAGATCGCCGCTCCAGTTGTTTAGGTCGGCACACTGGATTTGATTGAACGGCATGGGCGGCAAGGTCCCGTCCACGCTGATCTGAACCAGCGTTCCGGCTTCTCGCGCGACATCAGCCTCGGCGCGCACCCACTGCGAGCGCGCCGCCCCTGCCGACCACAGGACGACGACCGCCTTGGCGGAGCGGAGCCGCTCCTCGATGACGTCGCTATAAGCGCGATGGGCGGGCAACTCATCGTCGCGCCAGACGCTGTAGCCGGCGCTTCTCAGCGCTTCCGCAACCTGCTGAGCCTGGCCTTCGGCGGACCGGCCGTATGAAACGAATATGTCGGCCATGAGCCCCGTCGCTTCGCGATCATCACGCATGACCGCAAATCGGGCATTAAAGCAATTCCCTAGCCTGTCATAGGATTTGGCTGGTGATGCGTCCGGCCCGAGCCTGGCGTCTCGGTTTACCGCAGCTTGCTAATCTTGAGCTTGTCCGACCTGGCGCGGATCTGGACCGATTCCTCGCTGCGGGTCAGGGCCTTGGCGATGGCGCGGAGCGACATGCCCTTGCGGGCGAGCTGGTGGAGCTTCTGGACCTCGTCCTGCTTCCACGGCTGGCGGTGGCGCTCGAAGCGTTCGGTCATGAAAAGCCCTCCTGCGGCCCCCCGTCTAGCATCCCGCTGACACCCTGCTAAACCCCGCCGCACATGTCAGAAGCCCAGCCTCATCTCTACCTCGTCGACGGTTCGAGCTACATCTTTCGCGCCTATCACCGCCTGCCGCCGCTGACCAACCGGCACGGCATGAACGTCGGCGCGGTCTATGGCTATACGGCGATGCTGTGGAAGCTCGCCGACGGCCTCAACAAGGCGGACGGGCCAACCCACATGGCGGTCATCCTCGATGCCGCCGGCAAGACCCACCGCGACGACATGTTCGACCAGTATAAGGCCAACCGCCCGCCGGCGCCCGAGGATCTGGTCCCGCAATTCCCACTGATCCGCACCGCAACCCGCGCCTTCTCCATCCCGTGCATCGAAACCGAGGGGCTGGAAGCCGACGACATCATCGCCTGCTACGTGAAGGCGGCGCTGGCCCAAGGCTGGAAGACCACCATCGTCAGCTCCGACAAGGATCTGATGCAGCTGATCGAGCCGGGTGTGGACATGCTCGACACGATGAACGACCGGCGCATCGGCCGCGAATCCGTGATCGAGAAGTTCGGGGTGCCGCCCGAGCAATTGGGCGACGTGTTGGCGCTGATGGGCGACAGCGTCGACAACGTCCCCGGAGTGCCGGGAATCGGTCCGAGAACAGCCTCGCAGCTGATCCAGCAATTCGGCAGCCTCGAGACGGTGCTGGCGAGCACCGAGGCGATCACCAAGCCCAAGTTGAAGCAGTCGCTGATCGACCATGCCGACATGGCGCGGTTGAGCCGCGAGCTGGTGCGGCTGGTGTGCGACGCAGCCCTGCCCGAGCCGCTCGAAGGCCTGGCGCTGACCGGCATCCCGCCCGAGCCATTGAAGGAGTTCCTCGAGGAGCAGGGGTTCAAGACGCTGCTGGCGCGGATGATCGGCGGGCGGGACGGCATCGGCGGGAGCAGCAGCGGCGGCGGCATCAATGCCGTCATGACGTCGCTTGACGCGGAGCCGCCGGCGCCGCCGCAGGCCGAAGCCATCGCGGTCGACCGCTCGGCCTATGAGTCGGTGACCGACGAAGCCGCGCTCGACCGCTGGATCGAAGAGGCGCGCGGCTGTGGTTATGTCGCGGTCGACACCGAGACCGACTGCATCGATTGCGTGATCGCCAGGCTGGTAGGAATTAGCCTGGCGACGGCGCCCAACCGCGCTTGCTACATCCCCATCGGGCATAGCGGGGCGGACCTGTATTCCGACCGGCCGGACCAGCTCGACAAGGCCTTGGTGCTGGGCAAATTGAAGCCGCTGCTTGAGGACCCGGCGGTGCTCAAGGTGGGGCACAACCTCAAGTACGACTGGGTGATGTTCGACAAGGAGGGGATCGACGTCGCGCCGTACGACGACACCATGCTGTTGAGCTACGACCTCGATGCCGGGCGCCACAACCACGGCATGGACGAGCTCGCCAAGATCCATTTCGACCACGAGTGCATCAGCTTCAAATCGGTGTGCGGAGTGGGCGCCAAGCAAATCACCTTCGACAAGGTGCCGCTGCCGCAGGCGACCGAATATGCCGCCGAGGACTCCGACATCACGCTGCGGCTGTGGCAGCGGCTCAAGCCGCGCATCGCCGCGGAGAACACCACCCAGGTCTACGAGCGGGTCGACAAGCCGCTGGTGCCGGTGATCGGGCGGATGGAGCGGCGCGGGATCAAGGTCGACCGCGA
>JBDTMX010000066.1:0-2442 GCA_039934055.1 Sphingomicrobium sp. | reverse complement strand
CGGCGCCCGGCAATAGGGCACCAGCCATGACTGATTCCACCTTCTTCTGCGGCATTGGGGGTAGCGGCATGCTGCCCCTCGCCTGCATCGTCCGCGCTTCGGGCGGCCGCGTCGCCGGCTCCGACCGGTCGCTCGACGCCGGCCGCCTCGCGCCCAAGTTCGCTTATTTGCGCTCGCTCGGCATCGCACTGTTTCCGCAGGACGGTTCAGGCGTCCAGCCGGGCATGACCCTGGTCACTTCGGCGGCGGTCGAGGACAGCGTGCCCGACATCGTCCGCGCCCGCGAGCTCGAGCTGCCGCTCGTCACTCGCCCGCAATACCTGGCCCAATTGCTCAATGCCGCGCAGCGCAGCGTCGCGGTCGGCGGCACCAGCGGCAAATCCACCGTCACCGGGATGATCGGCTGGATTCTCCATTCCGGCCACCGCCAGCCGACAGTGATGAACGGCGCGGTGATGAAGAATTTCGCGACGCCCTCGGCGCCATTCGCGAGCGCCCTGGTCGGCGACCCCGAGCTGTTCGTCAGCGAGGTCGACGAAAGCGACGGATCGATCGCGCTTTATGCGCCCGAGGTCGCGGTGCTGACCAACATCAGCCTCGACCACAAGGAGATGGCCGAGCTGCGCAGCCTGTTCGCGGCCTTCCTGCTGCGCGCGCGCAAGTCCGTGGTGAACCTCGACGACCCCGAAACGCGCGCCCTGGCCGACGTCATCCCGAGCAGCAATCGCGTCGGTTATGGCTTCGATAGCCCCGGAGCCGATTTGATGGGCAAGCAATTGGAGCTGCTCCCCGACGGCCTCAGCTTCAACCTCGAATCCGGCGGCGAGCGGCACGAGGTCCGGCTGATGGTTCCCGGGCGCCACAATGCCTCGAACGCGCTGGCCGCGCTCGCTGCGACCAAGGCGCTGGGCGTACCGCTCGCCGAGGGGGCGGCTGCGCTGGCCCGCTTCGAAGGGCTGCGGCGGCGGCTGGAGACGGTCGGCACCAGCGCAGGCGTCACGGTAATCGACGACTTCGCGCACAATCCCGACAAGATCGACGCGACCCTGGCGACGCTCCACGCGCAACCCGGACGCCTGTTGATCATGTTCCAGCCGCACGGCTTCGGCCCGTTGGCGAAAATGGGCGAGGAGCTGGCCCGCAGCTTTGTGCGCGGCATGGCGCCCGACGACAGCCTGTATCTGCCCGACCCGGTCTATCACGGCGGCACCGTCGCGCGGACGCGCGGCTCCGACTGGCTCGCCGAAGCGATCCGCGCCGAAGACCGCCATGCGACCCATATTCCCGACCGTGCCGCAATCGGCGATGCGCTGCTTGAAGAGGCGCGCGACGGCGACCGCATCCTGGTCATGGGGGCGCGCGACGACAGCCTCAGCGAATTCGCACACGAACTGGTTGACCGGCTCGCCCAGCGAAGCTGACGTCATGCTTTCGCGTCCATTTTGAACATGACTCATCTTTTTCTCGATTGCGACGGGGTGCTGGCCGACTTCGACGCCGGCGTACGCGAGTTGCTTGGCATGACCCCCGCCGAGTTCGAAGCGAGGCACGGCCGGCGCGAATTCTGGCGCCGCATCGCCACTGCGCGCAACTTCTACGGCACGCTTCCGGAATTACCCGACACGCGCCGCCTGTTCGATGGGGTCAAGCATTTGAAGCCGACGATCCTCACCGGGCTGCCGCTCGGCAATTGGGCGGCACCGCAGAAAGCCAAATGGGCGGCCGAGCACTTTCCCGGCGTGCCGATCATCACCTGCCTAGCGCGCGACAAGCACAAGCACATGACCGTGGGCGACGTGCTGGTGGACGACCGCGACAACCACCGCGCCGCCTACGAGCGCGAAGGCGTGGTCTTCATTCATCATGTGAGCGCCGAGGACAGCCTCAGGCAGTTGGCGAAGGTCTTCCCGTCGGTGAAATCCGCCGCTTAAGCGGCCGCGGTGACATCGACCTTTTCGACCCACTCCGGCCAGAAAACCGGCTCGCGGTTCGACCAGCCCGGCGCGGTCGCCGCGCTTTCGCTGATCGACTGCAGCAGGATCCTGCGGCGGTCGGGGTGGAGATGCGGCAGCGCCGCGGCCGAACAGAAGGCCGACGGCAGCCACGGCCGCGACGAGGCGCCGATCAGCCGCTCGTAAAGAAACCGGTAGGAAGCAAAGTGAGGCAGCCGGTCCTGGCCGAGGTCGAATGCCGAAATCGTGATCAGCATGCCGATGAACGGCTCGATCATGTCGAGGCCGCTGTCGTCGGGGACCTGCAGGCGCATGTGGTCGAGCTGCTTGTAGAGGCGGCCCTGGGCGCGGATCGAAGCGGCTTCGCCCTCGTCGCGGGCCCAGCACTCAATCGGGTCGCGGCGGCCGTAGGCCACGTCGAGCGAACGGCGGATATACCGCTGGGTCGCCTTGGTGAAGCCTGCGAACTCCTTCATTTCGGAGATCAGCA
>JBDTMX010000065.1:0-30331 GCA_039934055.1 Sphingomicrobium sp. | reverse complement strand
TCGTTAATTTCTTGGCGGCGCCCTTAGCAGGTGCAGCATTCTTTGTCGACGCCTTCGCCGCTGGCTTGGCCGTTTTGGCCGGAGCCTTGGCAGCGGGCTTCGTCGCCGGAGCAGTAGCCGCCGCCTTCGGTGCGGCCTTGGCCTTGGGCTTGTCGGCCGGCGCAGTCTTGGCCGCAGGCTCAGCCTTTTCGGCCTTGGGCGCTGCCTTCTTCTCGGCCTTCTGATCACCGATCGCGACGATCCTCAGAATCGTATGCTGCTGGCGGTGGCCCTTCTTGCGGCGGTAATTGTGGCGGCGGCGCTTCTTGAACACCGTCACCTTGTCACCCTTGGCCTGGGCGATGATCTCGGCGGCGACGATCAGGCCCGACGTCGATTTGAGGTCCGAACCTTCACCCGCGAACAGCACGTCGGTGAGGTCGACCCGCTGGCCGGCTTCACCGGCGAGCTTCTCGACTACGATCTTGTCTCCGGGGGCGACGCGATACTGCTTGCCGCCCGTGCGCACGACTGCGAACATTGGCTTTCTCTTCTCGTCAGAATCTGGCTTCCACGCGCCGGTCAGCGCCCAAGGCACAGGGTCGCGCGGAAAGCGTGCCGCCTATGGCAGGGGCCTCCCCCTGTCAACCGGAAGGGCCTAGTGCCGGTGCTCACGCCTGAGCAGGTAGCGGCCCTCGTCGAACCGGTCGAACAGCGATCCGAGCGCCGGATGGTCGATCGGCTCGTCGCTGTCGTCGGGCACCAGATTCTGCTGGCTGACATAAGCGACGTAGCTCGCTTCGGTATTCTCGGCGAGCAAATGGTAGAACGGCTGGTCCTTCGACGGCCGCATCGCTTCCGGGATCGCGTCGTACCACTCCTGGCTGTTGGCGAACTCCGGGTCGACGTCGAAGATCACCCCGCGAAAGTCGAGCAGGCGGTGGCGCACGATTTCGCCGATCGCAAAGCGCGCGAGCGGAATCGGGGGCGGCGGGAGCGAGGGTGGGTTGGCCGGCATCCGGCTGAAACGATCAGGAGGGGACATAGCTGCAATCTAGTGTCCCTTCGGCGCGAGGCAAGGATGCTCAGGCTAGGCAAGGTGGGAGGGCGCTGCTAGACGCCGCGTCCGACCGAACGCCGGCTTGCTCCGGCCAGCACCCGGACCCGCGGAGAGGTGGCTGAGTGGTCGAAAGCACCGCACTCGAAATGCGGCGTGGGCGCAAGCCTACCGTGGGTTCGAATCCCACCCTCTCCGCCAGTCCACGATGTCGCCCGGTTCCGGCGCGATCCACAAATATGCCGATCGAGCCTCGCGCCTTGGGAGTCCGTTGAGGCTTGCCGCCGGGTTGCGTCAGCGCCAGAAGCGGGCGCGATGGGAGGCGACCGGCCACGACCGAGCAATGGTGGGAAACCCACCATCGACGACGTCGCGTCGCTGGCCGGCGTCAGTCGGACAACGGTCTCGCGGGTGCTCAACAACGGGCCCAACGTCCGCCTCGGGTTACGCGACAAGGTCCGGGAGGCGGTCGAGGCGCTCGCCTTCAAGGTCAACGTCCAGGCGCGCAACCTCGCCGGCCGGACGAGCGGCCAGATCGCCATCGTCCACCAGTCCGACATCGATACCGAGCCTAACAGCTACTATCACGCCGCGCTTGAGCTCGGCGCGTTGCGCGGTTGCGCAGATCACGGCTTCCAGGTTGCTACCCGCACCGTCAGCCCGGACCCGAGAGTGGCGCATCAGCAGATCCGGACGATGTTCAGGGAACAATGGGTCGCGGGGATCATCCTCACGCCGCCGCTGTCCGATGACCGGATCCTGCTCGCCGACGCCAAGAGGCGCGGCCTGGCGATCGTCTGCATTTCGGCTTATCCCGACGCGGTCGCGGCGGCCCCCGCGATCGGGATCGACGATCTCGCCGCTGGGCGCGACATCGCCCGCCACCTGATCGTGCTTGGTCACCGTCGCTTCGGCTACGTTCACGGACTTGCCGGCCATCGATCGGCCGAGCGGCGGTTCGACGGTCTTCGCCACGAACTCGCCGCGGCGGCAATCACCGGGGCATACATCATCGAGGAACGCGGGACCTTCACGTTTCATTCGGGGATCGAGTGCGCCCAGCGCATCCTCGAATCATCGCCCCGACCGACAGCGTTGATGTGCGCCAACGACGACATGGCAGCCGGAGCCTTGCTGGCGATTCACCGCGCCGGCCTGGCCATTCCCGGCGACATTTCGGTCACCGGTTTCGACGACACGCCCTTGTCCGAGATCGTCTGGCCGCCGCTGACCACCGTCCACCAGCCGATCAAGCAGATCGGACACGATGCTGCCGAGCTGCTGGTGGTGATGATCGGACGCGGGACTGACGCGGACGGGGAGCGACCGCGGCAGATCACCGCGTCCCATCATCTGGTCGAACGGGAATCGACCGGATTACCACCCGCCTAGCCAATCGTGTTTCGAGCAGCGCTAGGCGGTTGACACGCCCCGCGATTATAGACAGTTTGGAAGCGCTTCCAATAAGACGGGAGCCAATGGCTGCAGGCGCTGGGGCACCGGCGGATATGTCGTCAGATTAACAGAGGGGAAGACTGAAGATGAGCGTTGCTCGGACGCCTGCCGCCGCCCGTCGAATGATCCAATTCGCGACGGCCGTTTCGGCCTTTGCACTTGCTGCGACGCTGGCCGCGCCGGCGTTGGCGCAGGACGCGCCGCCGCCGCCACCCGAGCCCACCGATGCCATTCCGACGCCGGGAGATCCGGGCGCCGAGGGAGCTAGCGCGCCCGAGAAGGTCGCCGGCAGTGGCGAAATCGTCGTCACCGGCATTCGCAGTGGCATCAAGTCATCGATCGGCATCAAGCGCCGCGAGCAGGGCATCGTCGAGGCGGTGTCGGCCGAGGACATCGGCAAGCTTCCCGACATTTCGATTGCCGAATCGATCGCCCGCCTGCCAGGCCTCGCGGCGCAACGCGTCAATGGCCGCGCGCAGGTGATTTCGATCCGCGGTCTCTCACCCGATTTCACCACGACCCTGCTCAACGGCCGGCAACAGGCCAGCTCGGGCGACAACCGCGCGGTCGAGTTCGACCAATATCCGTCGGAGTTGCTCAACAGCGTCGTCATCTATAAAACTCCGGACGCGAACATCGCGGGGTTCGGCCTGTCCGGCACCGCCGACCTGCGCACGGTGCGGCCACTCGCGTACGGCAAGCGAGCGATCGCAATGAACTTGCGCGGCGAGCTCAACGGCACCGAGCAAATGAACAAGGACGTGAAGCGCTGGGGTTGGCGCGGCTCGGCCAGTTACATCGATCAATTGACGCCCGAACTCGGCATCGCCCTCGGGCTTGCCTATCTCGATTCGCCATCGAGCAAGCAGCACACGCACAGTTGGTGGTTTGAATCTTTCGCGGGGGCCGAAGATCGGATCTCGCCGCCGGAGACCGCCAGCGCCCTGTTCCTCGGCGGCCAAGAGGCCTTCGCTTCCTCGACCACCAACAAACGCCTGGCTGGCATGGGCATCCTGGAATGGGAGCCGAGCGACAAGCTGCACACCATCCTCGATCTCTATTATTCGCGCTTCAAGCAACGCGAGACGATGCGCGGCGCCCAATGGTATTCATACATTTGGCTCGACAACCCGACCATCACCAATGTCACGACAAGCGAAATGGGCGGCGCCACCGTCGCCACTGGCGGCACTATCGACCAGTGGGCGCCGATCATCCGCAACGACTACAACACGCGCGACGACTGGCTGTTCTCCGGCGGTTTGAACAACGAATATAAGTTTAGCGACGAACTCTCGCTCATCACCGACCTCAGTTACTCCAAGAACAAACGAATCGAGCACATAACGGAGACCTATGCGGGCTATGGCTGCTGCGTGACGGCCGCAGACGAGGCCGCCAATCGGGTCTTCGATACGCTTACCTGGGACACTAGCGGCGGCATGCCGCAGTTCACTCCGGGATTGAATTATGCGGACGCCAATCAGGTTTCGCTGGGTGACCGCGACGCTTGGGGCGGATGGGGCCACGACGGTGCGACCAAGGCTCCGCACGTCAAGGAGCAGATCTACGCCGCGGATGGCGATCTTCGCTATCATCCCGGTGGCAGCCCATGGCTCGAAGCGGTTGATGTCGGCGCGAATTTCACTCGGCGCGACAAGAGCAAGTACGTCGACGAGTATTTCATGTACTTGAAGAATGATCGACTGCAGACGCTGGCCGGCTCGGACATCCTGGTCGACCCGGCTGACCTCAGCTTTGCCGGCTTTGGCGACGTACTCGCGTACAATGTGCCGGCCGCGATGAAGTCCTACTACGACTTTGGTCCAACGATTGATTCGGCGCATTTCGACAAGACGTGGAAGATCAAGGAGGACGTGGTCACGCTCAAGGCGCGCGCGCAGTTCGCATTCGGTGAGCTGCACGGCAACCTCGGCATCCAGGCTGTGCACCAAAAGCAGGAATCGACCGGATCACGGATCAATTTCACTGCCACTCCCCCCGTGGTGGAGCCTGAGACCGACGGCGACAGCTACTGGGACATCCTGCCCAGCCTTAACGCTTATTATGACTTCGGCGGAGGCCATCGTTTGCGCTTCGCTGCCGCGAAGGTCATGGCGCGGCCCCGCATGGACGAGATGCGGGCGAACCTGGTTCCGTCATTCAATACCAACCCATGCGGGGGTGGGGGCTGCGATCCGGCCGAGCCGCCTCTCGAAGTCTGGTCGGCCAATGGGGGCAACCCGAGATTGAAGCCGTGGCGGGCCACGGCCTTCGATCTCAGCTACGAATGGTACATTGGCCCGACGAGCTACATTGCGGTCGCGGGCTTCTACAAGAAGCTCGACAATTACATTTACACCCGGATATCGAAGTTTGACTTCGCCAGCTTCCCGATGCCCGATTTCGAGAACCCGCTGCCGCCCGGCGTGTCGGTCACGACGATCGGAGACCTCAGCATGCCGGACAATGGTCCGGGCGGAAAGCTCTGGGGTGTGGAAATCAGCGGCGCGCTCGATCTCGGACGCATCGCCAATTTCCTTGACGGCTTCGGCGTGCTGGGAAGCTATTCGAAGACCAAGTCCAACCTCAATCCGGTCGATCCGTCGCCGGGGAATCCTAACCCGGAGGTCAGGATACCGGGACTTTCAGGGACGGTTGCCAACCTCACCGGCTATTATGAGAAGTACGGGTTCCAAGCTCGGGTCAGCTACCGGTACCGCTCGCCGTTCAAGGGGGAGGTGACGCAATTGTTCGCCGTCCGCGGATTCACCGAAATTCTCGCCGACAAGCAGGTCGACGCGCAGGTCGGTTACACTTTCCCGGAGACTAGCCAGTTCAAAAATCTCGGCGTCCTTCTGCAGGTCTACAACCTGACCAACTCGCCTTACCGAACCCGCGTCGGCCTCGATGTGAGCGGGAAGACGCCGGAGGGTGGCGTGTTGATCGATTATTACGAGAAATATGGCCGGCAATATCTGCTCGGCGTCAACTATCGCTTCTAACGAAGGGGTCTGCGTGAAATTGACCCCACTCACCGCTGGGGCGGTCACTTGTGCGCTGTTTGCCGGCGCTCTGATCCTGTCGCCGGCGCTGGCGCAATCCTCTGCAGCGTCGCACTGGGCGGCCGCCCAACCGCATGTCCCTGGCTCGCGCAATGCCGCCGCCGACGAAGCGTCGATCCGGCGGATCGTTGGCGGGATGACGCTCGAGCAAAAAATTGGGCAGATGACCCAGCCCGATATCCGCTCGGTCACGCCTGAAGACGTCCGGCGCTATTATCTGGGCTCGATTCTGAATGGCGGGGGTGCCTGGCCGGGCAACCGCAAGGACGCGAGCGTCGCCGACTGGCTCGACCTGTCCAAGCGCTTCTACGATGCGTCGATGGCGACCGACATGGCGGTCAAGGTGCCGGTGATCTGGGGGACCGACGCAGTCCACGGGCACAACAACGTCCGCGGCGCGACTCTTTACCCGCATAACATCGGTCTCGGCGCGGCGCACGACCCGGCGCTGATGACGCGCATCGGCCACGCCACCGCGCGGGCGGTGCGGGCGACCGGCATCACCTGGGTGTTCGCGCCGACGTTGGCAGTGGTCCAGAACCCGCGCTGGGGCCGCACCTATGAAAGCTATTCGTCCGATCCGGCGCTGGTCCGCAGCTATGCCGAGGCGATGGTCCGCGGCCTTCAGGGCAATTTGAAGGGTGGTGACGACGTGCTCGCCACCGCCAAGCATTTCCTCGGCGACGGCGGCACCTTCCATGGCAAGGACCAGGGCGAGACCCGCGTGTCCGAAGCCGAACTGATCCGCACCCACGCACCCGGCTATTACGGCGCGCTCAAGGGCGGCGCGCAGACTGTCATGGTGTCCTATTCGAGTTGGACTGACACTGCCGCCAACCGGCCGTGGGGCAAGATGCATGGCAACCGCTATTTGATCACCGACGTGCTCAAGCGGCGGCTCGGCTTCGATGGGTTTGTCGTGTCCGACTGGAACGGGATCGAGCAAGTTCCGGGCTGCACCAAGATGCACTGCCCGCAATCGATCAACGCCGGCATTGACCTGGTGATGGTCCCGGACGACTGGAAGGCGTTCATCGCCAACACTATCGCCGACGTGCAGAGCGGCGCGATCCCGATGGCCAGGATCGACGATGCGGTGGCTCGAATCATTCGAGTCAAGTTGCGCAGCGGGCTGTTCGATGGCTCTCCGGCGACTGGCCCTCATCCGGATGCGTCGGCGATCGGCGATGCCCAATCGCGCGCGATTGCCCGCGAGGCCGTCCGCAAATCGCTGGTGCTGCTCAAGAACGAACGCGCTGCGCTGCCGCTGTCCCGCAGCGGGCGAGTACTCGTTGTCGGCGCCGGCGCGGACAGTATGGCGGCCCAGACCGGCGGATGGTCGCTGACCTGGCAGGGCAGCGAGAACAGCAATGCGGATTTCCCCAACGGCGAGACGATTCTCGGCGCGATCCGCACCACGCTAGGGCCCGGTCAGGTCGATTATAGCCCCGACGGCAAGGGCGTCGACCCAAGCCGCTATCGCGCGATCGTCGCGGTCGCCGCGGAGAAACCCTACGCCGAAGGCGCCGGCGACATCGTCTTCCCGGCAACCATGCGCCACAGTGCTCGCTATCCCGCCGACCTGGCTGCGCTCAACCGCGTTTCGGGCAAAGGAGTCCCGGTCGTCACCATCCTGCTTTCCGGGCGCCCGGTGTCAGCCAACGATCTTATCAATCGCTCGGATGCTTTCATCGCCGGATGGCTCCCGGGCACCGAGGGCCAGGGCATCACCGACCTGCTGTTTGCCCGGCGCAACGGCCGACCGGCGTATGATTTCAGCGGCCGGCTGTCGTTCGACTGGCCGGCGGGCGATTGCCTGCGCCGCGGCTCGGTCCAGTTCCGGCGGGGCTACGGCCTCCGCTACCGCCGTTCGGTGCATATTGCGCGGCTCCCTGTCGGACCGCCAATCGCGGTCTGTCCCCCCGCTTCCAGCTAGGGCATAGGGCGGGCGGAGAGCCGACAGTGACTGAGCAGCGAATTCGCAAGATCCTGATCGTAGGCGGTGGGTCCGCCGGCTGGATGACGGCCGCGCTGTTCGCCGAGCTGTTCCAGGGCCTGTACGACATTGAGCTGGTCGAATCCGAGCTGATCGGCACGATCGGCGTCGGCGAAGCGACCATCCCCGCGATCAAGCGATACAACGAGCTCCTCAACCTCGACGAAGCCGAGTTCATGCGGACGACTCAGGGCACGTTCAAGCTCGGCATCCAGTTCGTCGACTGGTGGAGGATCGGGGCGCGCTACATCCACGGCTTCGGAGTCATCGGCCAGGATTGGGAATTTCTGCGGTGCCACCAATATTGGCTACGCGCGCATGCCCAAGGCAAAGCCGCCGACTTCTCCGGCTTCTCGATCAACACCGCGGCTGCGCTTGCCAACAAGTTCATGCGCGCCCGTCCCGACATGGCGGATTCGCCGCTCGCCCATATCGGTTACGCCTTCCATTTCGACGCTTCGCTCTACGCCAAGTTCCTGCGCGGCTACGCCGAGCAGCGCGGGGTAGTCCGCACCGAAGGATTGATTTCCGACGTGCAGCTTCGCTCCGATGACGGCTTTGTCGAGGCGGTGACGCTCAATGACGGCCGGCGGATCGAGGCCGACCTGTTCATCGACTGCTCGGGCTTTCGCGGCCTGATCATCGAACAAGCCCTGAAGACCGGCTACGAGGAATGGACCCAATGGCTGCCCGCCGACCGGGCGATCGCGGTGCCCTGCGCGCGGGTCGGCGAGACCACGCCCTATACGCGATCGACGGCCCGAACCGCCGGCTGGCAATGGCGCATCCCGCTCCAGCACAGGGTCGGCAACGGCTACGTATATTCAAGCCAGCATATCGACGACGCCGACGCCGAAGCGATGCTGCTCGCCAACCTCGAAGGCGAGCCGACCGCCAACCCCAATCGTATCCGCTTTACGACCGGCAAGCGGCGCAAGCTGTGGAACAAGAATTGCATCGCGCTCGGCCTTGCTTCGGGCTTCCTCGAGCCCCTGGAATCAACCAGCATCCACCTCGTCCAGTCGGCCGCGATTCGCCTAGTCCGGCTGTTCCCCAACCGCGGTTTCGACCCGGCGGTGATCGACGAATTCAATCGTCAGTCTGACTTCGAATGGGAGCGAGTTCGCGACTTCATCATCCTCCATTACAAGGCGTCCGAACGCGATGACACGCCCTTCTGGCGCTACTGCCGGGACATGGAGGTGCCGTCGACATTACAGCGCAAGATCGACCTGTTCCGCTCGAGCGGCCGGATCTTCCGCGAGGACGAGGAATTGTTCAGCGAGGAGAGCTGGATCCAGGTGTTCCTCGGCCAGGGCGTAATCCCGACCGACCACGATCCGCTGGTCGAGCTCAAGAGCGACCCGCAGATCGCAAAATATCTGGGCAATATCGCGATGACGATCCGCAAGTGCGTCGACGTGATGCCGCCTCACGACGAGTTCATCGACAAATATTGCAAGGCCGAATGATGAAACGCTTGCTGGCGCTGCTATCGCTGGTTGCGCTGGGTGGCTGTGCGACGCTGCATGAGCCGACACCCACCACCGCGCGATGGTGGCTGACCACCGCAGACCAATCCCAGAAGCTGGCCGAACAGCCGCCGATCCCACTCGGAGCAGGTCCCGCGACGGCGGTGACGATCCACGTCGATCCCGGCCAGCGTTTCCAGTCGATCGTCGGTTTCGGCGCGGCGATCACCGACGCGTCGGCAATCCTGATTCAGGCGATGCCGGCTGCGCGCCGCCAGGCCCTGCTTGACGAATTGTTCGGCCGGCGGGGTGAGGGCCTCGGGCTGTCCTTCACCCGGCTGACGGTCGGCGCGTCGGATTTCTCGCCGACCCACTACAGCCTCGACGATTCGCCCGGCAACGTCCCCGACCCCGAGCTCAAATATTATTCGATCGAGCCGGCACGGCGGGCGATGCTTCCGACCGTGCGCCAGGCGCTGGCGATCAACCCCGACCTCAAGATCATGATCTCGCCGTGGAGCGCGCCGGCGTGGATGAAAACCAGCCGCAGCCTGATCACGGGCAAGCTCGATCCGGTCGCCTACCCCGCCTTCGCCGCATATCTAGCGCGAACGGTCGAGGAATTTGGCCGCGACGGCGTACCGGTCACCGCGCTCACAATCCAGAACGAGCCCGACTTCGAGCCCGATTCTTATCCAGGAATGCGGATGAGCGCGGCGGACCGCGCCGCGGTGATTGGCGGCCACCTCGGCCCGCTGTTCGAACGGCGAGGAATAAAGACGCAAATCCTCGACTGGGACCATAATTGGGACGAGCCCCAAATGCCGCTCGGAACGCTCGCCGATCCGCGCGCCAATGGTTACATCAGCGGCATCGCCTGGCATTGCTACAACGGCGACGTTGCAGCGCAGTCGAAAGTCCGCGACGCCTACCCCGACAAGGATGCCTGGTTCACCGAATGCTCGGGCGGCGAATGGTCGCCCAAATTCGATGAGACGCTGGCCTGGATGACCAGGAACCTGGTCATTGGCGCGACCCGCAACTGGGCCCGCGGCGTGCTACTGTGGAACCTCGCGCTCGACCCGCAGCATGGTCCGCACCTCGGCGGCTGCGGCGATTGCCGCGGTGTCGTGACGATCGACCCTGCAAGCGGGACTGTCGTCAGCCGCAATGTCGAATATTATGTGCTGGGCCATGCCAGCCGCTTTGTCCGTCAGGGCGCGCGGCGCATTGCCTCCGACAGCGGGGTTAGCGACGTCGATACCGTGGCCTTCCTCAACCCTGACGGCCGGACCATCGTGGTCATCGCCTTCAATGGCGCGGCCAGCCCACGCGACGTGACGCTGGCCACTCCGACCGAATCCTTCCCGGTCCGCATCCCGCCGGGCTCGGTGGTCACCGTGACCTGGCGCAATCGAGCGCAGTTCGAATGACCGGTAAGGGGTCGTCGGCGATCCCGGCATTCGTGTCGGTCACGACCCTGTTCTTCGCCTGGGGCTTCATCAGCTCGAACAACGATCCGTTGATCGCCACACTGAAGGCCAGCTTTCGCTTGAGCTACACCGAGGCGCTGATGACGCAGCTGGTGTTCTTCGCTGCCTACGGTTTCATGTCGTTTCCGGCCGCGGCCCTGCTCAATCGCGCGGGCGCGGTGCGCTCGATCCTGATCGCGCTGGGGATGATGATCGCGGGATGCCTGCTGGTCCAGTTCGTCACCCGCTTTCAGAGTTACGAGATCATCCTCGCCGCGCTGTTCGTCCTCGGCATCGGCATCACCACACTGCAGGTCGCGGCGAACCCGCTCGCCGCCGCGCTCGGACCGCCCGATCGGAGTCATTTCCGACTGACCTTCGCGCAGGCGTTCAATTCACTGGGCGTTGTCCTCGGGGTCTATTTCGGCTCTGCGATCATGCTCAGCGAAGATGTGCTCAAGGCCGGCCACGCCCCGATCACCGACGCCGCGGACCGGGCGATCGCGCTCGGCGCAGTGACCCACGCGTTCCTCCTGATCGCGTTGATGCTGATCGGGCTGATGGGGTTCATCTGGCTGTCGCGCGCTCGCATCGAAGCCGCGGCGCAGGCGAGCGGCAGCAGCACCCCGGGCTCCGCGCTCGATGCGCTAAAGTCGCCTTGGGCGGTATTTGGAGCGGTCGCCATCGGCCTCTACGTCGGCGCCGAGGTTTCGATCGGCAGCATCATGATCAACTTCCTCAACCGCCCCGAGATCCTCGATGTCCCGCTTGAGACTGCAGGCTTCTACCTCGGCAGCATCTACTGGATGGGTGCATTGATCGGGCGGTTCATCGGCAGCGCGCTCCTGACCCGGGTCGCGGCAACGCGGTTGCTGACGATCGCGGCCGCGGTCGCGGCGACCCTGTGCGCGGTCGTGGCGATGCGCGATGGCCCGGTCGCCGCTTATTGCGCGCTGGCGGTCGGCCTGTTCAACTCGATCATGTTCCCGACCATCTTCACCATCACCCTCGAGCGCTCGGGCGTGAGCCAGGCATCGACCTCGGGCCTGCTGTGTGTCGCGATCGTCGGCGGCGCGGTGCTGCCGTTCGCAGTCGGCCGTTTTGCCGACGCCTCAAGCCTGTCGTTGTCGTTCGTCATTCCGTTGATGGCCTATGCGATGATCGCAGTGTTTGCGGCGCTCGCAGCGAACGCGCGAATTCATCGCCATGGCGAGCAGCCCGTGCTCGTCTTTCCTTGATCAGCGCCGCTGCCAGACGCGCACGTAATCGACTTCCATCCGCTGCGGCAACGCGGCGTCGTCCATGCCCTTGGCCGCGGCCCAATCGCCGCCCATTGCGAGGTTGAGGATCATATAGAAGGGGGTGTTGAACGGCCATGCCCCCTTGCCTCCGGGCTGGTCATTGCGCACTCGCATGAATGCCCGCCCATCGAAGCCGATGGTGATCGAGTCCGGCCGCCAATCGAGCTGGTAGCGGTGGAATGTGCTGCAGCTCGTCGACAGCAGCTTCTGCACGCTGCGCTGGGTCTTCTGGACATGGTTGAAGAGCTCGGTGTGGAGCGACGCGTAGATCAGGTTCGGCTCGGCTCCGACCTGCTCCATGATGTCGATCTCGCCCTCGTTCGGCCATTTAACCGACCTGGTGGGCATCATCCAGATCGCCGGCCAGGTGCCGCGCGCGCAGGGCAGCTTCGCACGGACCTCGTAAAATCCGTAGGTCCACGATCCATGACCCTTGGAGTCGATCTTCGCCGAGGTGTAATTCTGTCCGCCCCAGTCGGGGTAACGTTTCGGGTCCAGCCGCTCGCGCCGCGCGGTGATCACCAGCCGGCCGCCGACGACGCGAATGTTCTCGGGCCGCCCGGCCGAATAATATTGCAGCTCGCCGTTATGCCATCCCAGCTTGTTGCGCGACGTATCGTAGCGCCATTTGGACCGGTCGAGCCGGCCCCCGCTAAACTCATCGTGCCACACCAGCCGCGCGCCTGGCGGCCGCACCATCGGTTCATCAATCGCATGTCTATTGGCAGCCGGCGGGACCGACTGGGCGGTGATGGCGGCCGCGGCGACCAGGCTCAGGATCATCGGACAACGTTAATCCGCGGCATCGGGGGAAGCCAGCCCCAGCGGGGGTCGGGGCGATCGACATTGGCCGACTTCGACCGCCGATCGATGCGCGAAATTCCAAGCTGGGAAGCGGTCGCCCGGGATGAGTTCGCGAACAGCATTTGCGGTTCGGGGCGAGGCCGAGCATGGCCTTGCCCATGATAGCGTCCATATTCGCCGGCCTGCTGGCCCTGTCGCTATCGGCCGCACCGGCCCGGGCCGACACGATCCTGTTCGTCGGCAACAGCTTCACCTTCGGTGCCAATTCGCCGGTGTGGAAATACCGCGCCGCAAGCGTCACCGACCTCAACGGCGACGGCGTCGGTGGTGTACCGGCGCTGTTCAAGTTGTTCACGCAGGAGGCCGGGCTCAACTATCATGTGTCGCTCGAGACCGCGGCGGGCCGGTCGCTCGAATGGCACTGGCGCAACAAGCGAGCGCTGATCGATCGCCCGTGGGACCAGGTCGTTCTCCAGGAATATAGCACCATCGATCCCGATCGGCCCGGCGACCCAGCCAGGCTGGTGACCTATTCCGGAAAGTTCGCGGCGCTGGTCCGCGCCCGCAATCCCAAGGCGAGCATCAGCCTGACCGCCACCTGGTCGCGGCCCGACCTCACTTATCCCGCCGGCCAACACTGGTCGGGCCAGCCGATTACCCGGATGGCCGAGGACGTCCGCCGGGCCGACGATCTCGCTCGCCGCCACAACTCCGCGATCGGCCGGGTCCACCCCGTTGGCGAGGCGTTCAACTGCGCGATCTCCGCCGGCATTGCCGACTCCAACCCCTACGACGGGCTGAGTTTCGGCCAGGTCGATCTGTGGGCCTTTGACCAGTACCACGCGAGCACCGCCGGCTATTATCTCGAAGCCCTGGTGGTGTTCGCGGGTGTATCCGGCCGCGACCCGCGCATCCTCGGCCGCGATGAGACCGCCGCCAACGAGCTTGGACTGTCGCCTGACCTAGCCCGGCACCTGCAGTCGGTCGCATGGCAGATGACGCTCGGCCGCGGCTGCGATCCCGCCGCGCTCAAGTCGGGTAAATAGCCAAGCAGCTTTTTCGTCAGCCGCTTATCGCTGGCCAAGCGCAGCGGCGGCGCGAGCGCGCTGGGCAATCGGCGCGAGATCGGTCTCGCCGGGCTTCACCAGCCAGCTGCCGCCGACGCACAGCACGGCGTTGAGCGCGAGCCAGTCAGACGCGCTTTCGGGCGTGATCCCGCCAGTCGGGCAGAAGCGCACGCCGCCGAACGGGCCTGACAGTGCCTTCAATGCCGTGATCCCGCCCGAGCTTTCGGCCGGAAAGAATTTGAACCGCTCGAGGCCGAGGTCGAGCCCGCGCATGATGTCCGCCGCGGTCGCCACGCCCGGCAGGAACGGCACGCCCGTGTCGCGCGCCGCCAGCGCCAGCGGATTGGTCAGGCCGGGCGAGACGATGAAGCGCGCGCCGGCGTCGAGCGCCTGGGCGAGCTGTGCTTCGTTGAGCACCGTGCCCGCGCCGACGATCGCGCCCGGCACCTCAGCCATCGCGCGGATCGCATCGAGCGCGACTGGCGTGCGCAATGTCACCTCAAATACCGGCAGCCCCGCTCCGACCAGCGTTTGGGCGAGCTCCACCGGATCGAGCGCGCCGTCGAGCACCAGCACCGGGATTACCGGGGCTGCGCGCATGATAGCGTCGATCGTCATGGGGGTCGTCATGGAAAGGCGCGCGCGAAGGCCGCGGCGGCGCCGAACAGGCCCGGCTGCGGGTGGGTGATAAGCTTGACCGGGATCGCTTCCATCCGCCGTTCGAAGCGACCCTTGGCAATGAAGCGATCGTCGAACCCCGATTTGTGGAGATGTTCGCGCAACCGATGGCCAAGGCCGCCGGCGATCACCACGCCATTGGCGCCATGGGCCAGCGCGAGGTCGCCGGCAACTGCTCCAAGACAGAGGCAGAAGCGGTCGAGCGCGGCGGCGGCGAGCGCGTCCGAGCCCTCGAGCGCGGCCGCCCATAACGCCTTATCCTCGGGCGGGGTGACGGCGACCCCCTCGATCGCCGCAATCGCGGTGTAGATGTTGACTAGTCCCGGCCCGCTCGCCAGCCGCTCGACGGACACTCGCCGGAAGCTTCGGCGCAAGTGGACAAGGATTTTGTCCTCGAGCCCGTCAAGCGGCGCGAAATCGACATGGCCGCCCTCGGTCTCGATCACATGGCTGGAGCCGCCGGTGTTGAGCAGCTGTGCAACGCCGAGCCCGGTGCCGGGCCCGAGGATGGTCGTCACCCCCTCCTTTGGCAGCGGACCGTCGGGGCCGCAGACGTGGGTGAAATGGTCGTCGCCGAACTCGGCCACTGCAAAGGCGATCGCTCCGAAGTCGTTGACGATGCGATAATCGGTGACCCCGAGTTTCTCCTCCATCAGCGCCGGGCGGATCACCCACGGATTGTTGGTCAGCTTGAGAACTTCGCCGCCGACCGGTCCGGCGAAGGCCATTCCGAGCGCTCCCGGCAGCGCGCGTCCCGATTGTCGCCCGAACTCCTCCCAGGCGGTGCGGAAGCTCGCATGAGCCGCGGTCTTGAGTGTCACTGGCTCGGTCAGCGAGAGGACGTGGCCGTCCCCGATCTCGGCGAGCGCGAAGCGGGCGTGGGTGCCGCCGACATCGGCGACGACGATGGTCCGGCTCATGTTTCGGCGTCCATCGCCGCCAGCATTGCGGACGCCCCGGATTCGGCGTGGTCACAATGGATCCGCAGCAGCGCGAACAGTTCGCGGCCGGTGCCGAGCGGCGGGGCAGGGTGGGGCGCCGGGTCGCGGCTCGCGAGGTCGACCCCGACAGCTTCGAGCTGGCCCTTCCGCCCGCACAACCGGACCATGTCGCCGTCGCGCAGCCGCGCCAGCGGTCCATCAGGCAACGCTTCGGGCGAGACATGAATCGCGGCGGGCACCTTGCCGCTGGCGCCCGACATGCGGCCATCGGTGATCAGTGCGACGCGGTGGCCGCGGTCCTGGACCACGCCCAGCGCCGGAGTCAGCTTATGCAGCTCGGGCATGCCGTTGGCCCGCGGCCCCTGGAAGCGGACAACCACGGCGACATTGCGGTCGAGCTCGCCGGCCTGGAACGCCTCGAGCACCGAATTTTGGTCGGAAAAACAGCGCGCCGGCGCCTCGATCGTCCAACGGTCCTCACTGACCGCGCTGGTCTTGAATATAGCGCGGCCAAGATTGCCCTGGACCAGCTTCATGCCGCCGTCGGCACGGAACGGATCGCCGACCGGCCGCAGCATGTCGAGGTCGGCGCTCCCGGCCGTTTCGGTCCACACCAGTTCATCGCCCTCGATCTCCGGGTTCGCGGTGTAGGCGCTCAATTCGTCCGCGCCGGCGGTCAGCGCATCGCCGTGGATCAGCCCTTCGGCCAGCAGCGTCGATATGACGAACGCCATCCCACCGGCCAGCTGGAAGTCGTTCACGTCGCGCGCGCCGTTGGGATAGATCCGCGCGATCAGCGGCACCGCGCCCGACAGCGTGTCGAAATCCTCCCAGTCGATCAGGATGCCCGCCGACCGGGCGATCGCCGGCAAGTGGATTGCATGGTTGGTCGAGCCGCCGGTCGCAAGCAGGCCGACCGCGGCGTTGACGATCGCTTTCTCGTCGATGACGTGACCGAGCGGCCGCGCCTTGGCGGTTGCGAGCTCAGCCAGCCGGTGCACAGCGGCGCGGGTCAGCGCCTGGCGCAGCGGCGTGTTGGGATTGATGAACGCCGCATTGGGCACGTGCAGGCCCATCAGCTCCATCATCATCTGGTTGGTGTTGGCGGTGCCGTAAAAAGTGCAGGTGCCGGGGCTGTGATACGACTTCGATTCCGCGTCGAGCAGCTCCTCACGGGTCGCCTTGCCCTCAGCGAACAATTGCCGGACGCGCTGCTTCTCGCGATTGGCGAGGCCCGAGGGCATCGGCCCGCCGGGAATCAGCAGCACCGGCAGATGCCCGAAGCGAAGCGCGCCGATCAGCAGGCCGGGAACGATCTTGTCGCAAATACCGAGCAGCGCCGCGCCGTCGAACATGCCGTGGCTCAATGCGATCGCGGTGCCCATCGCGATCACGTCGCGGCTGAACAGCGACAGGTCCATGCCGGGCTGCCCCTGGGTAATCCCGTCGCACATCGCGGGAACGCCGCCGGCGACTTGGGCGGTCGCCCCGACCTCGCGCGCGAAAATCTTGATCTGCTCGGGATAGCGGTAGTACGGCTGATGCGCGGACAGCATGTCGTTGTAGGCGGTGACGATGCCGATGTTCGGACCGCGAAGGTTGCGGATGTCCTCCTTGTCCTCGCCCGCCGCCGCGAAACCGTGGGCGAAATTGCCGCACGACAGGCGCGGCCGGTCCATGCCGTGCTCGCTTTGGTCGGCGATCAGCTGCAAATATTTGGCGCGCGTCGGCTTCGACCGTTCGATAATCCGGTCGGTGACCGCCGCGATGGTCGAATGGAGAGTCATCGGCTCTGACTCCTATTCATGCCAGCTAACGCCATCGCGTTCAGTGAGCGCGATCGCCGCCGACGGTCCCCACGTTCCCGCCGCATACGGTCGCGGCCCAATTCCCGCTTCCGCCCAGGCGGCCCGGATGCGGTCGATCCACGCCCATTGCGCTTCGACCTCGTCGCGCCGAACGAACAGCGTCGGGTCGCCCTCGATCAGGTCGAGCAGCAGCCGCTCATAGGCGATCCGCCGCCGTCGATCAGCGAAAGCATTAGCGAGGCCGAGGTTCAATGGCACTTCGCGCAGCCGAATGCCGTCGCGGTCGAGACCCGGCGTCTTGGCCATCATCA
Source organism: Sphingomicrobium sp. (assembly GCA_039934055.1). GTDB lineage: Bacteria > Pseudomonadota > Alphaproteobacteria > Sphingomonadales > Sphingomonadaceae > Sphingomicrobium. The sequence goes on along the minus strand of JBDTMX010000065.1, from coordinate 12,925 downwards.
GCAGCCGGATGGTCTCTTCCGGCTGGAGCCCGATGACCAATTTGTTTGGCTGGGTCTTGGCCCCGCGGGCAGCGAAGATCGAGTGCGGCACGCACTTGAACTGGATGTAGATCTCGGTGTGTCGCTTGGGCAGGCGCTTGCCGGTGCGAAGGTAGAAGGGCACGCCGGCCCAGCGCCAGTTGTCGACGTGCGCCTTCAACGCGACGAAGGTTTCGGTCGAGCTGTCGCGGCGCAATTCCTCGATGTAGCCTGGCACCGTCTCGCCATCGATCGCGCCCCGCCCATACTGGCCGGTGACGCAATGCGTATCGACATCCTCGGCATTGATCGGCCGCAGCGAGCGCAGGATCTTGACCTTCTCGTCGCGCACCCCGGTCGCGTCGAAGTTGGTCGGCGGCTCCATCGCCACCAGCGCCAGCAGCTGCAGCATGTGGTTCTGGACCATGTCGCGCAGCGTCCCAGCGCCATCGTAATAATCGCCGCGACCTTCCAAGCCGACCGTCTCGGCGACGCTGATCTGGACATGGTCGATGTGGGCGCTGTTCCACAACGGCTCGAACAGCGAATTGGCGAAGCGCAGCGCAAGCAAATTCTGAACCGTCTCCTTGCCGAGGTAATGGTCGATCCGGAACGTGCGCTCTTCGGGAAAGGCGGCGGCGACCGCGTTATTGATATCGCGGCTCGACTGGAGGTCGGAGCCGAGCGGCTTCTCGAGCGCCATGCGGACGTGGCTGGAGGTCAGGCCGGCAGCCTCCAGACCGGCGATGGTCGGACTGAACAGCGACGGCGCGGTCGACAGGAAGATCGCCACCCCCCGCTGAGGGTCGCCGATGGCTTTGGAAAGGCGCGAGAAGGAGTCGGGTTGGGTGGCGTCGAGTGCGACATAGCTCAGCCGCTTGAGGAACCGCTCGGCCATCTCGGCCTGGACGAAGCCCGCTGGCAAATGCTGCTCAAGCGCCTCGCGTGCGCGGCCGCGAAATTCCTCATCGCTGAGTCCCGTGCGGGCGGTCCCGACGATCCGCAGTTCGCCCGGCAGCAGGCCGTCAGAATCGAGCCCATAGAGCGACGGCAGCAGCATCCGCCGGGCGAGGTCGCCGGTGGCGCCGAATAGCAAAAGTGTTGAAACCTTATCGGGCATGACGCGAGGCCTTAAGGCGCATTCGCAATTTCCTCAAACGCGACGTCGAGGTTGCCCCGCGTAAGGAAACTCTGCAAACCATTCGCCGGAGCGTGGCGCTAACGAGTGGAGCCGAGTCAATGCAGCAGACCAGGCGCGGTGAGACCGCCGCATATGTGATCGTCACCTGCCTGTTTTTCGCCTGGGGTTTCATCACCTCGCTAATTGATCCGCTGGTCGCAGCGGTGAAGGGCATCTTCAGCTTGAGCGACGTCGAGGCGCAGTTGAGCGCGTCCGCATTTTTCATTGCCTATGGCGTGATGAGCTTCCCGGCCGCTGTCCTGCTGGCCCGCCGTAAAGCGGTCCCGACCGTGCTCATTGCTCTGTCGATGATGGTGGCCGGCTGCCTACTGATGTTATTCGCGGCCAACATCGCCGAATATCCTATCGTCCTCCTGGGCCTGTTCACGCTGGCAAGCGGCATCACCATCCTTCAGGTGGCGGCCAATCCCCTCGCTGCGGCACTCGGTAGGCCGGAGCAGAGCCATTTTCGCCTGACCTTCAGCCAATCGTTCAACAGCCTCGGTACCTTCATCGGCCCGTTCCTCGGGTCCGTGCTGTTCCTCAAGGGGATCGAAGTCAAACAGGGGACGGTGATCACCGAGGCGGCCCGCTCCGGTTCGCTCGCCGGAGTCGACCGCGCGTTTTTCTGGATCGCCGGCCTCATCATCCTCGTCGCGGTGCTGATCTGGGCCGGTCGCAAGGTAATCACGGCCGCCGCTCCGGCGCCGCCGGTGGAGACTGCCCACAAGGGAATCGTGACTACGTTCCGCGAGGCGATTTCATCGCCGTGGGCGCTGTTCGGCGGCGCCGCGATCTTCCTTTATGTTGGCGCCGAGGTTTCGATCGGAACCCAGATGGCGCTGTTCCTCAACAGCGATAATGTCTGGAATATTCCGTTGCAGGATGCCGGTAAGATGGTCAGCCTCTATTGGGGCGGAGCGATGGTCGGACGGCTCATTGGCTCAGTGCTTCTGACCCGGGTGAAAGCGCCCCACCTGCTGGCAACATTCACCGGCATGGCCTGCGCGATGTGCCTTTATGTCTTCGCCGTCGGCGGAGTCAGCGCCGGCTACGTCGCCCTCGCCATCGGACTGTTCAATTCGATCATGTTCCCGGTGATCTTCACGATCACGCTGGAACGGTCGATTGCATCCGAAGAAGCGACATCGGGATTCCTCTGTTTCTCGATCATCGGCGGTGCCGCGATCCCGCCGCTTGTCGGGTTGGTATCGGGACACACCAGCTATGTGACCGCGTTCTTTGTCCCGGCGATTTGTTACGCGGTGCTGTTCAGTTTCGCGCTGGCATCGCGGCGCGCAAGAATTCGACTGCGCGACGAGCCGGCCGCCGCAACGATCCATTGAGCGAAAGCATGGCGGTCGCCGATCAACCGGTGAGGAAGGTGACGATCGTCGGCGGTGGAACGGCTGGCTGGATGACCGCCGCAGTACTCTCGCGATGGCTCAGCAAGGTCGAGATCAAGCTTGTCGAGTCAGACGAGATCGGAACCATCGGGGTTGGCGAGGCCACCATTCCCCACATCCGCAATTATCTGGCGCTGGCGGACATCGACCCGTTGCGCATGATCCGGGAGACCCAGGCGTCGTTCAAGCTCGGCATCCAGTTCGTCGACTGGGGAGCGCCGGGCGAGAGATACATCCACGGCTTCGGCAAGATCGGGCGCGACATGCTGTGGCTCCACCCGCACCAACTGTGGCTGGCGGCGCGCGAGCGGGTGCCGGGGTCCGTCAAACCTTTTGACGATTATTCTTTGAACTGCGTGGCGTCGCTGCAGAATAAGTTCGCCTTCCCCGATGCGCGCAACCTCAATTCGCCGCTCGCCGACGTTGATTACGCCTATCATTTCGATGCCTCGCTGTTCGCACGCTTCCTGCGCGCCGAGAGCGAGCCGCGCGGCGTCGAGCGGATCGAGGGCCGCATCGTCGAGGTCGTCCAAAATCCGAAGACCGGGTTCGTCGAGCGTCTCAAGCTGGACAACGGCAAGGAGATCGGGGGAGATCTGTTCGTCGACTGCTCGGGAATGCGCGCGCTGCTGATCGGCGACGCGCTCGGCATCGGTTATCAGGATTGGAACCAGTGGCTGCTCTGCAATCGGGCGCAAACGGTTCCGTGCGCCAGCGTATCGCCGTTGACGCCCTACACACGTTCAACTGCGCGCTCGGCCGGATGGCAATGGCGGATCCCGCTCCAGCATCGCATTGGTAACGGCTATGTCTATGCGTCCGAGCTGATCAGCGACGACGAGGTCGCGGAGACATTGCTCGCCAACCTCGACGGCGAAGCATTGGCCGATCCGCGGCCGGTTCGTTTTGCTCCAGGCCGCCGGCTGAAGGCATGGGAAAAGAACGTCGTCGCCATCGGTCTTTCGTCAGGCTTCCTCGAGCCGCTGGAATCGACCAGCATCCATCTCATCCAGACCGGCATTCACCGGCTGCTGGCAATTTTCCCTTCGACCGGTTTCACCGCCGCGGACATTGACGAGTACAACCTGCAGGCGCGCACCGAATATGAAGACGTGCGCGATTTCATCATCGCCCACTACAAGGTCACTCGGCGCAGCGGCGATCCGTTCTGGGACCATGTGCGGACGATGGACGTGCCCGACAGCCTCACCGAGCGGCTCGAGTTGTTCCGGTCATCGGGGCGCTTCTTCAAGCACGGCGCACAGGAGCTATTTGCCGAGGAAAGCTGGGTCCAGGTGCTGATCGGCCAAGGCTTGGAGATGCGCGCCGATCCGGTGACGCAATTCGTTCTCGACGAGGAACTTGTCGGCTATTTGAACGACATGGCCGAAGTGATCGGCGATGTCGCCAAGGACCTGTCGGACCACGCCGCATTCATCGCGCGCCTGCCGGCGAGCAGGGTCAGCCAGCCCGCTGCCACGAGTCCGTCCGTCCGATTCAATCTGCAGCCAGAGCGATCGTCTTCCCATACGCCTCCGGACTATTAGGCGCGGTTGAATCGTGACCTGAAAACCACAGGCGAACCGAAGCTTGAAAGCTGTCTTCGAGCGAACGATTGACTCGCCGACCGTCAAGGTCTTTGATCAAGTCTGGTGGGCTGGTTACAGTACCCAAGATTGTAACCGGTTACAGGACGCCAGGGGGAGAGACGTTGGTGAGCACGTTCAACCACAAGGGCCGGTTTGTGTCCGGCATTTCCGCTTTTACCCTCGCCGTTGCATTGACCATTGCGACTCCCGCACAGGCGCAATCTGAATACGCGTCGGTTCAGGGCCACGTCGACGGCGCCGCGTCGGGAACCCAAGTCGTCGCAGTTGACTCCCATACCGGGCAACGCTCGGTGGCGAATGTCGATGCGAGCGGCAACTATGTATTACTTGGTCTTCGCCCCTCGGAATATACGGTGTCCGTCGCCGGCAAGCAGGCGCAGACGACGACCTTGGGGGTCGGACAGACCGTCACGATCGACTTTGCCGAGGCCGCGGCAGCCGGGGACGAAGGCGCTATCGTCGTCACCGGCCGTCGCATCGCGCAACCGACTCAGGCGCAAACCGTGGCGACCAACATCACGCCCGCGCAGATCGAGAATTTGCCGCAGAGCCAGCGAAACTTCCTGAGCTTTGCCGCACTCGCTCCGGGTGTCGCTTTGATCTCGCCGAGCGGTGCGCAACAGCTTCAGGCCGGCGCGCTTGCTCCGCAGAACGCCAACATCCTGCTCGACGGCATGAGCTTCAAGAACCCGATCAACCACGGCGGCATGTTCGGGCAGAACTTCGGCGACTTCGGCAACCCGTTCCCGCAGATCGCGATCCAGGAATACCAGCTGCAAACGCAGAACTTTGGCGCTGAGAACGGGCAGTCCGCATCGGCGCTGCTCACCGCGATCACCAAGACGGGCGGTGACCACTTTCACGGCGACGCATTCATCGAATGGCAGCCAAGATCGTTCGTCGAAAAGGGCCATTTCGAGACGACCAAGCAGCCTTATGACCGCAAGCAGTTCGGTGGTGATATCGGCGGCCCGATTATTCCGGGCAAGCTGAGCTTTTACTTTGCGTTCGAAGGCACCAACCAGAAGGTTCCTCCCGGGACCTTCAATAATCTGGCTGTGACGATCCCGCAGAACATCGAGGACCTGATCAACAGCTCGATATCGAGGACCTTCAAGCAGCGGCTCTATTTCGGGAAGCTGACCTGGTTCGCAACGCCGAACGACACGGTGAACTTGAGCGGCTACAAACGGAAACAGAGCAATCTCGCCGACTTCGGCGGTAACGCGCCGCCGGAACATGGTCACTTTCTAGCGACCAACCAGGACCGCTATCAGGGGCAGTGGCGGCACAGTGCCGGTAATTTTCTGAACTTCTTGAACGTCTCTTATGACAAGGCGAGCCAGGGGACTCCCAACGTCAGCGACGGGCCTGAGTACATTCTGAAGGCCTCGACAAACACGGGCTCGCAGGACCTCGTGCTGATGGGCGCCAACGGCTTCCAGCAGGACGACACCGAGAAGTCCTGGACCATCCGCGACGACGCCACGTACCGAATGGGGCAACATACGCTCAAGGCTGGCGGCCAGATCGTTTTCTTCAAGCTGTCGCGGATCGAGGCTGCCAACACGAACGGCACCTACTTTGTCGCCAATCCTTGTGCTCCCCCGGCAGTGACCTGCCCGTCGAACTTCGACATCACGACGGCGGCGCCATTTGGCGGCAGGATCAACATCAATCCGGCGCCGGGCCTGTCGGCCAAGGACACCCAGATCGGGCTGTACATCTCGGACGAATGGAAGCCCGACGAGCATTGGACGGTCAACGCCGGAATCCGCTGGGACTTCGAGAGCAACCCCAACAACAAGGATTACGTGACGCCGCCGGCGATCGCCGCCGCGTTGCGGGCTTATCCGGGCTGGGTCGCGCGCGGGATCGATCCCGAGGATTACATCTCCAACGGCCATAACCGGAAGCCGTTCTATGGCGAGTTCCAGCCGCGCCTCGGCGTTGCCTATGACCTGCACGGCGACAGGGACACCGTCTTCTTCGGCGGCGCCGGCCGGTACTACGACCGCAACTTGTTCATCCAGGGCGTGATCGAGCAGCAGCAGAACGCCAACACGGTCATTACTGTGGGCACCGGCGGTCCGACTGATCCCTTCACGTTCGCCTGCGCCAGCGGCTCGCCGCCGGCCTACTGCCATGATCCGGAAGCGTTGCGGGCCTATGCAACGAGCCTCGGCTTTACCGGCGGCGCCGTCTGGGTCCTGCCGAACAAGGTCAAGATGCCGTATTCGGACCAGTTCGACCTCGGCGTTCGCAAGCGGTTTGGCGGTATTACGGCGACGGTGACCTACAGCCACGTCGAATCACACAACCTTTCGATGTTCGCGCGGTCGAACTTTTACAACAACGGCTGGTACACTGTGGTGCTGACGCCGGGTGGCTGCACCAATGGCGGCGACCAGTGGATTATCGACTTCACGCCGAACGGGCCGTTCCCGAATTGTCCGGCCACGAATGGCCAGCTGACGGGCTTCAACGGCAAGCTCAACCGTGGCCTTAACAACGGCCGGGCGCGCCTGGACGCATTGTTCCTGCAGGTAGAAAAGCCGTTTACGGAGAGCACCCCGTGGGGCTTTACCCAGGCGCTGACGATCCAGCGCGCGCAGAGCAACGTCCCGATGGAGCTCAACAGCGACGAAATGTTCAATGCCCCGGCGTTTGGGACTTATGGCTGGAACCGCATTAACGGCGTCCCGAAATGGCAGTCAGTGACCTCGGGAATCTGGCGGGCGCCGCTCGGGATTACTCTGTCGGGGACGCTCACGCTGTCATCCGGCCCAGCGTTCGGACACATCGTCGCTCCGTGGAATGGCCTTACCGGGCCGGTCCCGCAGGGCGCGTGCTGCTTCGCGAATTTTGGCGGCGCTCTCTTTCCGAACAAGGATATTGCGTACAAGAAACTGGACATCCGTGTCGCCAAGACCTTCAAGATGCCTTGGGGCCACGAAGCCACGGTCGATTTTGCGGCATTCAACGTCTTCAATTGGCTCAATCGCACTTACTCGACATGGGGTGCCGGTGGTGGCGAGCCGCCGCCGCTCACCGAGAACGGCCAGGTCGCCAACGACCAGCGGCAGTTCCAAGTAGGCTTGAAGTATAAGTTCTGATCATCCACACCGGTGTTGTGGGAGGAGGGCCTAGGGTCCTCCTCCTTTTTCGTTCCTGGGATGAGTTGGCAACCGATGGAGCGTTGTCATGAAGCCTGAGCTGCGTCGATTGGGCGCGAGCCAGACCCCGGTCGTAGTCATTGAAGATTTCAGTGGCGAGCCCGAGGCGCTGGTTGAGATCGCCGCCGCAATGGCTCCGTTTCCTTACGTCGGCGGCGGCTATTATCCGGGCCTCCGGCGAATCTTCACCGAAGCGGATCAGGCGGCATCGGAATATGTCGATCGCACCCTCGAGGCGGCCGCGCAATTCATCGCCGGGGCGTTCGACGTCGACGGGTTCAACCTGCTCGAAGCAAGCTTTTCGATGATCACGACTGACCCCGCCGAACTGCAGCCGCCGCAGCGCGCGCCGCACTTCGATACGACCGATCCCAAATACTACGCGGTGCTGCATTACCTCAACGTTGCGCCCGGCACCGGCACCGCGTTCTTTCGGCAGAGGTCGACCGGCATCGAGCGCGTGACGGAAGAGAATGTCGATATCTTTGTCCGCGTGGCGAAGCGGGAGATGGCGACCCTGCCTACTGACTCGGGCTATATTCTCGGCAGCGACCCCCACTATGAACAGATCGGTGCGGTCGAAGCGGTGCCCGACCGGTTGATCATCTATCAGGGCAGCCTGCTGCATTCGGGCATCATCCCGCCGGGCATGAACCGCAGCAGCAACCCGCGCGAAGGGCGGCTGACCGCTAACATTTTCGTCCGCGGGCATTGAGAGGAGTGACGGCGATGGCGATCATGCGGGTGCTGTTTGGAGCGAGCTTGTTGGCCGCGGCCATCAGCCGGCCGGCGGAGGCCCAGAAGCGCACCAACATCAATCCGATCGACATCGATTACCGCTATAATTTCGAGCAGATCAACGAGGGTGTGTCCTTCCGCACCGGCGCCGATCCGGCGATCGTCAACCACAAGGGCGCCTTCTATCTGTTCGAGACCCTCGCCGACGGATACTGGCGCTCGACCAACCTCATTGACTGGACCTTCGTTTCGCCGAGCCGCTGGCCGTTCGAAAGCATTGTTGCGCCGGCCGCCTGGTCGGACGGGACACGGATCATCGTCCAGCCGTCGATGATGGAGCCGGGGTCGATCCTGGCAACTACCGCGCCCGAAACCGGCAAGCTCGACTTCTGGGTGCGCCGCATGCCGCCATTGCCCGGCTCGGTCGACAAGGCGCCCGAGGAGATGAAGCCTGGCGAGGTGCCGCCCGGTCCGTGGGATCCGGCGCTGTTCAAGGACGACGACGGTCAGTGGTACCTGTATTGGGGCTCATCCAACGTCTTCCCGATGTACGGGCAGAAGATTGAATTCGCGGATGGTAAGCTGACCTACCAGACGCGGCCGGAACCGATGCTCAAGCTCATTCCCGAGCAGCATGGCTGGGAGCGCTTCGGCCAAGATCATTGCGCCTGCTGGGCGCCCGGGAAGCCGAGCCCCTCCTACATGGAAGGCGCCTGGATGACCAAGGTCGGCGGCCGCTACTATCTCCAATACGGCGCCCCCGGCACCGAGTTCAACGTCTATGCCAACGGCACGTATGTATCGGACTCGCCGCTCGGTCCCTTCAAATACGCACCGTACAATCCAGTTTCCTATCGGCCCGGCGGCTTCGCGGAAGGCGCCGGCCACGGCTCGACCTTCCAGGACAATTACGGCAATTGGTGGAACAGCGGCACGTCCTGGATCGGCTATAATTGGGGAATGGAGCGGCGGGTCGTCATCCATCCAGCGAAGTTCGAGGCCGATGGCCAGTTCCGCTCATCTTCGCGGTTCGGCGATTTTCCGCAATTCGTCCCGACGAGACATGTCGAAGATATCGACAGCCTGTTCGCCGGCTGGATGCTGCTGTCGTACCGAAAGCCGGTCAGCGCCTCCTCGACCATGGGCGAGTTCGCCGCCGATCGGGCCAGCGACGAGAATCCGCGCACCTTCTGGGTCGCGGCCGACGCCCAGCCGGGACAGACTTTGACGATGGATCTCGGCGCCCCGAAGACGGTGCGCGCGGTGCAGGTCAATTTCGCGGACTACCAGGCCGGCCGTTTTGCCGACGCGCCGGATATCTACACCGAATTTGGGCTTCAACACTCGCTTGATGGACGCAACTGGTTGCCGCTCGCGCGTACCGAGGGACCACGCCGGGATCGGCCGAATGCGTATTTCGAGCTGCCCGCGCCGGTCAGAACCCGGTTCATTCGCTACGTTCACGGCCATGTCGGCGGCGCCAATCTGGCGATCAGCGACCTGCGCGTGTTCGGCAACGCGGACGGCAAGCGGCCCGCTACTCCGGGGCGGGTATCCGGTACCCGCGAGAAGGATCAGCGCAATGCGATCATCCGCTGGGCCAAGGTTCCAGGCGCGACCGGCTACAACATCCGCTGGGGCATTCGGCCCGATCGGTTGACGCTCACTTATCAACTCTTTGCCGATCAGCTCGGAGACACCGCCGTTGACGAGAAAGATCTCCGCTCCTTGAATATTGGGGTGCCTTATTATGTCGCGGTCGAGGCGTTCAACGAGACCGGCGTTTCGAAGCTCAGTCGCACGGTGCCGGTGCGTTAATTTGCGCGCCGCGCGAGCCAGCCGCCGATGAAACCCGCTCGCTCGAGCCCGCGACGAATGGCGCCCACCCGGCGCATGTAGCGCCAGATGAAATCGTTGCGATAGTTAGCGGCCTGGAGCAGGATTGGCCCCTGGTCGATGCCGAGATAATCGCGCGCCACCCACCCGTAGCGGGGATCGACCGTGCCGGTTTCGACCTTCAGGCCGCTGTACCGGAAGCTCGGATTGAAGCTGTCGAGGAACCCGTATTTGCCGAATATCCGTGTGCCGTGGTCGCGCAGCATGACGCCGGCGCAGGGGATGACGATCTCGGGTGCGAAGGGCAGCGAGCCCAAGGCAGCGGTCGGCGCGATCGTGCCGTCGTCGCGCCCGTCGGGCTGGCCGAGCGGTCCGCGGGCGGCGTAGCCGTAGAAAGCCCGCTGCTCGCCTTTGTAGGGAAGCCTGAAATCGCCCGGCCCGTCGCACGCGGTCAGCCCCCAGACCTCGTCGGAGTAGCCGTCCCAACCCAGCGGATTCGCGGCACAATATGCGCGGTTGGCCCAGGTCGCCCGCCGGCTGTTCTCGAAATAGTCGAAACCGGCGGCGCGCATCGGCGCATCGTAAATGCCCCTGAAATCGATCCAGATATGGCTGAACTGGTGCCCGAACAGGGGCCCGAACGCGACGTGACGGGTGTCGCCCGTTCCACGCCAGAAACGACTATAGGGTGCCGTCCATTGCTTCCAGCTCCCCGCCGGCACCGCATGGACCGGCGCGCCAAGCGCGAGAATGTTGACGAACATCCCCTCGTTGAATCCGACCCAGTTGCTCGGGTCCAGGCCGCTTTCGGGATGCCAGCCCATCGAGATTCCGGCTCGCCCGTCGGAGCGGAAGAAATTCCAGTTGGCACGCGCATAGATGGCGTCGGACAGTCGGCGGATCCCGGCTTCGGCCGCATCCTTGCCGTCGTAATATTGCCCGGCGAACAGGATGCCCATCAACAGGATGGTTGTGTCGACGCTCGACAGCTCAACGTTCCTATGGCGCCGACCGGTCTGCATATCGAGGAAGTGATAGAAGAAGCCGTGATGTCCGGTGACGCCGGACCGGACGGATCCCTGCGGCGCGCTCCAGAAAAACCGCAGCGTGGTCAGTGTGAGATCGCGCGCTTCGGCGCGGCTGCACCACCCGCGCTCGGCCCCGACGGCGTAAGCGGAAAGAGCAAATCCGACCGCGGCGATGCTCGAGAAGGATGGAGTCGGCCAGCGGTCCGGAACCAGGCCGTTGGCGCGGTTCACCGTCTCCCAAAAGAACCGGAAAGTGCGCTTCTCGATGTCCTCGTAGAAGGCCGGCAACGGCGTCCTGGTGGCGGCGGCGAGTCGCAGCGGCGAGGAGCAGCCGGCAAAAGCGGCGCCGGCCGCCAGCGCGGAACCTTTGATCAGCGAGCGGCGGTCGAATTGCACCGAGCGGTCGGGCGGCGTCACCGCGGTCCTCTTCCCAGTGACCGGGGATCCGTGGTTCCGCGAACGACGAGCTCGGTCGAGTGCAATTCCTGAAAGGGCTCGGGGTCGCCATTTCCGAGCATCTCGACGAGGCGCGCGATCGCCCGCACGCCCAGTTCCGCGATGCGCGCTCGAACCGTTGTGAGGTCGAGATGCCGAGCGAGCGGCACGTCATCGAAGCCGGCCACGGCGACGTCCGCCGGCACTTGCAGTCCGGCCTTCTTGAGTGCCTGCAGCACGCCGATCGCCATCATGTCATTGGCAGCAAACACCGCATCGAATTGCACGCCCTGGGAGAGAAGGCGCCGGATGGTCTCCTCGCCGGCCTTCTCCGTGAAGTCGCCGGGCAAATCTAGTATATCCTCACCCGGAGCGTAACGCTCCATTGCGGAGCGGAACGCGGCGGCGCGCTCCTGTGCGTCGACGTTGTTCCGCGGTCCGCCGAGATGGATGATTCGCCGCCGGCCAAGCGATGTCAGGTGGCAAATCAAGGCGTCCACACCAGCGCCATTGTCGAGACGCAGGTTCGAATAATCGTGGAGCTCGCCGGGGCCGTTGATCAGAACCGTCGGGGTCGTGGCCGGCAGCGCTCGGATGAGCGTTTCGGCGTCGAGATGGGGTGCCATGACGAGCAGTCCGTCAACGCGTCCACGCATCGCGCGGAGCACCGAATCGGGCTGCGGGTTCACGCCGTGCATGTTCGATAGCAGCAGCAGATAGCCCCGCTTGCTCGCTTCGGAGTCCATGCCCCGGACGATTTCCGAGAAGAATGCTCCGTGAACGTCGGGGAGCACGACTCCAATGGCATTGGTCCGTGCGAGACTGAGGCTCCTGGCACCGGCGTGTGGGACGTATCCAAGGTCGGTGGCTGCAGCGAGAACCCGTGAGCGCGTTTCCTCGCTGACATTGTTGACGCCGTTGAGGGCGCGCGACACGGAAGCAGTGGAAACCTGTGCGCGGCGTGCAACATCGCGGATCGTCGCCTCGACCATTCGTCCTCGCTCCGGTCACCGACAAAGCGTAAATCCGCTCCGTGGGGCGATTGCTTTTGCCGCTCTTGCCGGTCATGTAACCGGTTACTGTTTGGGCTCGCAAGTGGACAGTTGGTCCGCTAGCCGAGCGCGCAGCAAGGAGCGCCGAGTGCCGATCGAGGAAGGGGAACCAATGCTCGAAACGAGGATTTCCCGGCGCGCGGCACTCATCGGCGCGGGCGCGGTCGTGGCGTGGGCATCAAGCCCGGCGCGAGCGCTCCTCCAAGCCGCCGGCCGACTCGACGTTCCAAGCTTCGTCGACCCGCTCATCGCGCGGATGACGGTGGAGGAGAAAGCCGGTCAGCTGAGCCTGATGGCCTCGGCCTGGGGAGGCAGCTCAGCGATTTCCCTCAACCCGCCGGGCAACGGACCCAACTTCAACCAGCAGGTTGAGGAAGCCCGGCTCGGGCAGCTCACCGGCGTGTTCAACGGCAACGGCGCCCGCATGGCGCGGATCATGCAATCCG
>JBDTMX010000064.1:0-7106 GCA_039934055.1 Sphingomicrobium sp. | reverse complement strand
ACCATGAGGAAAACCAGCCGGTTCATCTGACGCTCAAGGACGCCGACGTACCGACGGAAATCAATTTGCCGGTCTATGACGGCCCCGAGCAGCGATACTGCCCGGCGGGCGTTTATGAATTCGTCGAGGGTGCCGACGGCGAGGAGCGGCTGCAAATCAACGCCCAGAACTGCGTCCACTGCAAGACCTGTGACATCAAGGATCCGACGCAGAACATCAACTGGGTGACACCCGAAGGCGGAGGAGGACCGAACTATCCCAACATGTAGACGGATCGGCGGCACGGCCATCGTGGCGGCGCTTCTTGCGACCCCGGTGGCCGCCGCCCGGACTCCGACTCCGCAGAGCAACGCGCTGACCTATGTCGAGGCGCGCGCCGCGGCAATGCGTGGCGAGCATGGCCGATCCGCCGAGCTGCTCGCGCGGCTGGCCGAGACCAACGCCAACGACGCGACTCTCAGCCGTAAGGCGCTGGCCGAGGCGATCGGCGCGGGCGACATGGCGTTGGCGCTGCGGCTCGTCCGCAAGGTGTCGGCAACCGAGCTGACGGTCGACTCGCGGCTGCTGCTGATCGCCGACGAATTGCGCCGCGGCCGGTCGGATCGCGCGCTGCCTTATGTCGCCGGTCCGGACGACGACGCCAATCTGCAATTCCTCGGACCGCTGATCCGGGCGTGGGCAGCGGTCGAGCGCCGCGATTTGACGTCGGCGCTGACGATCATCGACCAGGTCCCGGTCAACAGTGTGCTCGGCCCGTTCCGCAATGAGAATCGGGCATTCATCCTGCTCAAGTTTCGCCGCGTGGTCGAGGCCGAGCCGTTCGCCCGCAAGGCGATCGCCGCCGCCGGCGGCCGCGAGACCCGGTTGAGGCTGGCGCTGGCCGACGGCTTCCTCGCTGCCGGAGACCAGGCCCGCGCGCTGGCGATGGTCGACGACATGGGAACGGAAACCGGCGCCGCGCGGCAGCGGATCGCGGCCGGCCGGAGAACCGACCTCGCCATCGACCAGCCGGCCAAGGCCTATGCCGAGCTGCTGCTCGGCATGGCGGTCGACCTCAATCGCCTCAACAATCGGGCGCTGCCGATCGGCATGGTCCAGGTGGCGCGCTATGCCGACCCTCACAACACCGCCGGCGCAGTGCTGCTCGCGCTGCTGCTCGAGAGCCAGGGCCGGGTGAACGAGGCGCTGGGGTTGCTGACGTCGGTCGCCGCGACCGATCCGCTGGCGGTGCAAGCGCGCGACACCGCGGTACGCATCCTGGTCGACCAGAAACGATACGACCAGGCGCTCGCCATCGCCCAGTCCGCGGCGTCCGCGAGCGATGCCGGGGTCGCCGATTTCGCCCGCCTGGGCGATGTCCTGCAGGCCACCAAGCGTTACCCCGAAGCCGCCGACGCCTACGACCGGGCAATCGCGCTCACGCAGGCGCAAAAGCTGCCGAGCGAGCTGTGGCCGCTGTACCTGCTCCGGGCGACCGCGCTCGAGGCGGCCAACCGCTGGCCGGAGACCAAGCAGGCGCTGCAAGCGGCGCTGGCGCTCGCCCCGGATCAGCCGCTGATCCTCAATTTCCTCGGCTATGCCAAGCTCGAGCGCGGCGAGGATCTCGACGCCGCCGAGGCGATGATCCGCAAAGCCAGCGCGCTTGCTCCCGACGACGCTTCGATCACCGATTCGCTGGGCTGGGCGCTGTACAAGCGCGGCCGCTTCGCCGACGCCATCGAGACGCTTGAGCGCGCCGCCGCCAAGGACCCGCAGCAGCCCGAGATCAACGAGCATCTCGGCGATGCGCTCTATTCGATCGGGCGGCGCTACGAAGCGCGGTTCGCGTGGAACGCCGCGCTGATCAGCGCCGACGACGATATCGCCCGGCGGATTCGCCTCAAGATCGACACCGGTCTGACTCCGGCGACCGCCGCCCCTTGAGCGTCCTTGCCGAGACGGCCTACGCAAAGCTCAATTTGGCGCTTCATGTCCGCGGGAAGCGCGCCGATGGATATCATGACATCGAGACGATCTTCGCTTTCTGTGAGAACGGCGACGAACTTAGCGGTGAAAATGCCGACGAGCTGTCGCTGGAGGTGACCGGGCCGTTCGCCGCGGATGTTCCTGCAGGCGACAAGAATCTGCTGATGAAAGCCGCGCGGGCGCTGAAGAGGGCCGCGGACGCCAAACTCCGGCTGACCAAGCATCTCCCGGCCTCATCCGGGATCGGCGGCGGATCGGCGGACGCGGCTGCGGCGCTGCGGTTGCTGGGCTTGCTGTGGGGGATCGATCGCTCGGTCGCCGAGCGCGTCGCGCCTTTGCTCGGAGCCGACGTGCCGGCCTGCCTTCTTTCGCAAACGTGCCGTGGGAGCGGGTCGGGCAGTGATCTCACTCCGGTGGAATTGCCCGAAATCGCCGGCACGCCAGTGCTGTTGGTGAATCCTCGGATTCCCTTGCCGACCGCAGACGTGTTTGCGCGCTGGGATGGGGTCGACCGTGGGCCGCTGGGCGACTGGCGTGAGGGCCGCAACGACCTTCAGGCTGCCGCGACCGCTGTGGTTCCCGCGATCGCCGAAATGCTGTCGTGGCTGGAGGATCGCCCGGGTGCCGATGTCGTCCGCATGTCGGGCAGCGGCGCAACCTGCTTCGCTTTGTTCGGCAACGAGACCGAGCGCGACTCGGCCGCGGCGGCCGTTCCGCCCGAATGGTGGCATCTGGCGACCCGATTGCGCTAAAGGCGCGCCATGCCGGGGCGCTTGATCCTCACTGCTGCCGAGACGGTCACCGCCGAGCACTCGGCGATCGATGGCGGCACTTCGGTCGAGACGCTGATGGAACGGGCGGGAGCCGCGCTGGCCGAGGCCGCGTACCGCTTCGCCGGACCGAAGCCGACGCTGGTACTATGTGGGCCGGGCAACAATGGCGGGGACGGCTATGTCGCCGCGCGGAACCTGAAGGCGCGTGGGGTTGCGGTTCGGGTCGCGGCCCTCTCGGAACCGAAGGCTGCCGCTGCCCAATGGGCGCGGTCGCAATGGAACGGCGAGGTCGAGCTGCTGTCGCAGGACACCAAGTCTGCCCCGCTGCTGATCGATGCCCTGTTCGGGACCGGTCTCAAGCGCGGGCTCGATGATGCTGTAAGTCTTCTTCTTTCTGAACTGGTACATGAGGCTGTCGTGGCCGTCTCCTGCGACCTTCCGAGCGGCGTCGAATCCGACAGCGGAGCCCAGCTTAACCCGCTGCATTCCTTCGACCTCACCGTCACGTTCGGCGCATTGAAGCCAGCGCACCGGCTGCATCCGGCGATGCACCAATGCGGGCGCGTGGTGCTCGCCGACATCGGCATGGAAGCGGGTTCGGACTGGCATGAGATTACAGCGCCCCATTTGCCGCCGCTCGATCCGGGCGGGCACAAATATTCGCGGGGGCTGGTTCATGCGCTTGCCGGACAGATGCCGGGCGCGATCGCGCTCTCCGCGACGGCCGCTGCGCGGGCCGGCGCGGGCTATGTCCGGGTCAGCACGTCACGTCCGATCGACGGGCTTCCCGCGGCCGTGGTCCAGGTCGACACGGCCGAGGTCAACGATCCGCGGATCAATTGCCTGCTGGTCGGACCGGGCATGGGCAACATTCCGCAATTGCTGACCCTGGCGCTGACCAGCCAGGCGCCCAAGGTGATCGATGCCGACGGCATCACCCAACTCGGCGATCCACAGCGGCTGCGCGGCCAGGACGCGATCATCACGCCGCATGAGGGCGAATTCACGCGCCTGTTCCCGGCGATCACCGGCACCAAGCCACAACGCGCGCTGGAGGCGGCCAGCGCCAGCGGGGCAGTGATCGTTTTCAAAGGGCCCGATACGCTAGTCGCATCGCCCGACGGCAGGCTCGGTTTTGCTCCTCCGGCACCGGCGTGGCTGGCGAGTGCAGGCACCGGCGACGTGCTGGCCGGATTGGTCGCCGCGATGCGGGCGCGCGGTCTTCCGGCGTTCGAGGCCGCCTCTGCTGCGGTGTGGCTGCATGGCCGCGCCGCCGAAGTCGCCGGGCCGAATATGATCGCCGACGACCTCGCTGCCGCTATCCCGGCGGTTTTGTGAACGAAATCATCGAGCGCATCGCTGCGCGCGGCGAGGGCGTCACCGCAAGCGGCCGCCACGCCCCGTTCGCGGTGCCGGGCGACACGCTGCTGGACGATGGCGAGGTCGAATGGGGGCCCCATCACCAAATGCCGCCGTGCCGTCACTTTCCGGAGTGCGGCGGATGCCAGCTGCAGCACGTCGACGACGACGCGTATCGGGCTTATCTGGTGTCGCGCGTCGAGGGCGCGTTGGCCCAGCACGGCCTCGCGACCGAGATTCGCGAGCCCCGTCTGTCGCCGCCGAACAGCCGTCGCCGCGCCAGCCTGCGCGCGCTCAAGCTCGGGCAGGGCGCTGCGATCGGCTTCAACGCCGCCCGCTCGCACACCATCGTCGACCTGCGCGAGTGCCATATCCTGCGCCCCGAGTTGTTCGCCTTGGTCGCGCCGCTCAGGGCGCTGCTCGGTGGCCCCCTGCGGCCGCGCCGATCCGCCGAAGTCCAGCTGGCGCTGGCCGACCAGGGGGTCGATGTCGCGCTCAAGGGCGTCGCGGCGGCGGATCTCGAGGCGATCGAGCGCCTGACCGGGTTCTGCACCGAGCACCGACTTGCGAGATTGAGCCTCGATCAAGGGCTTGGTCCGGAAACCTTCTACGAGCCGGTGCCGGTCACTGCGACCCTGTCGGGAACCGCGGTGCAATTGCCCGTCGGGGCCTTCTTGCAGGCGACGGAGGACGGTGAGGCGGCGCTGGTCGCCGCGGTGCGCGAGGCAGTTGGCGATGCGCGGCGAACTGCCGACCTGTTCGCCGGCCTCGGTACCTTCGCGCTGGCGTTGCCCGGCCAGATTTACGCTGCCGAGGCGTCGCGCGATGCGGTGCTGGCGCTCAAGCGGGCGGCGCCGACGATCGCGGCAGAGCATCGCGACCTCTATCGCCGGCCGCTGGATGCGGCGGAGCTCGATCGTTTCGATGCAGTGGTACTCGATCCGCCGCGGGCCGGTGCCGCCGAGCAAGTTGCGGCGCTGGCGTCATCGCAAGTGCCGTGCGTCGCTTACGCCAGCTGCAATCCCGCGACCTTTGCCCGCGATGCCGCCACGCTCGTCGACGGCGGTTACGCGCTCGCCTGGGTGCGTCCGGTTGGCCAGTTCCGCTGGTCGACCCACGTCGAGCTCGCCGGCTGTTTCACCAGATAGAGCGCGATAACCAGCGGCACCAGCGCGGGGCCGGGCAAATGGAACAGCCCGAAAGCGAACTGCACCAGTTGAAGCCCCCACGCCAGCAAGGTGAGCAGACGCCCAACCGGGCTCGAAGGCATCAGGAGCACCATCGCGACGACCAAAGGCAAGGTGTCGTAAGACATCAGGTACGGTGTGCCGAACCCGACGCAGGCGAGAAAAATCGCATTCGCGCGAAGATCGTCGGCCGGTGGACGGCGGGAGAACGTCATCCACACCAGCACCACCGCGAGGATCGAAGCGATCGCCTGGATCGCGCCCGCGGCGCCGATTGGAAGCCCCGCCGAACGCGCGTTGATGAACGGCGTCGCCATGTAGAGTTCGCTCAGGTTTTGCGGGTCTGTGAGGACCAGCGTCTGGTTGGCGATCCCGCGGGTGAGGTAGGCCAGCCAGAGGTCGCTGCCCCAGATCAGCCAGGTGAGCGCGGCCACGGCGATCGCGGTCACGGCGGCGGCGAGGATCACTTTCCAGCTTCGGGTGGCAAGCAGCAGGATCGGGAAGAACAAGCCGAGCTGCGGCTTGAGGGTCAGCAGGCCGAGAATGACGCCAGCCAGGAGCGGACGCGTCGTTCGCCAGCGCAACACCGCGAGGATGGCAACCGTGGCGACGAAGGCGAACTGGCCGGAAACCATCCCGAAGATCGCCGGCGGCGCCAGCAGCAGCGGGATGAGATACCGCGGATCCTTGGTCCACAGCCTCAGTGCCAGAATGAAGGCGGCAACCCCGATCGCCGTCCACAGCGCCAGCGCAACCATGTAGGGCAGCAAGCCGAACGGCGCTGCGAGCAGCATCACGGTCGGCGGGTACGACCACATTTGAGGCGGGTAGCCAGGCCCGGTTAGCGGCTCGGTTGCCGCCCAATAGGTGCCAAGGTCATAGTATCGACCGGGATTGGGTTCGAACGCCGCCCGGCCGTACATCCAGAAGTTCAGGAAATCGCGGCCGATGACGTGCAGCTTTCCGTCGCGCGGGATCAAATGCCCGAAGTCCAGCGTCGAGACGTAAACCGCGCCGTA
Organism: Sphingomicrobium sp.; assembly: GCA_039934055.1. GTDB lineage: Bacteria > Pseudomonadota > Alphaproteobacteria > Sphingomonadales > Sphingomonadaceae > Sphingomicrobium. The sequence continues at coordinate 803 of JBDTMX010000064.1, read as the reverse complement.
AGCGACAAACAACAGCACCGCCGCCCAGGTGAGCAGCCTCAAACGCTCCGAAGTGCCGTTCATGACTGGATTATATCAACCCGCAGTCGTGCGCGATCCGCAGCGCCGCGTGCGTCGTCAGACCGAGCAGGCATAACGAGGCGAGCGAAAACAGCCCAAAGCGAATTGTAATGACGTTGACGGTCGCCTGGACCAGGCTGTGGACGATCCGCAAGCCAACATAGCCCCAGGCCAGCCAGTAATTGATGCCGTGGCCCATATCCATCAGCGCCAACGTCAGCGCGATCGCGTAAAATAGGGTCGGCTGCTCCATCAGGTGCGCGTAATTATGCGCCTTCCAATTGGCTTGATCGGGAATCGCGCCCTCGAGGGCGTTGCCGCGCGAGCCCACCTTTCCCTTGAGGCTGATCCCGGCGGCCTTCATCGCCGCGAACCGGCTGACATACAGCCAGCCTTGCATGACCAGCGACCAGGCGACCAGCGCCACGACAGGCGCCAGGATCGGGCTATATTCCATGATTCAGCTCCCCCTCAGGATGAGGGAGTGTGGGGCAGATCAATGCCGCAAGCAAATCAATCGAACAGCTTGGCGAAGCGACGCTTGGTGCGAGTCTTCCAGGCGCCGCGGTGATAAGCGTCGGACGCCAGTAGCGGCAGCACGCTGGTCGCTTCGGCGAACACCATCTGCTCCTGCGCGGTCGAGACCTTGCCCCACGATGCCGCTTCCTGCAGCGTTGAAGACGAACAGGCGCCGTCGCGAACGTCGGCGACGGTGATCTGGACCGCATATTTGTGCACTTCGA
>JBDTMX010000063.1:0-3414 GCA_039934055.1 Sphingomicrobium sp. | reverse complement strand
TCCGACATGCCGTAGGCGTCGCCCTCGGCGAGGATGGTCCGCAATTCGTCGCGCCACGCGTCGGGGTTGAGGCGGAGGTTGATGAACCCGGGGCCGGCGATCTCGACCGAGGCGACCGGCGGCAGCGCCTCCAATTTGGGCGCAATCAGCGCGGCCAGTGCGCGCGGATTGGTCCCGGCGGCCTTGGCCAGCACCATCGCGGCGTTGGTCGCGAGGTCGCCGTGGGAAGCATCGCGCGGCGGCTCGACCGCGACCGAGCGCCGTTCGAGACCGGCCGGCAGCGCGCCGTCAGTAACAAGTTCATCGAGCACTCCGTCGAGGAGCGCGGCGTATTGGGCGTATATACTCAAGGTTCGGCTCATCCGCAGTGCGGCAAGCGCGGGCGTCTAGCCCAGCAACGGCGGCGCGTCACGTGCGTTGAGTCGGCAAAAGCGTCTTGCCGCGTGGACGCGAAGCACTAGAAACACCGGCGAAGGAGATTGGAATCGTGTTGAACTTTTTGATCCTGGCGTCCGCTTCCATGATTCAGATGGGAAGCTACAGCCTGCCGCCCGCGCCGCCCCCGACGATGCCGCCTGCCCGGCCCCAGACCCCGACTCCGGCCCCCGCCGCACAGCCGGCCCCGCCGCCGCTGGCGACCATCGCGGCGGTCTCGGGCCGCGGCCTCAAGGACCTGCCCAACACCACCATCCGATATTACGACGTGACCGGCAAAAACCTTAAAGAGGTCAAGAAATCGATCGACGAGCAGTTGGCGGCGAAGGATGCGGCCGGCCACAGCGTCGCGCCGCCGGCCGGCTGGGAGATCGAAGCCGGACTACAAAAGCGCACCGTGGACGGCAAGTGCACGGTCGCTTCCGCCCATGCCAAGTTCATCGCGACCGCCACCTTGCCAAGGCTGGTTACAGAGCAATCGCTGAAGCCGAACGAGCAGGCGGTGTGGCACACCTATCTCGCCAACGTCGACACCACCCAGGCCGCCAGCCTGTGGTTCGCTCATGACCATGCTCCCGATATCGAGAAAGCGATTCTCGCCAGCAGCTGCGAGGGCGCCCAGGCCGCCGGAACCGCGGCGATCGATCGGCTCAAGCAGCAGGTCGTCGAGTTCCAGCAAACCTACGCCGCCGCCCACGCGCCCAAATGAGCTGAAGCCGGCGGTTGGTTCCTGAGCGGTTTCGCGGGTGCTTTCTGCTGGCATCCCGGCACTCAGTGAAAACTCCAGTTGATCAAGGGCGTGGTGTAGGTGCTGCGCACCGCCGCGCCGCGCGAATCGCGGGCCGGCGTGAATTTGGCCCGCTGGCGAATTACCTGGCAGCCCATCGCGTCGAGCACGGGAACGCCGCTGGCCTGCAAGACATGACAGCCGGCGACCGAGCCTTTGTCATCGATCAGCAAGAGAAACCGCGACTGGCCCTGCTGATCGTTCTTCAGCGCCTGGACCGGATAATCGTCACTGGTGAACAGCGCCCTCACGTCCCCCATCGCAGACGTGGCAATGCGGCCATCCTGCTCGCCGCCCATGTTCCAATAGCTTTTCAGATCGGCCGTGCAGTCTTGAAGTCCCGTCAGCAGGGCGGACATGGATCTCAATTCGAAGCTGACGTCCAACGCTCTTGCAGCCCGCAGGGTCACGGTCTTCGCAAATCGCGCTTGCTCCATTTCTGGAGCCGAGATGCGAAATTGGTAGACGTCGGCCTTGGTCTGCGTGCCGCCGTAGTTAAGCAGCCATGCCTTGATTCTGCCGCCGCCGAAATCGACCGACCCTTCCTGCTCGACCGCGAAGTCGGGACCCGACCGCTTGCGCGAGACCATCAGCTCGTAGGTTTCACCATTGGGAGCCGGGCGAATGCCCAATGCGATCGGATTGTCGGGAGCGCCATATTGGCGTGACGCGACGCACTGATCGTCCCGATAATCCACCATCCACTTTCCGCTCGGATGCAGTATTTCCGCTTGTGCGGGAGCGCCCGAGAGAAAGACGGCGACGGCAAGCGTTGAGCACATCAGGCATCGGATCATGAGCGGGTATCCCTCACTGGGCTCGCAAGCTTCGGCCTGGGTGAGCCGACTATTCGAACGATCGAACGTAATCCGCAAAGCGATCGCTTTCCATCCAAACCTGCCGCACGGTTGTGCCGCTCTGCACCCTTCAATCCTTGCGAGCTATGGAACATGTAGAGGCGGAACATGTCGGACGTTTTCTCCATAGCCGCCATCGCCTTGCTGGTTGTGAACTGTTGGACGAAGCTTCGCTTCTGGCAGGACAAGCAGCGGGCGCGGGCCGGTGAACGGCGCATCTCGGAGGCCGATCTCCTGATGATGGCTCTTATCGGCGGCTCTCCGGCCGCGCTGCTCGCCCGCCACCTTTTTCGTCACAAGACCAGAAAGGAGCCGTTCACGACCCAGCTGTTTGTGATTGTCGCGCTTCAATTGGGGGCGCTGATCGGGCTAGCGATCGCGTACGCCTGAACGTCGGCGGGTATCCGCAACTCACGCAAAGCTGCCGTCCGGTTTCGACCCATTGCGGACATTAGCCGCCCTTAGAAGCGGTCGGGGAGCTCGACGGGGCCGATGAGTTCCTCGTGGCGGGCGATGGCGAAGCGGTCGGTCATGCCGGCGATGAAGTCGCCGATGCTGCGCAATTGTGTCGTTTCGTCGCTGTCGGTCTGCCAATCCGGAGGCAATAGACTGGGGTCGGCGCGGTACGCCGCAGCAAGGTTGGCGACCACTCGCTGCGCCTCCAGCCGCACCGGCACCAGCTCCGGCGAATTGTAGAGGCGGTCGTAGAGCAGCGCCTTGAGCGCCCGGTCCTCCGCGGCCAGCGCGGCCGAGAAGCCGACCAGCGCCCGCCCCGCGGCGCGCACCTCGTCGACGCTCGCGACCCCGGCGTCGGCGATGCGGCGCGGGGTCTCGGCGAGCACGTCGGTGACCATATTCGAGATCTGGTCGCGGACCAGCGCCCGTTGCCGCCGGTCGAGCGGCACGTCGGGGTGCCGGGCGGAAATGGCCTGCCAGTGCCGCGCCACCAGCGGCACCGTGGTGAGCTCGTCGAGATCGATAATCCCGGCGCGCAGGCCGTCGTCGATGTCGTGGTTGTCGTAGGCGATGTCGTCGGCAATGGCGGCGACCTGCGCCTCGAGGCTCGGCCAGCTGCCGAGCTCGAGGTCGAAGTCGGCATTGGCCTCGGCCATCGCCCAGTTGGGATGGGTCACCGGCCCGTTGTGCTTGGCGAGACCTTCGAGCGCCTCCCAGCTCAGATTCAACCCATCGAAGTCCGCATAGGGCGTCTCGAGCTTCGTCACGAGGCGCACGCTGTGGGCGTTGTGGTCGAACCCGCCGGCGTCGGCCAGCGCGGCGGTCAGCGCGTCCTCGCCGCCGTGGCCGAACGGCGGGTGGCCGAGGTCGTGGGCGAGG
>JBDTMX010000062.1:0-4834 GCA_039934055.1 Sphingomicrobium sp. | reverse complement strand
AGATGGAAGAGACCTTGTGGGAGTCGGTCAAGACGCTCGAGCCTTTGGCCCCGCGCTTCGTCTCGGTCACTTATGGCGCGGGCGGCTCGACCCGCGAGCGCACCCACGCGACCGTGGCGCGGATCGTCCGCGAAACCTCGATCCCCGCCGCCGCGCATTTGACCTGCGTCGGCGCCACCCGCGAGGAGGTCGACGCGATCGCGCGGGCCTATTGGGAGGTCGGCGTGCGCCATATCGTGGCGATCCGCGGCGATCCGCCCGAGCAGGGCGCGAAATTCGCCCCGCATCCTGGCGGATATGCCAATGCCGCCGAACTGGTCGCCGGCCTCAAGCAGGTGGCGCCGTTCGAGATTTCGGTCGCCGCCTTTCCCGAATGCCACCCGGACTCGCCCAATGTCGCCGCCGATCTCGACAATCTCAAGCGCAAGGTCGACGCCGGCGCGAACCGGGCGACGACCCAGTTCTTCTTCGATCCGGAGTGCTTCTTTCGTTACCAGGACAATGTGGCGGCGGCCGGGATCGACATCGAAATCCTGCCCGGAATCATGCCGGTCACCAATTTCGCGGCGATCAACCGGATGGCGGCAATGAACGGCACCTCGGTCCCGCCATGGGTCGGCCGGTTATTCGAAGGGCTCGACGACCTTCCCGCCGCCCGCCAGCTGGTCGCCGCCACGGTCGCGGCGGAATTGTGCGCGCAGCTCTACGCGGGCGGCGTGCGCCACTTCCATTTCTACACATTGAACCGCGCCGAGCTCAGCTACGCAATCTGTCACTTGCTTGGGGTGAGGGCCAAAGCCGCATGAGCGCCGCCGACACCCTTCGCGCCGAAGCGGCCAAGCGGATCCTAGTCAAGGACGGCGCCTATGGGACGTCGATCCAGGCGCGGCGGCTGAAGAGCGACGCCTATCGCGGCGATCTTGCGCTCACCAAGGACCAGCGCGGCAACAATGATCTGCTCAACCTCACCCGGCCCGAGCTGATCGAGGAGATCGCGGTCGAATTCGCCGAAGCCGGCGTCGATATCCTCGCCACCAACACGTTCAACGCCAACGCCATCAGCCAGGCCGACTACGGGGCGGAAGCCCATGTCGCCGAGATTAACCGCGCCGCGGCGCGGATCGTGCGCGGGGTCGCCGACCGCTTTTCGAAAGCCGACGGCAAACGCCGCTGGGTCGCGGGCGCGCTCGGCCCGACCAACAAGACGCTGTCGCTCTCGCCCGACGTCAACGATCCCGCCTACCGCGAGGTCGATTTCGACACGATGAAGGCGGTCTACCGCGAGCAGGTCGACGCGCTGGTCGAAGGCGGGGTGGATTTCATCCTGATCGAGACGATCTTCGACACATTGAACGCCAAGGCGGGGATCAAGGCGGTGCTCGAGGCCGGCGAAGCGCTCGGCCGGCCGCTGCCGCTGATGATCTCGATGACCCTGACCGACTTAAGCGGCCGCAACCTCTCGGGCCACACGGTCGAGGCGTTCTGGGCGTCGGTGCGGCACGCCAAGCCGGTGACGATCGGGCTCAATTGCTCGTTCGGAGCGGCGCAGCTGCGGCCGCACCTGGCGGCGCTGGCGGCCAAGGCGGACACGCTGGTCATGGCCTATCCCAACGCCGGCCTGCCCAATGAGCTTGGCGAATATGACGAGGCGGCGGCGGAAACCGCGGCGCAGGTTGCGGAGTGGATCGCCGACGGACTGGTCAATGTGGTCGGCGGCTGCTGCGGCACCACCGCCGAGCACCTAGCGGCGATCGCCGGGGTTGCGCGCGGTGCGTCGCCCAGGCGAGTGCCGGGCGCCGACGGCCACACGATGCTCGCCGGGCTCGAGCCGATGATCCTCGCTGCCTGATTTGGCCGACATGGCGGACATGGAAGCCTCGAGCATCGAGCCCGCCGCTGCGGGCGCACGGTTCGTCAATATCGGCGAGCGGACGAACGTCACAGGTTCGGCAAAGTTCAATAAATTAATCCTGTCCGGTGATTATGACGCCGCGGTCGAGGTTGCCCGCGACCAGGTCGAGAACGGCGCGCAGATCATCGACGTCAACATGGACGAGGCGTTGCTCGACAGCGAAGCGGCGATGACGATCTTCCTCAAACGGATCGCCGCCGAGCCCGACATCGCCCGCGTGCCGGTGATGATCGACAGCTCCAAATGGAGCGTGATCGAGGCCGGTTTGAAATGCGTGTCGGGCAAGCCGATCGTCAATTCGATCAGCCTCAAGGAAGGCGAGGAGCCGTTTCTCGAAGTTGCGGCCAAGGTCCGCAGCTATGGCGCCGCTACAGTGGTCATGGCGTTCGACGAGGTCGGGCAGGCGGACACGGTCGAGCGCAAGGTCTCGATCTGCGAGCGCGCCTACCAGCTGCTGACCGCGGACGGGACCGAGCCACAGGACATCATCTTCGACCCCAACATCTTCGCCGTCGCGACGGGCATCGACGAGCACCGCCGCTACGCGCTCGACTTCATCGAGGCGACGCGCGAGATCCGCAAGCGCTGCCCCGGCGCGCACATCTCGGGCGGGTTGTCGAATTTGAGCTTCTCGTTCCGCGGCAACGAGCCGGTGCGCCGGGCAATGCACAGCGTGTTCCTCTATCACGCGATCCCCGCGGGGCTCGACATGGCAATCGTCAACGCCGGCCAGCTCGATGTCTACGATTTGATCGATCCCGAGCTGCGCGAAGCGTGCGAGGACGTCATCCTCGACCGGCAGCCGAAGAGCGGGGTGGATGCGACCGAGCGGCTGGTCGAGCTTGCCGAGCGCTTTCGCGGCACCGACGCGGCGGAAGAAAAGAAAGAGGCCGAGTGGCGCGGGATGCCGGTCGGCGAGCGGCTGTCCTACGCTTTGGTCAAGGGCATCGACGGCCACATCGTCGCCGACACCGAGCAGGCGCGGCATTTGTTCGCGCGGCCGATCGAGGTCATCGAAGGGCCGCTGATGGACGGCATGAACGTCGTCGGCGACCTGTTCGGGTCGGGCAAGATGTTCCTGCCGCAAGTGGTCAAGTCGGCGCGCGTGATGAAGAAAGCGGTGGCGCACCTGCTGCCATTCATCGAGGCCGAGAAAGAAGCGACCGGCGCTGCACAAGGCAAGGGCCGGGTGGTCATGGCGACGGTCAAGGGCGACGTCCACGACATCGGCAAGAACATCGTCGGCGTCGTGCTGCAGTGCAACGGCTTCGAGATCATCGACCTGGGCGTGATGGTGCCGTGGCAGGACATCTTGCAATCGGCCAACGACAACAAGGCGGACATGATCGGCCTGTCGGGGCTGATCACGCCGTCATTGGACGAGATGGTGACGGTCGCGGGCGAGATGCAGCGGCTGGGGTTGAAGCTGCCGCTGCTGATCGGCGGCGCAACCACCAGCAAGGCGCACACCGCACTGCGCATCGATGTCGCTTACGACGGGCCGGTGATCCATTCGGTCGATGCCAGCCGTGCGGTCTCGGTGGCCTCGGCGCTGGTCTCCGACACCCAGCGATCCGCGCTGATCAAGACCACCGCGGAGGCCTATGAGACGCTCCGCCAAAGCCGCTCGGGCCGCGGCCACAGCGACCTCGCCACGCTCGAGCAGGCGCGCGCCAACGGCTTTGCCTACGACCCCAGCGGACAGGCGCCGCCGCCGCTTCGGCCCGGCCTCCACCAGTTCGGCGAATGGCCGCTGCGCGACCTCCGCGCGTCGATCGACTGGACGCCGTTCTTCCGCGCCTGGGAGCTGGCCGGCAATTATCCGGCGATTCTCGACGATCCGGTGGTCGGGGAAAGCGCGAAGAGCGTGTTCGCCGACGCGCAGGACATGCTCGGGCGGCTGATCGCCGAGCGCTGGGTGACGCCCAAGGCGACCGTCGGCCTGTGGCGCTGCAAGCGTGAGGGCGACGATGTGCTGGTGCTGGCCGGCAACGACTGGACCCGCGTGCCTTTCCTTCGCCAGCAGGTGAAGAAAAGGGAAGGTCGGCCGAATATGTGCCTGGCCGACTTCATCAACCCCGAGGGCGAGGACTGGATCGGCGGTTTCGCGGTCGGGATCCACGGGCTCGAGCCGCATTTGGCGCGGTTCAAGGCGGGCAACGACGATTATTCGGACATCTTGCTGAAAGCGCTGTCCGACCGGCTGGCTGAAAGCCTCGCCGAAGTGCTGCATGCCGAGGTCCGCAACCGCATTTGGGGCTATGCCGACGAGCATTTCTCCAACGACCAGCTGATCCGCGAAAAATACCAGGGGATCCGCCCCGCGCCGGGTTATCCGGCGTGCCCCGACCATAGCTTGAAGCCGATGCTGTTCGACATGCTCGGTGGCAATCCGGGTGGGGTCACGCTGACCGAAAATTACGCGATGCTGCCGACGTCGGCGGTGTCGGGATTCTATTTCGGCCACCGCGACGCCCAGTATTTCGGTGTCGCGCGGATCGGCCAGGACCAGCTCCACGACTATGCCAGGCGGCGCGGGGTCGAGGTTGACGCGGCGGACCGCTGGCTGCGGCCCAATCTCGACTAGGCCGCGCCGACGCACTAGCGGCAGGTCCATGCTTCGCCGTCTGATGCTTCTGTTCGCAATGCTGCTGGTACCGGCGCTCGGGCAAGCGCGGGGGATCGAGCCGCAGCTGGTGGCCGAAGGGCCGGCGCCGCCGGGCGGCGAGGTCGAGCTCGCGATCCACATGCGGACCAACCCTGGCTGGCACGGCTATTGGCTCAATCCCGGCGATGCCGGCCTGCCGATGGACGTCCAATGGCAGCTTCCGCCCGGTTTTGCTGCGGGGCCGCTACGCTATCCCGTTCCGACCCGGCTCGAGATCGCCGGGCTGATCAACTACGTCTATGAGCGCGACTATG
>JBDTMX010000061.1:0-3598 GCA_039934055.1 Sphingomicrobium sp. | reverse complement strand
TGCGCTCCAAGGAAGACGCGCACGATTACCGCTATTTCCCCGATCCCGACCTGCTTCCGCTTGAGCTCGAGCGGGCGTTCATCGACGAGTGCCGCGCGTCGCTGCCCGAGCTGCCCGACGCCAAGCGCAAGCGCTACGAGGGGCTCGGCATCCCGCCCTACAACGCCAGCGTGCTGACCGCCGAGGTCGAGAGCGCGCGTTGGTTCGACGCACTGCTTGAAAAAGGCGTGGAACCGAAAGCCGCCGCCAATTGGGTCGCGTCGGAGCTGTTCGGGGCGTTGAACCGCCTCGGCAAGACGATCGCCGATTGTCCGGTCAGCCCGGCCCAGGGGGCGGAGCTGCTTGCCCTGGTCGGCGACGGCACGATTTCGGGCAGTCTCGCCAAGCAGGTGTTCGAGATCATGCTCGAAGCCGGTGAGGGCGCGGCCGACATCGTCGAGAAACGCGGATTGAAGCAGACCTCGGACACCGGCGCGATCGACGCCGCAATCGATGCCGTGCTCGCGGCCAACGCCGACAAGGTCGAGCAGTACAAGGGCGGCAAGGAAGCCCTGTTCGGCTTCTTCGTCGGCCAGGTGATGAAGGCGATGGCCGGCAAGGCCAATCCGCAAATGGTCAACGAGCGTCTGCGCGCGAAGCTCGACTGAACAAGGGAGTAAGGGAATGCGTCGGTTGGTCTCAGCCCTGTTGCTTGCGCTTCTCCCGACCGCCTCATTCGCCCAGCCCGCGCTGCCGCCACGGCTCCTGATCGTGATTTCGGTCGACCAGTTCTCGGCCGACCTGTTCGACGAATACCGGCCGCAATTCACCGCCGGGCTGGCGCGCCTCGCCCACGGGACGGTGTTCCACAATGGCTATCAAAGCCATGCTGCGACCGAGACCTGTCCGGGACATTCGACCATCCTCACCGGCGACCGCCCGGCGCGCACCGGCATCATCGCCAACGTCTGGATCGACCAGTCGCTGACCCGCTCGGACAAGTCGGTCTATTGCGCCGAGGACGAACGCGCGCCGGGATCCTCCTCGATCGCTTACACAGTCTCGCCGATGCACCTCAAAGTGACGACGCTCGGCGAGCGGCTGAAGAGCGCGGCGCCCGGCAATCGCAACGTGACCGTTGCCGGCAAGGACCGGACGGCAATCATGATGGGTGGGCATACCCCCGACCAGCGCTGGTATTGGGACGGCAAGCTCTTCGTAACCGACCTGCGCAATGCGCCGCCGGCCAGCGTCGCCCGCTCCAATGCGGCCGTCGGGGCGCTGCTCGCGGCTCCGCAGGCACCGTTGGAGCCGCCCGCGTTCTGCTCGGCCAAGGCGGGCGTTGTGGCCATCGAGGGCGGCGGCAAGCCAGTTGGTGACGGACGCTTTGCCCGGGCCGCGGACGACGCCGCGGCATTCCGGGCATCGCCGGCCTTTGACGGCGCGGTGCTGGCGCTGTCCGCCGGGCTGATCCAGGAGATGAAGCTTGGCCAGGGTCCGTCGCCGGACCTCATTTCGATTGGGCTGTCGGCGACCGATTACGTCGGTCACTCATACGGTACCGAGGGACAGGAGATGTGCCTCCAATTGCTGTCGCTCGACCGCGATCTCGGAGATTTCTTTGGCCTGCTCGATCGCAGCGGCATCGACTATGCAGTGGCCCTGACCGCCGACCACGGCGGCGAGGACATTCCCGAGCGGCTGCGGCTCAAGGGCGTGGCCGCCGCCCGCGTCGATCCGGCGTTGGCCGCGAAGGAAATGGGCAAGCGAATCGCGGCCAAGCTCGGGCTCGCGGGCCCGGTGCTGCTCGGCGACTTCGCCGGCGACATCTATCTCGACCGCGCGCTCAAGCCCGCCCAGCGCGCCGCGGCGTTGCGCGAAGCGGTCGCGGCTTATTCTCGCCATCCGCAAGTTGCGGCGGTGTTCACTTCCGACCAGCTGCGGAGCACCGCCTCGCCGACCGCCAGCCCTGACCGCTGGACCCTGATCCAGCGCGCGCGCGCTTCGTTCGACCCGCAGCGCTCGGGAGATCTCGTGGTGATCTTGAAGCCCCACGTGACTCCGATCGCCGACACCACTTACTACGTCGCGACCCACGGCAGCCCGTGGGACTACGACCGCCGCGTGCCGATCCTGTTCTGGCGCCCGGGCATGGGGCCCGCCGACCGCAACGAGGCGGTCGAGACGGTCGACATCATGCCGACGCTCGGCGCGATGCTCGGCCTGCGCGTCGAATCCCGAACGATCGATGGCAAGTGTCTGGCGGGCATTCAGGGGGTCGCTTGTCCGGCGCGCTAATCGGTTCAAAACGCTGACGTTTTTAATCTGTTGTTCAGGCGAGCGGGGACAGTAGAACCTTGGGGCGGCCGCGATTTGCGGATCGCGGAGGCTTGATATGCGGAATTGGGGTATCGCGCTCGCGCTTGCGCTCAGCGTTCCCGTGGCCGGCTGCGTCCAGACGCGCCAGTATGCCGACCTCCAGTTCACGCCTCCTCAGGGCGATTACCGGCTTCTGGTCATGCGCCCCGACGTCACCGTTAACTCAGTCACCACCGGCGGCATGGCCGAGCCGCGCGCCGACTGGACCAAGCAGGCCCGCGCCAATGTCATTGCCGCCATTCGGGCGCAGCAGGCGGCGCGCGGCGGCAAGGTGCAGATCCTCGCCCACCGCAACGAGCTTGCCGGAGTCAGCGAGGATGCGGTCGCGGACCTCGAGCGGCTGCACTCCGCGGTCGGCAACTCGATCGCGCTCCACAAATATCTCGGCGCCTATCTGCCGACCAAGAGCCGCCGCGGCCTCGATTACACGTTGGGCGAGGAAGCCGTCGCGCTCGGTCGCAAGACCGGCTTCGACTACGCCTTGTTCATGTACGCCGACGACAGCATCGTCTCCGGCGGCCGGGTTGCCCTCCAAGTGCTCGGCATCGCCGGCTGCTTCGTTGGCTTCTGCGCTCCCAACATCGGCGGCGGCGGCCAGTTCGCTTATGCATCGCTGGTCGATTTGAAGACCGGCGACGTGGTCTGGTTCAACGTCGTGCAGACCGGCAGCCAGATCGCCGGCGTCAAGATGGGCGACATCCGCACGCCCGACGGCGCCGCCCAGCTGGTCGAGCGCCTGCTGGGGCGGATGAAACCCGGCCGCGAAGTGCGCCGGGCAATGGAGAGGCGCTGATGGGCTTGCATGGCCTTGAGCTCAATCGCCGCTCGCTGCTGGTCGGCGGCGGCGCGGCTGCCGCGGCGCTGACCGCCGGCGTCGCCCAAGCGCGCATCCGGCCGGCCGACATGCAGCCGCTGATCGGACCCGGATTCCGCCCGACCGATCGCGACGAGCTGGGCCTGTGGCAGCAGATGGAGCGGGTCGAGGAAGAGGTCGCCGGCTCGAACATCCTGATCAAGGATCCTGCGCTCCTCCATTACCTGCAGGACCTCATCGGCACCGTCGGCGGACCGGCCGCGAAAGACATGCGCATCTACCTCGCGCGTATTCCCGATTTCAACGCGGTGATGTTCCCGACCGGTTTCGCGGTGGTCTTCTCCGGCCTGCTTCTGAGGATGCGCAACGAGGCCCAGCTGGCCGGAGTGATCGCTCACGAATCGGGGCACTTCTTGCGCCGCCACA